>CAXRIF010000002.1:0-420892 GCA_964231325.1 Rickettsiales bacterium | reverse complement strand
CGTGACTGGCTCGATCAAGCTGCCTGAAGGCACTGAGATGGTAATGCCAGGCGATAACATCGCGATGGATGTTGAGCTGATTACACCGATTGCGATGGAAGAAGGTCTTCGTTTTGCGATCCGCGAAGGTGGCCGTACCGTCGGCGCCGGCGTCGTGAGCAAGATTGAGGGGTAGTCACTATCCTTCTAGCTTTAAGAAAGGGTCGGGATTATCCCGGCCCTTTTTTTATTTTGTAGGCTGGACAAACCGGCCGGCTCTGCTATGAATGCCTTCCCATTCGGGCAGTTATAGGGGTGTAGCTCAGTTGGTAGAGCGACGGTCTCCAAAACCGTAGGTCGCAGGTTCGAACCCTGTCGCCCCTGCCATTTTTAGGCTGTCTGCGCTTTAAGCTTCACTATTTTATCGGCAGTCGTATCTGCTTCATTGGGGTCGTGTGTGACCATGATGGTGGGGATGTGTGAAGATTTGAGAATGTTAACAACATGCTCGTGCATATGGGCAAGTAGATCATGATCTAGATGTGCAAAGGGCTCATCCAATAGCATCAGGCGTGGCTTGGGGGCTAAGGCACGTGCAAGCGATACACGTTGTTGTTGTCCACCTGACAGTTGGTGTGGGAAGCGCCCCGCTAAATCTTTAAGCTCAATCATTTCCAGTAGTTCATCGCTGCGCGCTATTTGCTCTGACTTACTTATGTCACGTATACCGAATGTTATGTTATCACGAACACTTAAGTGTGGAAAAAGAGAGGGCTGCTGAAAGACAAAACCAATACGACGTTTTCGTGCGGGGACAAGATTTAGCGCCTCATTACCCATTTTTATATGTCCTTGCTGGATAGGCTCTAACCCTGCAATAAGACGGAGCAAGGTGGTTTTTCCACAACCCGAAGGTCCGATTAGGCAAGTCAGCTCACCGGATTTCGCAGTAAACGACACATCCTTTAGGATCTGCGTATTACCGTACGCGAAGCTGATATGTTCTACCAGTAAATCAGTCATAACTCGCCATAGGTTTAGCGTTTAGAATTTTGCCCTTTAACAACCATACGGGCACAAGGCTAATCAACACTAACACGATACCAGTTGCTGCCGCATGTGGCAGTAAATCATCGCTAGCGAGCTCGTAGGTGCGGATAGCAAGGGTATCGAAATTAAACGGGCGAAGCAAGAGCGTAGCGGGGAGCTCCTTTAACGTATCAATGAACACGAGCAAGAAACCAATAATCAGACTGGTCTTCAGCATGGGAAAATGAATATGCCTGAGGATTTGCCAGCGATTCGTTCCTAGCATAGTCGCCGCATCATCCATGGAAGGAGTAATACGCGTTAGCTCTGCTTCTGTTGCATTAAAGCTGATGGTGAGGAAGCGCATCACACACGCCCAGACAACACCAATGATAGTGCCGATGATGAATATGTTTCCATCAAATACATCATTTTGAAGTGTTACAAGGAATAGCAGTGTACCCACAGCAATCACAGTGCCTGGTAGCGCATAACCAGATGTGGCAATGCGTATGATGCTTTTTGTCATTACCCCCGATTTGCTGCGCAACTGGTAAGAAAAAATTAGGCCAACCACGGTTGCAATAAGGGCGGTTAACAGCGCTACGGTTATAGCATTGAGTGTTGCCTGCCAGGTTTTTATATCAAAGAACACGTCTGTGTGAGACACACTGTAATAGAGCAACACACAGGCAGGAATAATGAAGCCCAATAATACAGGCACAAAGCATAACCCAGCTACGAGCCAACCAAAAGGTGAGGGTAATGTAGTAGGGGCCAGAGGGTGATATATCGCAGTGCTATTGTCGTAGCGTGCTTGCCTGCGTGCTACTTTCTCTAGCCACAATAGCCCCAAGACAAATACAAGCAAGATGCTTGCAAGCCTTGCAGCTGCCATTGGATCATAAAAACTATGCCACAAGCGATACATGCCGGTGGTGAAAGTTGATATGCCATATAGCGATACCACGCCATAATCCGCCAGTGCTTCCATCATGATCAATGCCACGCCAACAATAAGAGCAGGGCGCGCTATGGGTAGCGCAACGCGAGTAAGTAATTGTCTTTTATTAAGCCCGAGCATTTCTGCCGTGTCTAACATTTGCCTTGATTGCAAAATGAATGCACCGCGAGCGAGCAAATAACTATAGGGATAAAGCGTGATGGTGAGAATGAATATAACCCCACCGGTAGATCGAATGGCAGGAAAATAATAGTCACCATGTGCAAGGTTGAAAGACTCACGCAGCCATGTTTGTATGGGGCCCGCACCTTCCAGACCATGTCCATATATCATCGCTGCTACATAGGCCGGCATAGCAAACGGGAGCACTAATAACCAAGACAATAGCCTGCTGGCAGGAAAGTTCCACATAGTGACCGCCCAGGCGGATAGCGTTCCAATGGTGAGGGCGAGCGCACCCGTAATGCTTGCAATGATGAGGCTATTTTTGCTGTAATCTAGAAGTAAGCCCTGTGAAATAATATGTGCGAAACTTTGTTCGGCAGGAAACAACCACGCTAAAAATACCGATAATGTCGGAATGGAGATTATACAGGCAAGCAGTATTACCGGCAGTGAACCCAAACGCCGACATAACATTACTTCCAGCCCGCCTTATCCATAATTGCTACAGCCTGTGTTTGTAGTTTGCCAAGTGCTTCCAGATTAGCATCATATTGCTTGGCTTTCATCCATTTCTCAACAACGGGATGCGCCTTCACGTTAGCAACCGCAGGGTACTCAAAATTATGATGGGCAAAATATTTTTGTGCTTCATCAGTGGTTAGGAACTCAAGTAATTTAATAGCGTTTTCTTTGTTCTTTGCATGCGCAGTTACTCCACCTCCGCGAATGTTTACATGCATACCGGCATCTTGCTGGTCAGGGAAAATAATACCTACACGTTCTTGTACGTGCGTATCTTGCACGGACTCGTCACCGCCCAACAAGCGGCCGTAGTAATACGTATTCGCAACGGCTATTTCACCTTCGCCAGCGGCAAGTGCACGCAGTTGGTCTGTATCCCCCCCTTGCGGTGGGCGCGCCATATTAGCGACAACACCCTTTGCCCATGCGAGTGTTTTTTCTTCGCCATATTGATGCAACATAAATGCGACTAACGATTGGTTGTAGATATTTGATGATGAGCGAATCAGCAATTTGCCTTTCCATTTGGGATCAGCAAGCTGTAGATAACTGCCGATTGCTTCGGCGTTGGTTAATTGATTGTTGTAAAAAATAGTGCGAGCACGCACAGTGAAACCATACCAGATATTTTCAGGATCACGCAGATGTGCGGGTATCTTATCTGTAAGAACTTTAGATACTATAGGCTGCAGTAAACCCTGCTTCTTGGCTTGGTAAATATTGCCTATGTCCGCAGTCAGCAATATGTCCGCAGGCGTATTCTTACCTTCAAGTGCAAGCCGTGAAATAAGCTCAGCCTTCTTGCCTGTGGTGACATTGACCTTAATTCCGCTCTGTTTTTCAAATACATCCAGTATTGGGCGAATTAAATGTTCTTTTTGCGCCGAGTATATATTGACCTGTTCCAGCGCCGAAGCGGGGATGCTAAACAGCTGTAAAATAGTAAATAATATTGCCAGATGGAGTCTCATAAGTCTTTGCCTTTATGTTCGCTTTTTCACGCTCAGGAAGGGATACATAGTAGCTAATATATAAAGATGCAACTAAGATTCATTATCATCTACATGGAGCCATCGAACCCTGAGCATATGGTAGATAGCACAATGGGCTTTGAATATAATCCTGTCTTATAGTCATGATTGGGCTTGCAATCTGTGTTTTTTGCGCTATAAAACCGTCCTTCCCCGTATTTTAACCAAGAGAGAATCGACACCGATGGCCAGCATCAATCCCGCTAAATTCATCCGCGAAGTGCGTCAGGAAATGGGCAAGGTAACTTGGCCAACCCGCAAGGAAGCCAGTGTGTCGACCCTTATGGTAATAGTACTGGCAGGATTGGCCGCGACGTTTTTCGTGGTGGTAGATATGATTATCAGCGCATTGGTGCGCTGGATTATTGGAATTTAGGAGAATAGCAATGGCTGCCCGCTGGTATATTGTACATGCCCATTCAGGGTTTGAAAAAAAAGTAGCACAAGCAATCAAAGAACAAGCTGTGCAAAAAGAACTGACCAACCTCATTGAAGATGTGGTGGTTCCAGTTGAGGAAGTGACTGAGGTGCGCCGCGGTAAAAAAATGCAGGCAGAGCGCAAGTTCTTCCCGGGTTATGTGATGGTGAAAATGGAGCTGACAGACCCGACCTGGCACATGGTGAAAAACACGGCGAAGGTGACCGGCTTCTTGGGCGGTGGTAAAGGCGGCAAGCCTGTACCGATTACGGAAAAAGAAGCGGAAGCAATTTTCGCACAGGTGCGCGAAGGTATCGAACATCCGAAATCGACCCTGCATTTCGAAGTGGGCGAGAATGTCAAAATTATCGATGGTCCGTTTGATACATTTACCGGCCTGATCGATTCCGTAGATGAAGAAAAAGAACGCGTGAAAGTATCCGTGTCTATCTTTGGTCGCCCTACACCAGTTGATTTGGATTATAGTCAAGTAGAGAAGGTGGCCTAAAGGCTTCGTTCTGTAGAGGGAACGCCAGCATATATAGATTTTAAGCCGGGCGCACTTTGCATAACGGTATGAAAATACCCATCTGTGATTTGATCTGATCCGGCGGGTTTAGTCGCTTCTAAGTCTCTTTGGCCTTTTCGTGCATGAAAGGTGATTTCATGTGGCCTGAAGAGTAGGCGATAGTTCTTTTCTAGAGATTCCGCTTCAGGAAGAAACTTATACAGTTTTTTCTTGTCTGGCCTTTTGGCATCTACATCAATGTAGCGCCCTTCATAAATTCTACGGAACCGATCAATATCATATATATGCACTTTGTGCTCTGAATCGGCGCGAACCACTACTTTGTCGCCCTTCATGATAGCACCAGATTTTCCATCAGTAACGGTAGCGTCTGTGGTGTCAATGACCTCGAGCGACAGATTATTCCCACGCTCTGTTTCTACACAAAAAATGTAATGTAGTGCATCGGCGGTATTTTTATTAGATGCAAGTACGCGCCGAGTAGAAACAGATCTATCAATAAGGTTCTGACGGTCATAGGCATTCTTAAGTGCTGTATCAGGATCATTATACAGCATATACACTTTAGTGTTTGGGTTTCCGTCAGTCAGCCATTTACGCATACGAGGAGATACAAGCGCAGTCATCACTACAACATTCGGCGATTGATCAGCTTTTGTTTTTTCATCAATAATATCGAGTATTTTTCTACGAATCTGGTGGCACTCTTCATGCGCACGCAAACCAGCATCTTTTTCCTTGTTCTCATGCTTGGAATTAGGGTGCGCAATAAAGTCTACGTCTGACATGTCGTTACCCACAATATTTTCCAGATCCCTGAATTCATCAATATCAATCATGATGCTGTTTTTGCGGTTGACTTCACCTTTTCTTTCCAATCTGGCTAGAAGCGTCGTTTTTCCGGAGGCAATATTGCCTGTGATGACGGTATTATGGCGATCTTTAGCCGCCACTGGCTCGAGGCCTTTTAAGTGACCTGCATCAATTTCTTCGTTGATCGCTTTTTTGGCGAATCCCTTGGCAAAGGCCTCACGTTTTTTCTGTACCCAGTCATTGGTCACTGCGGCTACGAAAATATCTTTAAACCCTGCAAGGTTGCCTGTATCAATAGATCCGGGCATATAGCCCTTACCAATGGTCAGGAGAATTTTGTCATATGTCTGTTCGAAACTGGCGAGTGTTTGTTTGACTTCTTCAAAATTGTATTCGGCATAATCTTCATCTTCGAACATTTCGATCGATTTAAGGTGGCCGCATACAATGGCTCTTGCTTCATTTTCTGTGCCATCAAACCCGCTTTCCCGGAGTGACTCCACCATTTCATCGATCTGGCTCGAACTAATATGGTCATATTGAGAGTTGGTACTGATATCCTTAACCGTGTACGGTTTGCTCATCTTTTTATGGTCAAAGAATTCCTCAGCTAAACGCTTTCGTTCCTCTAACGAGTCGGGTTCAATAGCCCCTTCTTCTTCAAAGGCGATGCGGAAGTCATTGAGGCGCTCTTTGTACATACGTCCGACAATCGCCTCTAAATGTGCCTTATCTGTGATTGAAGCATTACAGATGGTTTGGGCGACTAGATATTGTAAAAAGACACGTTCTGGTTTTAGTACAGCACGAAAATAGGGGTAATCTTCTCCTGTTGCAGTACCTATCTCCATAACCGATGAATGAGGGAGTCCTTCTTCACAATGGTCTGCCCAGCTGGGCAGATTGTATTTTTCGGGGTTCATGCGCCACCAAGGATTGGCTTTGGGGCGCTTCCCTCTAACTTTATCACTATGAGAAGATGTCATAATATAATTATTTTTCAGTGAGATAATTTATTTCGGCCAGCAGATCAATCTAAAAGCAGTATTTTATTAACAGAATATTAACCAATTATACTAGCTTTTTCTTAAATTAATGTTTGCATCTAGGAAATTCTTCCTCTATAAATCCGCCTCCCTCGCGATATGGGGGACGTTTGTATTGGGAGCTCGTGCGGCGGAAATTGAAGCCTGTTGCGGGCGCTAACACCACTTCGAAAGAAAAAGAACATGGCAAAAAAGATTATTGGCTATATCAAGCTACAAATCCCTGCCGGTAAGGCGAATCCTTCGCCACCAGTAGGTCCCGCTCTTGGTCAGCGTGGTTTGAACATCATGGAATTCTGTAAAGCGTTTAACGCGGCTACCCAGAAAATGGAGCCCGGCGCGCCGATTCCGGTAACGATTACCGCGTTTCAGGATCGCACCTTTACGTTTGAAACCAAAACACCGCCCGTATCTTACTTCCTGAAAAAAGCAGCCAAGCTTAAAAAGGGTTCGCAAACTCCAGGTAAAGATAAAGCGGTTGGCAAAGTAACCATGAAGCAAATTCATGAGATTGCTGAGCAAAAAATGAAAGATTTAAATGCGCATGATATTGATGCGGCAGCGATGATGATTCGCGGCACGGCTCAATCCATGGGCCTAGAAGTAGAGGAGGCTGCGTAATGCCAAGAGTTGCAAAACGCCGTAAGGCGCTTCTTTCTGCTGTTGATACTAAAAAGCGTTATCCGCTTACAGAAGCGATTAAGCTGGTGAAGTCTAATGCAAACAGCAAATTTGATGAAACCATCGACCTAGTAATTAATACTGGTATTGATGCCACGCAAACGGATCAGATGATTCGCGGCATGGTGGCGATGCCTCATGGCACAGGTAAAGAAGTAAAAGTTGCCGTGTTCGCACGTGGCGATAAAGCGGACGCAGCTAAGGCTGCTGGTGCTGATTTCGTGGGTGCGGAAGACCTTGGTGAAAAAATCGCTGGTGGATTTACGGATTTTGATCGCTGTATTGCCAGCCCGGATATGATGGGTGTGGTAGGTAAACTCGGTAAGGTGCTAGGCCCGAAAGGTCTGATGCCAAACCCTAAGCTTGGTACGGTGACGCCAAATGTTGAAGATGCTGTAAAAGCGGCGAAGTCTGGTCAGGTGGAATTCCGTCTGGATAAAGCGGCTATCATCCACGCAGGTGTGGGCAAGGCGAGCTTTAGCGAAGAACAGCTTCAGCAAAATATTAAAGCCTTTATTGATGCGGTGGTAAAAGCTAAGCCGCAAGGTGTAAAAGGTAGTTACATTAAAAAGGTAGGGGTATCCTCTACCATGGGTCTGGGTGTGAAGCTTGACCTCAGCGATGTCGAAGCAGCGTAGGGGGAACGAATTATGCCAATGAACAGAGCACAAAAGAAAGCACAAATTGAAACCACTAATGCACGCTTCAAGGAAGCGGCAATTGCGTTGGTTGTGCATAATAATGGTCTGACTGTAGCTGAAATGACTGAGTTGCGCAGTAAGATGCGTGAAGCCGGTGCAGAGTTTAAGGTGACGAAAAATCGTCTGACTAAACTTGCAGCTAAAGACACGACTTATGAAAACATCACGGACTTGCTTTCGGGTCCGGCGGCAATTGCTACCTCTAAAGATCCGGTAGCGGTGTCGAAAGGAATTGTCGATTTTGCCAAAACCAATGACAGGCTGGTTATCGTGGGTGGTGCCTATGGTGAAGAAAAGCTGGATGTCAAAGGTATTGAAGCATTGTCGAAACTACCATCGCTTGAAGAGCTTCGTGCGAAAATCGTTGGTATGTTGCAAACTCCTGCAACGCGCATCGCTGGTGTGCTGCAGGCTCCGGGAGGTCAGGTCGCCCGTGTTATTGCCGCTAAGGCAGAAAAGAAAGACTGAACGGACTAAGGTATTTTTTAAATTTGTAATTTTTATTAAGTTGGGAGTTAACAATGTCTGCTAATTTGGAACAAATCGTCGATACGCTATCGGCACTAAGTGTGATGGAAGCTGCTGAGCTTTCTAAGCTTTTAGAAGAAAAATGGGGTGTATCTGCTGCTGCTCCTGTAGCTGTAGCTGCTGCTGGTGGCGCTGCTGCCGGTGGTGCGCCTGCTGAAGATAAAACTGAATTCGACGTGATTCTTGCGTCTGCACCTGCAGATAAGAAGATCGCCGTAATTAAAGTGGTACGTGAAATCACTGGTCTTGGCCTGAAAGAAGCAAAAGACCTGGTTGAAGGTGCACCTAAGCCTGTGAAAGAAGGCGCAAGCAAAGAAGAAGCTGAGAAAATTCAAAAGTCTCTTGCTGATGCTGGCGCTACCGTTGAAGTTAAGTAATCACACTTCTTGGTAACGAATACGGAGTGTCGCCATATGGCGGCGCTCCCTTTTTGCTGTTTTTGTACACGTTGATTTTTTAAGTAAAGGGGTTCCCTATGGCGCAGGCACAACAGTCCCGTCTGTCACTCACTGCTCGTAAACGCATTCGTAAAAGTTTTGGTCGTATTGAGACTATCACTTCAATGCCTAACCTGATCGAGGTCCAAAAGAACTCTTATGATCAGTTCCTGCAGATCAATATTTCTGCACAGGAACGTGAGAATACTGGCCTGAATTCAGTGTTCCAATCGATCTTCCCGATTAAGGATTTTGCTGAAACATCAACGCTCGAATACGTGAACTTCACGTTTGATGCTCCCAAATATGACGTGGATGAATGCCGTAGCCGCGGTATCAACTTCTCTGCTCCACTGCGCGTAACGTTGCGCCTGATCGTGTGGATTGTTGACGAAGATACCGGTGCGCGCGAGATTAAAGACATCAAAGAGCAAGACGTCTACATGGGCGATATTCCGCTCATGACCGACAACGGAACCTTTATTATCAACGGCACCGAACGTGTAATTGTATCGCAAATGCACCGTTCGCCTGGCGTGTTCTTTGATCATGATAAAGGTAAAACGCACAGCTCTGGTAAGTTCCTCTATTCTGCCCGTATTATTCCTTATCGTGGCTCATGGCTCGATTTTGAATTTGATGCAAAAGACTTTGTGAACGCACGTATTGACCGTCGCCGTAAAATTCATGTGACGACTTTCCTGCGTGCTCTGGGTATGGAAAACGAAGAGATCCTTGATACGTTCTATACTAAGACAGACTACAAAAAACACAAAGATGGCTGGACTGCTAAATTTGTGCCTGAACAATGGAAGGGTATTAAATTAGCGCACGATCTGGTGAATGCAAAAACTGGCAAAGTGGTTGCGGAAGAAGGCAAAAAACTGAACGCTCGTTCAATCAAGAAACTTGCTGAAGCAGGCCTGAAAGAATATCTGGTTACTGAAGAGCAATTCATTGGTAAATTTATTGCCAATGACATCATCAATGAAAAAACCGGTGAGATTTATATCGAGGCGGGTGATGAAATTACTGAAGCATCAATTGCCCAACTTGAAGAGGCAGGTGCCAAAACCGTACCAGTGCTTGATATCGATTATGTGAACGTGGGCGCATACATGCGCAACACGCTTGCTGCCGATAAGAACACCACCCGCGAAGAAGCGCTTATCGATATTTACCGCGTAATGCGTCCGGGTGAACCGACTACATTTGAAGCGGCAGAAGCGCTCTTCAACTCACTATTCTTCGAGGCAGAACGCTATGATCTTTCTGCGGTAGGTCGTGTAAAAATGAACTCGCGTCTGGATCTTTCTACTGCAGAAGATGTGGGCACGCTCACTAAAGACGACATTATCGGTACTATCAAAATTCTGGTTGGTCTGAAAGATGGTGTTGGTGTGGTAGACGATATTGATCATCTGGGTAACCGCCGTGTGCGCTCAGTTGGTGAGTTGATGGAAAATCAATTCCGTATCGGTCTGTTGCGTATGGAGCGCTCGATTGTTGAGCGTATGTCCAGCGTGGATATCGACACAGTGATGCCGCATGACCTGGTAAATGCGAAACCGGTGGCTGCAAGTATTCGTGAATTCTTTGGCTCTTCACAGCTTTCTCAGTTCATGGATCAAACCAACCCACTGTCTGAGATTACGCATAAACGCCGCCTTTCAGCGCTTGGCCCTGGTGGTCTGACGCGTGAACGTGCTGGTTTTGAAGTGCGTGACGTGCATCCAACGCATTATGGCCGTATCTGCCCGATTGAAACACCTGAGGGACCGAATATTGGTCTGATCAACTCTATGGCGACCTATGCGCGCGTAAATAAATACGGCTTTATCGAAAGCCCGTACCGCAAAGTATCTGGTGGTAAGGTGACCAATGAGGTGATCTATCTTTCGGCAATGGAAGAGGGTAAGTACTCTATTGCACAGGCAAACTGCCCGCTGGATGATAAAGGTAGGTTCGTAGATGAGCTGACGTCTTGCCGTAAGAATGGTGACTTTGTGCTCGCTACTCCGGAAGAAATCGACTTTATCGACGTGGCGCCAAAACAGCTCGTATCAGTTGCTGCTGCGCTGATTCCGTTCCTTGAGAATGATGATGCGAACCGTGCATTGATGGGCTCAAACATGCAACGCCAAGCCGTGCCGTTGCTTCGTGCAGAAGCACCATTGGTGGGTACCGGTATGGAAGAAATCGTGGCTAAAGACTCTGGTGTGACTACCGTTGCTCGTCGTAACGGTATTGTTGATCAGGTAGATGCCAGCCGTGTGGTTATCCGTACGACAGAATCTACAGAAGATGGTTCTCCGGGCGTTGATATTTACAACCTGATTAAGTTTACCCGCTCCAACCAATCAACGTGCCTGAACCAACGTCCGTTGGTAAAGGTGGGTGATATTGTGGTGGCTGGTGACGTGATCGCCGATGGCCCATCTACGGATCTGGGTGAGTTGGCGCTTGGCCGTAACGTGCTCGTGGCGTTCATGCCATGGAACGGTTACAACTTCGAGGATTCTATCCTGATTTCTGAGCGTATTGTATCGGAAGACGTATTCACTTCGATTCATATTGAAGAATTCGAAGTAATGGCACGTGATACTAAACTTGGTGCCGAAGAAATTACCCGTGATATTCCAAACGTAGGTGAGGAAGCGCTGCGTAACCTCGATGAAATTGGTGTGGTGCATGTAGGTGCGGAAATCAAACCGGGTGATATTCTGGTAGGTAAAGTAACGCCAAAATCTGAATCACCAATGACGCCGGAAGAAAAACTCTTACGTGCGATCTTCGGTGAAAAAGCCTCTGATGTGCGCGATTCTTCATTGCGTCTGCCGCCAGGTGTGGCCGGTACGATTGTGGGTGTGCGTATTTTCTCTCGCCGCGGCATTGAAAAAGACGAACGTGCGCTTTCTATCGAGAAAGCGGAAATTGAGCGTCTGGCAAAAGACCGTGACGATGAACGTGTGATTATCGAACGTTTTGTCTATGGTAGCTTGCCAGAATTGCTTGTTGGTAAAAAAGCGACCTCTGGCCCTAAAGGCTTTAAAGTAGGCAGCACTATTACTGAGAAAACCCTTGAAGAATATAGCAAGGGTCAATGGTGGCAGTTCGCTGTTAAAGACAACAAAGTGATGAACGAGATCGAAGCGCTGAAAAAACAGCTTGATAGCGCGGTAGCTCGTATTAATCACAAGTTCGAAGAAAAAGTAGGCAAGGTACAGGCTGGTGACGATTTGATGCCGGGCGTACTGAAGATGGTTAAAGTGTTCGTAGCGGTGAAGCGTAAGCTGCAGCCGGGCGATAAAATGGCCGGACGCCATGGTAACAAAGGGGTGATCTCTCGTATCGTTCCTGTGGAAGATATGCCATATCTTGAAGACGGTACACAGGTAGATATCGTGCTTAATCCGCTCGGTGTACCAAGCCGTATGAATGTAGGGCAGATTCTGGAGACTCACTTAGGTTGGGCGTCTGCAGGTATTGGTAAGCAGATCAAGGATGTGCTTGATGAAGTGCAAAGCCAAAATGCAAAATCAGCAGATGTGAAAAAGCTCCGCGATTTCCTCGAAGATACTTATGGCGATAAGGATAATAAAAAAGAAATCCATGCCATGAAGGATAGCGAGGTACTAGAACTTGCAGGCAACCTGAAAAAAGGTGTGCCATTTGCAACACCAGTATTTGATGGTGCCAAGGAAGAAGACGTTGTGGCTTGGCTTGATAAGGCTGGTCTGGATGCGTCGGGCCAAGTGCAGTTGCATGATGGTCGCACGGGTGAGGCGTTTGATCGCAAAACCACGGTGGGTTACATCTATATGTTGAAACTGCATCACTTGGTAGACGACAAAATTCACGCGCGTTCGATTGGCCCATACTCGCTTGTTACGCAACAACCGCTTGGTGGTAAATCACAGTTCGGTGGTCAGCGTTTCGGTGAGATGGAGTGTTGGGCATTGCAGGCGTACGGCGCAGCTTACAGCTTGCAGGAAATCCTGACAGTGAAATCGGATGACGTGGCGGGCCGCTCGAAGATTTACGAATCAATCGTGCGCGGCGATAACAGCTTCGAGTCTGGTATTCCGGAATCATTCCATGTGATGGTCAAAGAGCTCCGCTCGCTTGGCTTAAACGTAGAGCTCGCAGAAAAAGAATCGTAATTCACACCTGAAGTAACGATTAGGTGATAACATTTTATGAGTCCCGGTGAAGGCCGGGATCACAAGGCAAAGGGAAGCATATGGCAAATGAAGTGATGAGTTTCTTTGGTAACCAGCAAGCAGCGGCGACCAAACAATTTGATGAGATCCAAATCTCTATCGCCAGCCCGGAGAAAATCCGCAGCTGGTCATTCGGCGAAGTGAAAAAGCCGGAAACCATCAACTATCGTACGTTTAAACCAGAGCGCGATGGTCTGTTCTGTGCACGCATCTTTGGCCCAATTAAGGATTACGAATGTCTGTGCGGTAAATATAAGCGCATGAAATATCGTGGCATCGTGTGTGAAAAATGCGGTGTGGAAGTGACTACGTCTAAAGTACGCCGTGAACGTATGGGGCATATCGACCTTGCTTCTCCGGTTGCCCATATCTGGTTCATGAAATCACTGCCATCACGTATTGGTACGTTGCTTGATATGACGCTAAAAGACCTTGAGAAGGTGCTTTACTTCGAATCTTACATGGTCGTAGATGCGGGGCTTAGTGGTCTTAGCGTGGGTGAGCTTCTTAGCGAAGAACAATATTACGATGCGCAAGACCAATATGGTGAATCTGCCTTTACTGCACAAATTGGTGCAGAAGCGATCAAAACCATGCTTATGGCGTTGGATCTGCCTGCTGAGCGTGACCAGCTGCGCATTGATCTGGGTGAAACCACCTCAGAAGCAAAACGCAAAAAACTGGTAAAACGCCTTAAACTGGTAGATGCATTAGTTGAATCACAAAACCGCCCAGAATGGATGATTCTGGATATTGTTCCAGTGATTCCACCTGAGCTTCGCCCATTGGTTCCATTGGATGGTGGCCGTTTTGCGACCTCTGATCTGAACGATTTGTATCGCCGTGTAATTAACCGTAACAACCGTCTGAAACGCCTGTTGGAACTACGTGCGCCGGATATCATTATCCGTAACGAAAAACGTATGTTGCAAGAAGCGGTAGACGCGCTGTTTGACAATGGCCGTCGCGGTCGTGTGATTACTGGTGCAAATAAGCGTCCACTGAAATCACTTTCTGACATGCTTAAAGGTAAGCAGGGTCGTTTCCGTCAGAACCTGCTTGGTAAACGTGTGGATTATTCTGGTCGTTCGGTAATCGTGGTTGGCCCAGAACTAAAACTTCACCAATGTGGTCTACCAAAGAAAATGGCGCTCGAATTGTTCAAGCCATTCATCTACGCGAAACTCGAAATTTACGGTATTGCGACCACTATTAAAGCCGCAAAACGTATGGTGGAATCTGAGCGCCCTGAAGTATGGGATATTCTGGAAGAAGTAATCCGTGAGCACCCTGTATTGCTTAACCGCGCACCAACGCTTCACCGTCTTGGTATTCAGGCGTTTGAGCCAGTGTTGATTGAAGGTAAAGCGATTCAGCTTCACCCGCTCGTATGTACAGCATTTAACGCCGACTTTGATGGTGACCAAATGGCTGTTCACGTGCCGCTTTCTATCGAAGCGCAGCTCGAGTCACGTGTACTCATGATGTCTACTAATAACATTCTGTCACCTGCGAACGGTCGTCCGATTATCGTGCCTTCACAGGATATCGTGCTTGGCCTGTATTACATCTCTCTCGAGTCTGACGGCGAGATTGGCGAAGGCATGATCTTCACTAATACGTCTGAGATTCAACAGGCACTGGATGCGAAACAAGTAACCATTCACTCGAAAATCAAATGCCGCTTTAAAACGGTTGATGAGAATGGCGATACTATTACGCAAGTCGTGGATACGACACCAGGTCGTATGATGATCTCTGACATTCTTCCACGTCATATCAAGCTGCCATTTAGTGTAGTGAACAAGGTGATGACGAAGAAAGAAGTCTCAAACCTAATTTATGAAGTATATCGCCATTGTGGTCAGAAGAAGACGGTTATTTTCTGTGACCACCTGATGGGTCTTGGTTTTGGCCATGCGGCAAAAGCCGGTATTTCGTTTGGTA
This sequence comes from Rickettsiales bacterium, assembly GCA_964231325.1. GTDB lineage: Bacteria > Pseudomonadota > Alphaproteobacteria > Rickettsiales > SXRF01 > JAJTHB01. Next base: position 405,879 of record CAXRIF010000002.1, on the reverse strand, counting down.
AAGACGATATGATCATTCCAAAAACCAAAGAAAAACATCTGGAAGAAACCTTTGGTGAAGTAAAACAATTCGAAGAGCAATATGCTGATGGTCTGATCACCATGGGTGAGAAATACAACAAGGTGATCGATGCCTGGTCGAAATGTTCTGAGTTGGTTGCCGATGATATGATGAAAGAAATTTCGTCTGTTGGTACCGACAAAGATGGCAAGAAAACTGCCCGCGATATCAACTCCATCTTTATGATGGCGAACTCTGGAGCACGTGGTTCTGCAGCGCAGATTAAGCAGCTTGCGGGTATGCGTGGTTTGATGGCAAAACCATCTGGTGAGATTATTGAAACACCTATTATTTCGAACTTTAAAGAAGGCCTTTCGGTACTTGAGTACTTTAACAGTTCGCATGGTGCGCGTAAGGGTCTTGCAGATACGGCGCTTAAAACTGCAAACTCAGGTTACCTGACACGTCGTCTGGTAGACGTAGCGCAGGATTGCATTATTACTGAGCGTGATTGCGGTACGAACCGTGGTATCGTGATGAAAGCGATTATTGAAGGTGGCGATGTGCTTGTACCGCTGGCGGACCAAATCATTGGTCGCGTAGTGGCACGTAACGTTCATCATCCTGTAGGTGACGCAAAAATTGTTGATGCGGGCGAACTAATCGACGAGCAAATCGTGGATAAAATCGAAGAAGCCGGTATCGAAGCTGTAATGGTACGTTCGGTACTTACCTGTGAATCTGAAAAAGGTGTATGTGCCCAGTGTTATGGTCGTGACCTTGCTCGTGGTACCGAGGTGAATGTGGGCGAAGCAGTAGGTGTTATCGCGGCACAATCTATCGGTGAGCCGGGAACACAGCTTACTATGCGTACGTTCCACATTGGTGGTGCCGCACAGAAAGGTGCGGAACAATCCAGCGTGGAATCATCACACGATGCGACGCTGACACTTTCTAATAAAAACATTGTGACCGATTCAAAAGGCCGCCTTGTGGTGATGAGCCGTAGCTGTGAAATCGTACTTCGCGATGACAACAACCGTGAACGCGCACGCTTCAAAGTGCCTTACGGTGCACGTCTGCATGCGAAAGAAAACGAGAAGGTGAAAAAAGGCGACAAACTCGCTGACTGGGATCCTTACACCATGCCAATTATCACGGAACGTGGTGGTGTGGGCCATTATCGTGATCTGGTAGAAGGTGTGTCATTGCGTGAAGTAATGGATGAGGAAACCGGTATTTCTAACAAAACCGTAACCGACTGGCGCCAGCAAACTCGTGGTGCGGATCTGAAACCACGTATCGCCCTACGCGATGAAAAAGGTGAGATCATTACGTTGGCAAATGGATTGGAAGCACGTTACTTCCTGCCTGTTGGCGCGATCCTGAACATTCAGGATGGCACAAAAGTGCATGCGGGTGATGTACTTGCTCGTATCCCGCGTGAATCATCCAAAACGCATGATATTACCGGTGGTCTGCCACGTGTGGCGGAGCTATTTGAAGCACGCAAACCAAAAGATCACGCCATCATCAGTGAAGGTGAAGGTATGGTTGAGTTCGGTAAGGATTATAAAAACAAACGCCGCGTGATTGTTCGTCCGAAGGATGAGGCCGCTGAGGCGATTGAATATATGATTCCTAAAGGCAAACACATCACCGTACAAGAAGGTGACTATGTACAGAAAGGTGACTTGCTACTCGATGGTAACCCTGTACCTCACGACATTCTGAAAGTGATGGGTGTGGAAGCGCTTGCTCGCTACATGGTGACTGAAGTGCAGCAGGTATATCGTCTGCAAGGCGTAATCATCAACGATAAGCACATTGAAGTGATTGTGCGCCAAATGTTGCAGAAGGTAGAGATTGAAGACCCAGGTCAAACTACGTTCCTATCTGGCGAACAAGTTGACCGTGCAGAGTTTGATGCGGTGAATGCGAAAGCATTGGCAGAAGATTACAAGCCGGCAACGGCGTCTCCTGTGTTGCAGGGTATCACTAAAGCCAGCCTGCAGTCGCACTCGTTTATTTCTGCGGCATCGTTCCAGGAAACCACACGCGTGCTTACCGAAGCTGCAGTGGCTGGTAAATCAGACCAGCTTTCCGGCCTCAAAGAGAACGTGATTGTAGGTCGCCTGATTCCTGCCGGTACGGGGGCTGCGGTGAATCGTCAACGCCGAGTGGCCAACGAACGCGAAAAAGAAGCGATCGCAGCTGCTGAAGCAAGCAACGATAACCCAGAAGCCGCTTCATCAGAAGAAACGGATGCGCTTCCAGGAACTGGCACAGAAAGCTAGTAAGCAAAAGGATTGCACGTTGTGAGCCGTGATAAGAAAAAACCTTCGCACGGCTCACGCGCTGCTAACCGCGAACCTCTCCGTATTTATGGTAAACATGCAGCGCGTGCAGCGCTGGCTAATCCCATGCGCAAAATCAAACGCGTGGTAGCGACTAAGGCGGTGGCTGCTGAGCTTAAGGATGTTGCGCAACTGCAGGTGGTAGATGGGCAGAAAATTGACAATATGTTGCCCGGCGATGCGGTGCATCAGGGGATTGCTTTAGAATGTACCCCACTTACGCAACCCAGCCTGCAGGAATGGCTGGATAAGGATATTCACAAACCGGTTATTTTGCTCGATCAGGTGTCTGACCCGCATAATGTGGGGGCGATACTGCGCAGTGCAGCCGCATTTGATGTAGGTGCAGTGATTACGCTCGAACGTAATGCAGCACAAGAGTCTGGGGTGATGGCAAAGGCAGCTAGCGGTGCGCTGGAAACCATTCCGCTTATTTCTGTTGGCAATCTGGTGCAGGCCATCGAGCTGTTGAAAAAAGCCGGATATTGGAGCTACGGGCTTGATGGCACCGCTAAAGAAAATGCGCATCAAATGAAATTTGAAGCTAAGACAGCACTGGTGCTCGGTGCAGAAGGTAAGGGGCTCAGGAGGCTCACGGCGGATCACTGTGACTTTCTGATCAAAATTCCTATGTCGCCTAATATGGAAAGCCTGAATGTATCTAATGCAGCGGCTATTACCATGTACGAGATTGCGAAAAAATGATATTCTCACCTGCAAAACCCGCTGAAGCATTTGAGAAAAAATATGGGCTTGAAGGAATTTCGGAGCAATACATATTTCCTTCTGGCAAAGGATATAGTCAAAATAACCTGCTGAAGTATATGAATGACATTGGCGAGCGCATTTTTATTGATGGAATATCAGAAAATGAAATGGAATTTATGCGCTCAACTCTAGATAAACTAATAGAATTGAATCCTCAACTGGCTGATATTTCGATCAATATGCAAAATAATGATGAAGTGTATCATCTATTAAACGGGATAGTTTCTAGTTATAATCCAAGTGATATAGCATATTATCTACAAAAGCGGGAAGCCTCGATGAATGGGGATACACAACCTGAAGAAGAGCCAGAAAGAAGACGTAGAGAGATCGTCATTTGTAAACATTTGGGACATTCACACGACCATTGTGGTTGGATTCCTTCATTAGCTACGATCACCAAGATTGAGGAACAGATTTCGCAAAGAGCATCCAAAAGTTCCAGTATACTTGTTCAAAAGTAACCATTTGCATAATATAATAGAGCGCTTGCGGACTATCGTCTTAGGGTTATAATCGCCCCATGAAACGTGTACATATTTCTATTTCTACGACGGATTATGAAGCATCGCTTGCTGAATACACCAAGCGACTAGGTGCTGCGCCGGACATCACTGTAGAGGGGCGTTATGCGCGTTGGCGCACCGAACATCTAAACTTTACCCTTTCGCGCAAAGCAGGCCAGGAAGGTGGAAAAATTCGCCATATCGGTATCGAAGACAGCGAACAAAAAGGCTTTGACCGCGAATATGACGTAAACGGTATTGAATGGGAGTATTTCTCCAAGGAAGATCAGGATGCGGAAATAAAGGCACGCTTTCCTGAGGCCAAATTTAATGAGTGAGTCGCTTGCGACGCGTTATCTTACCGTTGATGATGCTGAAATATTTAAAACATTACGGCTTCGTAGCCTGAAAGAAGAGCCGGATTCGTTTTTCTTTACCTACAAGGAAACCAAAGACAAACCACTTTCTTATTGGCAGGGACTGCTCGCCAAGGAATATAATATTGGTGCGTTTATGGCTGACCAATTGGTTGGTTTTTCTGGAATGTGGGTAGAAGAGGGAGAGAAGATAAAGCACCGAGCCTATTTGGGTGCAGTATATGTTGCACCCGAAGCGCGAGGCAAGGGGGTGGCTAAACGTATGCTGGGGGATCTCATACAAAAGGCAGAGGAGATAGGGCTCGAGCATCTGCGCCTGAGTACCAATTCCAAAAATGAAACCAATGTTGGCCTTTATACAAAAATGGGATTTGAGCCTTACGGCATCGAAAAAAACTATCTTAAACTGGAAGATGGTAGCTATATTGACGAAGTGCAAATGATCAAGTTTCTGAAATAATCCTATGAGCTATTCTTCCTTACGTGACTTCATTGCTGATCTGGAAAAACGCGGTTTGCTAAAGCGTGTGCAGCAAGAAGTATCGACTGATCTGGAAATGACCGAAATTGGCACACGCCTTATTAGTGAGGGCGGCCCGGCCATGTTGTTTGAGAACGTGAAGGGTCACGATATGCCCGTGCTGATTAATTTGTTCGGTACGGTGGAACGTGTGGCACTCGGCATGGGCAGAAAGCCGGAAGAACTTCGCGAAGTGGGCGAAACATTAGCCTTTTTGCGCCAGCCGGAACCACCTGGTGGCTGGAAGGAAGCGCTGGGTATGTTGCCGATTATGAAAACGGCCATGAACATGAAACCCAAAATGATATCATCCGCCCCATGTCAGGAAGTGGTGCTTACGGGTGATGATATTGATCTGGCGAAACTGCCCATTCAAACCTGTTGGCCGGACGAACCTGCGCCACTGATTACCTGGCCGCTGGTCGTCACTAAGGGCCCCGGTGATAGCAAGGAAGATGATTTCAACCTCGGTATATATCGCATGCAGGTGACGGGAAAAAACACTACGCTTATGCGCTGGCTCAAACATCGCGGCGGGGCGCAGCACCACGCGCGCTGGCAAAAGGAAAAGCCTGAACCATTACCTGCTGCTGCGGTGATTGGGTGTGACCCGGCGACGATACTGGCAGCGGTAACGCCCGTGCCGGATACGCTATCGGAATATCAATATGCAGGCCTATTGCGCGGGGCAAAAACCGAGCTTGTGGACTGTAAAACCATTCCACTTAAGGTACCTGCGTCAGCAGAGATTGTATTGGAAGGGTATGTCGCATTGGATGAATATGGCGATGAAGGGCCTTACGGTGATCACACGGGGTATTATAACTCGGTAGAGCAATTCCCGGTCTTTACCATCACCGCCATTACCATGCGCAAAGACCCTATGTATCTTACCACCTATACGGGCAAGCCGCCGGATGAACCTTCGGTGCTAGGTGAGGCGCTAAACGAAGTATTTATCCCGCTATTGCAGCAACAATTCCCCGAAGTGGTTGATTTCTACCTGCCGCCAGAAGGCTGTTCCTATCGTATTGCTGTGGTATCCATCAAAAAAGCGTACGCGGGGCACGCTAAACGCATGATGATGGGTATTTGGTCATATCTTAGGCAGTTCATTTATACAAAATGGATAATCGTGGTGGATGATGATATTAATGTGCGCGATTGGAAAGAGGTGATGTGGGCGATTTCCACGCGTATGGACCCGGTGCGTGATACCACCATGATCGATTGTACACCGATTGATTATCTGGATTTCGCCTCTCCTGTTTCCGGGCTGGGAGGCAAGATAGGCCTTGATGCTACAGATAAATGGCCAGGCGAGGTGGAGCGCGAATGGGGTAAGAAAATGTATATGAAACAAGATGTTGTTGACAGAATAGACCAGTTATGGGAAGAAGCGAACCTGCCCGGTACGGGTAAACCCATATGGAACAAGTAATTTTTTAATAAGTTTGCCCTATACTCTGCTTATCTCATGGAAAAAGACGAAAAACATACCCTAGCCCAACAGGCGCTTGCACTTATTGACCAGCATAAACTTTCTCCGAACCCGGAGAATTATGCGATCTGGTTTCATTATGTGCAGGGCAAAAACCAGGCGCTCATAAGAGAAATCGATACGATTATCGATGGTGGCATCGAATTTGGTGAAGACAATACCTCTTATCTTTACAACAAATATATCCTTTCCAACATTCACGAAAAAAAGATCGAGAATGTAGCGGCGGGCACACAGAATATTTTGCAGGAAGTGCAACAAATGGTGACGGAGTTTTCTGGCGAAACCACCAATTATAATAAGGGTATCGACAAAGCGCTCTCCGATATCAGCACCAACCTGGAAGAGGGGAATGTAAAATCGATTGTGCAGACATTGGTGGAAACGACCAAGGTGTTAAAAGAAAACGGCGCGCAAATGAGCCGTAAACTGCATGAGTCTAACGAAGAAATTAATAAGCTGAAAAGTAACCTGAAACAAACAGCACTAGAAGCCCAGCGTGACTTTTTGACAGGCGTATATAACCGCAAAACGTTCGAACAATTTTATGATGACTACGCGCAAGTAGCGAATGATGAAAAAAGCGATTTATGTTTTATCATCATCGACATAGACCACTTCAAGCAATTTAATGATAAGTTTGGTCATTTGATTGGCGATGAGGTGCTGAAGATTGTAGCCAAGACACTCACTGACTCGCTGAAAGGGCGCGATATTGTCGGGCGTTTTGGTGGTGAAGAATTTGTGGTGTTGCTACCGGATACCCCTATCGATATTGCGATGAAGGTTGCTGATTCGGTACGTGTTGCTATTTCCAGCAAAGAACTGAAACATAAGGGGACTGGAGAAAATTACGGTACAATCAATGTGTCTATGGGTGTGGCTGCTTTCCGTCATGATAAAGATACGCTGCCTACTATTACCAAGCGTGCTGACGACGCTTTATATAAATCCAAAGAGAATGGCCGTAACCGCGTAACGCAGGAAGCCGCCTAACCCCCTTAAATATAAAGCCAATTAATTGACAGGGTTTGCTTGACTTTTGGGTGTAGAAGCCCTAAAACCTTGGCTCTTTTGGGTTTTCCGCCCAAAACCCTTTATGGGGGCTCGTAGCTCAGGTGGTTAGAGCGCACGCCTGATAAGCGTGAGGTCGGAGGTTCAACTCCTCCCGGGCCCACCATTTCCTCTAATATGATTATCCCCACAAGTGCTATGGCTGCTGAGGGATTAACCTCCTTCCTTTAAAGCACATCATCCCGCAAGCGGATGATGTGTGGTTCAACTTCTCCCGGGGCCACCATTCCTCCCAGTTTTTGTTTACAATCTGGTTCTAACCGGCAATAGTGAGCCGCGAAAAAATAATGGAGGAAATATTATGGCAAAAATTAAGGTTAAAAATCCAATTGTAGAAATTGATGGTGATGAAATGACCCGTATCATCTGGGCGTTCATCAAAGACAAACTGATTCTTCCATATCTCGATGTGGATCTTAAATATTACGATCTCTCCATTCAAAAGCGCGATGAAACCGATGACAAAATTACACTCGATGCCGCAGAAGCTATCAAGCAGCATGGGGTAGGGGTAAAGTGTGCGACCATTACACCGGATGAAGCGCGCGTTGAAGAATTTGGTTTGAAGAAAATGTATCGTTCACCGAACGGTACGATTCGTAATGCCATTGGTGGTACCGTATTCCGCGAGCCAATCATTTGTAAGAACGTGCCACGCCTGGTTCCTGGCTGGACACAGCCGATCATCATTGGCCGTCACGCGTTTGGTGACCAATACCGTGCAACGGATATGCTCATTCCCGGTGCTGGTAAGCTAACCATGACCTTTACGCCAGAAGATGGCGGCGAGCCAATCAGCCACGAAGTCTTTGAGTTTAAGGACTCAGGTATTGCCATGGGTATGTATAACCTTGATGAGTCGATCAAAGGCTTTGCCCGCGCGTGTTTTAATTATGGCCTGCAGCGCAACTATCCTGTTTATCTATCGACCAAGAACACCATTCTTAAAACCTACGATGGGCGCTTCAAAGACTTGTTCCAACAAGTGTTTGACGAAGAATTTGCCGATACGTTCAAATCTAAAAACCTCACCTATGAACACCGCCTGATTGATGACATGGTGGCGGTAGCGCTGAAATGGCCGGGTGGCTTTGTGTGGGCATGTAAGAACTATGATGGCGATGTGCAGTCCGACACGGTGGCGCAAGGCTTCGGCTCACTTGGTTTGATGACGTCTGTGTTGCTTACGCCGGATGGAAACACCGTGGAAGCAGAAGCGGCGCACGGTACAGTAACGCGCCATTACCGCCAGCATCAGCAGGGCAAGGAAACGTCCACTAACCCCATCGCATCAATTTTTGCATGGACACGTGGCCTGAGCTACCGCGCGAAGTTTGATGATACACCAGACGTAGCACATTTTGCACAAACACTCGAAGAAGTATGCGTGAATACGGTAGAGGCAGGATTCATGACCAAGGATCTGGCGCTGCTGATTGGCAAAGATCAGAAATGGCTGACCACCAACGAGTTCCTCGCCAAGTTGGACGAAGGCCTGCAAGATCGGATGAAAAAAGCCGCTTAAACGTTTACGTTATTTACTGTGAGCTAGCTGCCCCGTTACTAACAGGTTTTGCATCGTAAATGCCTGTAGTTTTTGGCAGTTCCAGCGAGATCATATCCGCAGGGGGGGTTAGCTCACGCAAACGTGCTGATGGCAGTTGCTCAAGCTTTTCTACCGACGCAATGAACGCTTCACGTGCGCTATCACTCATGATGCTTTTGGTGAGTTTTTCCAACTTGCCGATATAGTTCGGGCGCTTCCACGGGGTGCTACCCAGAGGGTGGGCATTAGCGACGGCTTTTTCGTCTTCAATTTTTTCACCGTCTGCTAGCGTGATGATTATTTTACCGCCGAAAGCCTGTTCGTTAGGATCTGTGCTGTGATAGCGATCTTCCCATTTCTGGTCGAATGCGGTTTGGATTTTCTCCATAATTGCGCGCAGCTCAGCTTTCTCGTCTTGAGGGATGTTGTATACATCTTCATCCCAGCGACCTAGCTGCATGGAACGCGCGATGGCAAACATGATAGAATGATCGAGCGTACCGCGCGGTGAATCAGGATCAATCTTCTGCGGGTCATTAGCATCCGTACCAATTACGTGATGGGTGTGATGGCTGGTTTCCAGCAAGATGTTCGACACTTTGCTAAAGTCAATTTTCCCGTCATCGGTTTTGGGTAGCTTCTCGCGCATCTCAAGCGCCATGTCGATAATGGCTTGCCCTTGATATTCAAACGCGTGCTCTTTCGGGTAGGTGCGCAGAATGTTGCGCATTTTGTCTTTGCCCGGCTCTACAAGCTCTACCTTGTAGGTGGCGTTATCATCATTTTTGCCATTCAGGAAACGGCGGATGATGCTGTCTACTCCTTCATAGACAGGATTAGGGCCTTTAAGCCCGTGCATGGCGTTATGTACTGCCTCAATGGAAATTTCCGCAGAGAAACCCGGCACGAATTCTTTTTGTGCGCCGATGTCACCCTTGCGGGATTGGCGAGAAGAAATGGCATTATGCACTGCGAAATTAATTGCATGATAAATTTGCTCTTTAGGAAGAGCTAGCATGGAACCAATACCTGCTGCGGTTGCCGCGGCAATATGCGTCATGTGATCAACCTTGTGATGATAGAGATTGATACCGGTTTCATTACCTGTGCCCACTAATGCAACGTGAATTTCATATGCTACCGCAATACCGCGCAATACATCTTCACCACTCGCGCCTAGTTGCTGGGCTACGGCTAAAATAGGCGAGATGTTGTCATCAGGGTGGGAGTATTCCGCAGCGAGGTATGTATCATCCTGATCGCGAAAACGCACGGCAGACGCATTGGCAAATGCCGCTTGTGATACGCCAACGGTTTTGGATGGCAGCCCCATGAGGGTTGCTTTGCCCATGCCTTCTGAAGCAAGTGCTTTCGCGCGGGCAACCTGAATGGGAAGCTCATTAAGCGCAGCCAGCGCAATGGCGGCGTTATCGATTAGGCGGTTTTTCACCATGTCCTTCACATCGGCGTCGAGTTCTATATCTTTGGCATTAAAGGCAATTTCGGCAAGCTTCCAGGCAAGCTGCTCTTCTTTGGCGAGTTCGCCGCTTTTTTTCTCGGCACATACGGTATGAATAATCATAAGGGGTCCTTAGTTTAGTGGTTATATTTACTGATTCGGCGGCAATATTTCTGCCTTGGGCGTGTCGTTGATGGCGTGATAGAGATGCGTCATTACCGCAATGCCCCAGATGGGAGCAAACAGGTTGATGATAGGGATGGTCGCCGCGATGGCAAGGCCGGTTCCTGCCAGGCTTGCGGTACGTGTGTGGCGTTTATGTAGGGCAACGGCATCATCTATGGGAATATGCTGGCGGGCGACCATAATAAAAAATTCTTTGCCCAACAGATAACCATTCAGCGAATAAAACAGCAGCAAATTTACCACCGGTATTAAATAAAACGGAAGCGCTAGCAAATTAAGCAAGAGTGCTTTGAGTGTGAAGCGTGCATCATGCAGAAATTCGGGCAGAAATGGGGGTTCGATGGCGCCTTGCGCATGAGGGTACTGGTGGCGCTCAATAAGGCGAACGATACGTGTATCGAAGAAATTGACGATAATCGGCATAATTGCAGGAAACAAAAACCAAGAAAATATACCGCTGCCGAACGCACCGAGCCATGCTAACCAGCTTGATTCGAACAACCAGAAGAAGAAAGCGCTAGCTCCAAAGAAGAAACAGGCAAGTGCGGTGATGGTGATGACTAACGACATCAGCAGAATACCGATCATGCCGGGAGCAAATAGTGAGCCCACAGCTTTAGTAAAGGCGGAGGAAAGATATTGCATAGCGTTCTTATCCTTTTTGCGCGTGAAAGACTTTGCCGGTTTCCTGAAGATCCGGCTTTGCCAGTTTTACAAATACATCGTTGAGTGCTTCTGTTGGTGTAATCGTTTCGGGGTCAACCCCTGGGAAGGCCTGTGCATGCATACGCGTGCGCACCTGACCGGGGCTTATTAAGTTCACTTTGAGCGACGTTTTTTCATTCTCTGCTGCGTAGAGTTTTATCATGTAATCCAGCGCATATTTACTGGTGGCATAAGCGCCCCAATAGGGGTTGATGTTTTCAGTAATGCCCGATGTGACAAACATCGCACGCGGTGCCTCAGAGGCTTTGAGCAATGGATCAAAGCAGCGAATCAGATGAAAGTTTGCATGTACATTTACATCAAAAACCTTGTGCCAGTTTTCAGGGTTTTGATCTGCCACGGGTGCCATATCACCCAACATGCCCGCATTGCCGACGAGAATGTCGATTTTTGTAAAACGCTTAGCAATCATTTTTGCCAGTTCAGGGATCTTATCAAACTCACTCAGATCAAACGGTATGAGTGTGGCATTGCCACCTTCTGCACGCACCAGATCATCGGTTTCTTCCAACCCCTTCACATCGCGTGAGATTAGAATGAGGTGCGCGCCTTCAGCTGCATAACGCTTGGCTATTTCCTGCCCGATACCGCGTGAAGCACCGGTGATAAGAGCTATGCGACCTTCGAGTGATCCCGTCATTATATTTCCGCAAACAGGTCTTTTTGTTTGCGCCCGGTGGCATTTTCCTGATCGGTTAGTGCAATCGGGTAATCGCCAGAGAAACATGCATCACAAAACTGCGGTGCTGCATTATTACGATCAATGCTGGCGACCGCACGATACATGCCTGTAAGTGAAATAAATGCAAGGCTGTCTACATCAATCAGCTCTGCCATTTGCAACACATTATATTTTGCAGCAAGCAGCTGCTCACGTGTCGGCGTATCCACCCCGTAAAAACAGGAGTGGGTGGTAGGGGGGCTGGCAATACGCATATGTACTTCTTTCGCGCCAGCATTGCGCACCATATCCACAATCTTTTTGGAGGTGGTGCCGCGTACAATAGAGTCATCCACCAGGATGACACGTTTGCCATCCAACATAGCGCGATTACCATTATGCTTGAGCTTCACCCCAAGATGGCGCACGTGATCAGATGGCTCAATAAAAGTGCGGCCTACATAATGATTACGGATAATGCCTAGTTCAAACGGCAAGCGAGATTCTTTGGCGTAGCCTAGCGCGCCGGGAATGCCAGAATCTGGCACAGGAACGACGACATCCGCATCGACCGGTGCTTCACGCGCGAGTTGCGCGCCAATGCGTTGGCGTGTTTCATATACGTTTTTACCTTCACTGATGGAATCAGGACGCGAGAAATAGACATATTCAAAAATACAAAAACGTGATGGCGTTTTTGCAAATGGCATGACGGAGCGAATGCCTTCTTTGGTGATAATTACAATTTCACCCGGCTCGATGTCGCGTACATATTCCGCACCCACAATATCGAGCGCGCAGGTTTCAGAAGCAAGAATAGTGGCATCACCCAGTTTGCCCATGACTAGCGGACGAACACCCATCGGATCACGCACGCCGATCATCATATCGTCAGAAAGCACTACGAGTGAGTAAGCGCCCTCAACGCGTGTGAGTGCATCAAACAGTCGATCTTCCACGGAAGCGTGTTTGGAAAGCGCGATCAAGTGTATGATGGCTTCCGTATCGGAAGTGGATTGGAATAAACAACCAATATCAATTAACTGCTTACGCAACGAAAGCGCGTTAGTCAGATTGCCGTTATGCGCAACAGCGAGACCGCCAAAAGAGAAGTCACCAAATAGGGGCTGCACATTGCGTAGTAGGGTGTTGCCTGTAGTGGCATAGCGATTATGGCCAATGGCGCTATAACCTTTGAGCTTTTCAATGACAGAAGCAGAGTTGAAATTATCGCCAACCAAACCTAGTGCACGGTGGGTGAAAAACTGATCGCCATCAAAGCTTACGATACCTGCTGCTTCCTGCCCGCGATGTTGCAATGCATGCAGACCAAGCGCAGTGAGTGCTGACGCATCATCATGGCCAAATACACCAAATACGCCGCATTCATCGTGAAATTTATCAAGTGGTAGGCTCATTATTAAAAGGTGCTTTCATCATCTAATGGTTCTAAGTCATCATCAAATACAACAGCGCCACCAGCAGGGCTTTGTTCTATAGGACGTTCATATTGTGGGTTGTATCCACCTTGCTCCTGTTCTTGCTCTTGCTTAAGGCGTTCTTGTGCTTTGGCCAAGGCCTTCTTTTGGAGGCTGGAGATTTCTTGTAAGGACTCTGGAGCAAGACGTGTCAGGATAATGGCGCCGCGTTCCGCATAAGGGTGGGTTACAGACTGGGAGATCCACTCTGGATAATTATCCTTGGAAATGACTGTGCTGATTAGAAAGAAACCCAGTGAGACGATAAACGCGCCGCGCGCAGCACCGAAAATCAGCCCCAGCATATTATCGAGCATGCCCGTATCGCCGCTTTGACGAATAGCTTTGATAATAAACATATTAAACAAGCCAAACCCAACCAGTGCTATGATATAAAGCCCAATTGCGGAAGCGCCCGAGGCAATGACCGGGCTTTTGAAATAGGTTTGCATGAATTCTGCAACATCGGTGAAATAATATACCGTGACTATACCTGCACCGACCCAGGCAACCAGCGAGAGTATTTCTTTTACTAACCCACGGAAAAAGGCGATGAGGCACGAAATCACCATGATGCCAATCACCACAGAATCAAATAGATTGAAGCTTGTCTCGATCATGCTCCTACAGCCTTTTTCTGTTTTGTCGCGGCCCCAAACAGCTCACGCGCCAATTCGGATACAGTTTCTACAGGTTTTAGCGATAGGGTCAAACCTTTAAACGCATCAATTTTAGGGGTATATGCGCGCTCGAAACCTAGTTTTTCGGACTCTTTAAGGCGTGGTTCCATACGGGAAACCCCGCGTATTTCACCGGAAAGGCCAATTTCGCCAAACATTACCGAAGCTTTAGGCAGGGGCATGTCATATAGCGCGCTCATTAACGCAGCGGCTACAGCCATATCTGCAGCGGGCTCGCCAATGCGAATACCGCCTGCGACATTAAGATAGACCTCTTTGTCAGAAAAACGAATGCCGACGCGGGTTTCCAGCACGGCGAGGATCATGGCAAGGCGGTTTGTGTCCCACCCTACGACAGCACGACGCGGCGATGACATGTATGAAGGGGCGACTAGCGCTTGAATTTCAACCAGTAGCGGCCGAGTGCCTTCCATGCCCGCGAATACGCAAGCGCCGCTTACTTGTTGCTCGCGCTCAGAAATGAATAGGGCAGATGGGTTCGGCACTTCCGCCAACCCTGAGTCTTTCATTTCAAACACGCCAATTTCATCGGTGCCCCCGAAACGGTTTTTCACCGCGCGCAAAATGCGGAACTGATGGCCGCGTTCACCCTCGAAATAGAGCACGGTATCGACCATATGCTCGAGCACACGTGGACCAGCAATTTGCCCGTCTTTGGTGACATGCCCAACCAAAAACAGGGTAAGCCCACGTTTTTTGGCGAGCTTAATAAGCTCGTGACTGGCGGCGCGCACCTGACTTACCGTACCGGGTGCCGCATCCAGATTATCCAGATACATGGTTTGGATGGAGTCGATAATCACCACTTTGGCCGATTTCATGCTATCCAGCGTGGCGACAATATCGCGCACCGACGTGGCAGCAGCGAGCTGCACATTCTTGCTGTTTAGCCCAAGCCTGCGCGCACGAAGTGACACTTGTGCGACAGATTCTTCACCAGAAATATAGGCGCATCCCGTGCCTGCTTCGCCCAGTTTGATTACGGTTTGCAGGAGCAGGGTGGATTTGCCAATGCCCGGATCGCCGCCAATCAGAATGGCGCTACCTGCTACTAAGCCGCCACCTAAAACACGGTCTAACTCGCCAATAGCGGTGGAGCTGCGTGTGGCATCCTCGGCATGTTCGTCGAGCGATACAAAGTCGATTTTTCTGCCCTTGCCCGCAGTAAGCCCCTTGGGCGTGGCTTCGCGCGATTCTTCCACCAACGTATCCCAACTGCCACAGCCATCACACTGCCCGCCCCATTTTGCATGAATGGTGCCGCAGGATTGACAGATATACTGGGTTGTGGATTTAGCCATATCCCCCTATATAGCATAGATCAGCAGATTGTCATGTGAAGCTATGAGCAAATTATTAGAATTTTTAGACTCTCAGGTGCTCCTCCTTGATGGAGCGATGGGAACACAGATTCAGGCGGTAGATCTGGATATTGAAAAGGATTATTGGGGGCAGGAAAACTGCTCGGAAATCCTTAACCTGTCGCGTCCGGATTTTGTGCGTGACGTACACCGTAAATATTTTACGGCTGGTTCCGACGCGGTAGAGACGAATACGTTTGGTGGTTCATCCATCACGCTCGGCGAATTTGACCTCACAGATAAGACGATCGAAATCAACAAAACCGCATGTGAGCTGGCGCATGAGGTGATCGAAGAATTTGCCCATGATGGCAGAGAGCGTTTCGTGATTGGCTCCATCGGCCCCGGTACGAAACTGCCAAGCCTAGGGCATATTGATTATGATTCATTGGAAGCATCCTTCGGTTTGCAGGCAGAAGGATTGATTGCAGGAAAAGCAGATGCATTCCTGATCGAAACCGCGCAAGATCCGCTGCAAATCAAAGCGGCAGTAAATGGCTGTAAAACCGCCATGGAAAAAACAAAAATACATTTGCCGCTGATGGTGCAGGTAACAGTGGAAACCACCGGTACCTTGCTGGTGGGGGCGGATATTGCTGCAGCGGCCACCACGATTCATGCGTTGGGTGTTGATGTGCTAGGGCTTAACTGCGCCACTGGCCCGCAAGAAATGGCCGAACATGTACGTTGGCTTGCAGAACATTGGCCTGAGAAAATTTCTATGTTGCCGAATGCAGGGCTACCGGAAATGCGTGATGGGCAAGTGCATTTTCCACTGTCGCCAGATGAGATGGCAAAATGGATGGAGCGTTTCTTAAAAGAAGATGGGCTGAATATTATTGGTGGATGTTGTGGTACCGGTGAACATCATATTGCTGCGCTAAATGCCATGTTGGAAAAACAAGAAAACGGTAAGCGTCGTCCGGCTCCAGCGCCACGAACACATCACTGGGTACCGTCGGTTGCTTCCCTTTATTCGCAGGCAGAGTTGCGTCAGGAAAATGCCATCATGGCAATTGGGGAACGTTGCAATGCCAATGGATCGAAAAAGTTCCGCGAGGCGCAAGATGCTGAAGATTGGGACACATGCATAGATATGGCAAAAGAGCAGGTGCGTGAAGGCTCGCATACGCTCGATATTTGCACGGCCTTTGTTGGGCGCGATGAAGTTAAAGATATGAGCAAAATGATTTCACGCTTGCGTGGTTCAGTGACTGCGCCACTAGTGATTGACTCTACTGAACTTAACGTGCTGGAGGCAGCACTTAAGCTGTATGGTGGCAAAGCCATTATCAACTCGATCAACTTTGAAGATGGTGAAGAACCCGCGCATGCGCGTATGAAACTTGCAAAAAAATATGGTGCAGCAGTCATTGCGCTGACCATTGATGAAGAGGGAATGGCCAAAGATGTGGAGCGTAAAGTATCTATCGCTCATCGCCTGCATAAATTCTGCTGCGAGGATTATGGCCTGCCTGCAAGTGACCTGCTGATCGACCCACTGACATTTACCATTTGCACCGGTAACGAAGATGACCGAAAGCTTGGATTATGGACGCTGGAAGCCATTGAACGAATTTCTAAAGAGTTGCCGGATATACAAATCATTCTAGGGCTTTCCAATATTTCTTTTGGCCTGAACCCGCCCGCGCGACATGTGCTGAACTCAGTATATCTGGATCATGCGGCCAAGCGTGGCATGACGGGTGCCATTATTCATGTCAGCAAAATTGCGCCACTACATAAGATTCCTAAACACGAAGTAGAAACGGCTGAAGATTTGATTTTTGATAAACGGTTGCCGGAAGGAGAAGTGGCATGAACCATAATAACGGATTTTTAAACCTGGTTGAAGAATGTAAGCCTCGCATTAAGGAAGTAAGCGCTGCTGAAGTGGTGGCTATGCAACAAAACAGTGATGCGTTTATTTTTATCGATACGCGTGAAGATCGCGAGTGGCAGGCAGGCCATGCTGAAGGCGCAGTGCATATGAGTCGTGGTACGATCGAGTGCAATATCGAACAGGCTATCCCAAATAAAGACACCAAGCTGGTGCTGTATTGCGGTGGTGGATATCGCTCTGCACTTGCAGCCGATTCATTACAAAAGATGGGCTATACGAATGTTCATTCCATGGCGGGTGGCTGGCGCGACTGGTGTGCTAATAATTTTCCGAAAGCTGCTACGTAAATAGAGGAGAGTGAGGGCGCCGGAACGCCCTCTATTTTACTCCTGACCCGTAATTTGGAAAAGCAAAATATTTGCAAGACATGCAAATATTTCCCTCATCCGGAATCGTGATTTTTGCTATATTGGCCCTGCTGCTTAGATAGCAGTAACCCTTTTTGATGAGGATTCCCATGGGTAAAAAAGACGCTGGCACCAAGAAGAAGTAGTGCTGCCTAGTAATTAGGTCATTTAAACTGCGGGTGGCTTATGCGCCCGCAGTTTTTGCTTTAGGGTACGGCTTCTACTCGTTAGCCAATAAATCGTTGTATTATACTAGTTTGTGCCATATCTTCGGGCTCCTATGACCGAAGAGCCAAAAATCCCCCCAAAACCAGCAGGAACAGCGGATGATCCTTACGATCCGTTGCAATATTTTATTGCGCTGTTTGAAGGCAAGACCGCTGCGGCAACGGAAAAGAAAAAGCGCCCCGATACGATTGAAGAAGTGCTGAAAGAACGCATTATTGATGGTGATAAAAAAGGGCTGGAAGACGACCTTGCCGAAGCGATGAAAACCCATGAGCCACTTGCTATCATCAATGATATTTTGCTTGCCGGCATGAAAGTGGTGGGTGAGCTGTTTGGCGCAGGGAAAATGCAACTTCCCTTTGTGCTGCAAAGCGCGGAAACCATGAAAAAGGCCGTGGCTTACCTTGAGCAGTTCATGGAGAAAGTGGAAGGGCAGGAAAAAGGTGTGATCGTGCTGGCGACCGTTAAAGGCGACGTGCATGATATTGGCAAGAATCTGGTTGATATTATCCTTACTAATAATGGGTATAAGGTGATCAATCTTGGCATCAAGCAACCGATTTCAAATATTGTTACTGCGATGAACGAGCATAAACCCGATGCAGTAGGGCTATCAGGGTTGCTAGTGAAATCGACGGTTATTATGCGCGAGAATTTACAAGAACTTACCGAGCAGGGATACGATGTGCCGGTGCTACTTGGTGGTGCCGCACTTACGCGTGCTTACGTGGAAGAAGATTGTGTGGCCGCTTATGGCGCTGGGCGAGTGGCTTACGCGAAAGATGCGTTTGATGGGCTGGATCTGATGAACAAGGTAGCGGATAAAAAATTCGACGATCATCTGGAAGAAATCAAAAAACGTAAACATAATCGCCCATCTACGGCCAAAGCCAAACAACGTTGGAGCCAGAATGAAGAGGCAGGGCAAGCCCTCATTAAGCCTGAATTGCGCCCAATGGAGGTGGAGGCTATTAAGCTCAAGCGCGCAGAACTTGCTAAGCAAACCGAAGTGCCAACGCCACCATTCTTCGGCGCACGTGTAATTGAAAAATTGCCGGTAAAATCACTGGTGCCATATCTTAATGATCAGATGCTTTTTACCTTTCACTGGGGCTATAAAAAAGCCGGGAAGTCACTTGCGGATTATTGGAAATGGATTGATGCGGAAATTCGCCCAATTTTGACTCGCCTGCTTGATGAATGCGCGCGCGAAGATATTCTGCAACCCAGCGCAGCTTACGGGTATTTCAAATGCGCGGCGAGGGACAATGACCTGCTGATATTTGATGAATCTGGCAACAAGGAAATCGGCCTTCTTCCTTTGCCAAGGCAAGATAAAGAAGGTGGTATTTGTGTGTCTGATTTCTTCCGTGATATTGATTCTGGTGAGCGCGATGTACTTGCCATGCAGGTGGTGACCGCTGGGCAAAAGGTAGCAGACGTAGGTCGTGAGTGGTTTGCTGGTGATCGTTATCAGGATTATTTGTACCTGCATGGGCTGGGGGTAGAGCTGGCTGAGGCTGCAGCGGAATATATCCATAAGCGTATCCGCGCCGAGCTAGGTTTTGGCCATGAAGATGAACGCGATATGAAGAAACTGCTTAAGCAGGGTTATCGTGGGTCACGTTATTCATTCGGCTATCCGGCATGTCCACGTTTGGAAGATCAGGAATTGTTGTTGAGATTGTTGGAAGCAGAGAAAATCGGGGTAGAACTTTCTGACGAATATCAGCTACACCCCGAGCAATCGACCTCGGCCATTGTCGTACATCACCCGCAGGCCAAGTATTTTAATATCTAATTAAAAAAAGCACTCCTTATCAATGAAGCAATTATTACATCGCGGCGAGAAACAAGGTTTCACCCTAATAGAATTCTCTATCGTACTTATCATTATTGGATTGGTGCTAGGAGGGGTGCTGATTGGGCGTGATTTAATAGACGCTGCAGAGATGCGTCAGACTACATACAAAATGGAAAGTTTCCAGTCTGCCGTGAACACATTCAAACTAAAATATAAATGTGTGCCAGGTGACTGCGTTAATGCAGCGGATATGGGGTTAGGCACAAATGGCGATGGTGATGGTTTTTTGAGCAGTTTCGATTCATTATATATGATGGAGCATTTAACTAATGCACAACTTATACAAACAAACTCAGGCCAAATAGTATGGGGTATCGATGTTGGCTTTAAGGCAATTGATCAATCTTACATAACGACGTTAGGTCCGATGTCTGTAACGTTAGGCCCTTTTGCCGCGCTCTTTTATGTGGACTTTATGTTAATCACGAATCCTGATTATGAGGATGAAGAGTTTTTGCCTGGAATGACAAGTGCACACGCCAGATCAATAGATATCAAGATGGACGATGGCCTGCCTATGGAGGGTAAGGTTAAGGCCATTGGAGTCTTTTATGATGAATTAACCTACGCTGATGGTGAGGATGGATATCCCACTATCGGTGCCCTTGGAGATGGTACGTCTTGCCTTACAAATGCAACTCCTGCTCAATATAATAATCTTGAAAACACAGATAGTCTATGCAGCCTTGCCTTTAAGCTCTATTACTAGAGAAAGGCATCGCAAGGGGCAGAAAGGTTGGCGCCCTAGTGTCGAGAGCTGCCATTCTGCAGGCGAAATTTAATGCTGCACATACTTATTCTAAATCTAATCTAAAATCGAGTAACAACATTTCATTACTTTTAGGGCCTCTAACAGGGCAGGTTACGCTGTATTCTTTGCCATTCCAGTCAAAATACAGGGTCGGGCACGTGCGCTCTGGCTTTGGGCATACATTCTTCAGTAGGTCATTTTTACATTCCTGAAGCGTTGGCCTGTCACAAGGCTTGTCACTTTTACACTCCTTTTTTGCTGAAGATAAAGCGTATGTTCCTGCAGAAGTTGATTGTATTGCAAAAGCAGGAAGCGATACTGCAATGCTAACTACGAGTGCATTAAGTATAATAAAACCGAACCAGCGTTTAGACATAATAATTCTCCATAAATGTGATGGAAATATTATATGTGCGGAAGGTGACAGTTCTGTGACAAAACGGCGAAGCTTTTGTGACTATTGACGTGATTTTAGTGGATGGCGTTTTGTAACCAGTTGTTTATATTGAATTATTAACCAACGGTTCTTGCCAGTGTCAATATATTGACTTGTTGTGCGCCTGCTTTGAGTAGTGTTTTGGTGCAAACATTTATGGTCGAACCAGTGGTCATGACGTCATCTATTAGCAATACGGATTTTCCTTTTAGGCTGTCTGCGTAGCGTGAATTTATGGTAAACGCGCCGCGGACATTATCTGCGCGTTGTTTACGAGTAAGGCCAGTTTGTGGGGTGGTGCGTCGTGTGCGCCGGAGAGCATCGGAAAGAATGGGAAGGTTGCTTGTTTTTGCAAGTGCTGAAGCGAGCAATGCCGATTGGTTATAACGTCTGCCCACAAAGCGCCAGTAATGTAGCGGCACAGGAATAATCACATCGCTTGCTGCAACCAGTTCTTTTCCTGCCGCCATGAGCCATTTGCCATAAATAGTAGCGAGCCACGCCTGATCTTGATATTTAAGCCGCAAGATGAGTTGACGACTATGTTCGTCATATTTAAATGCAGCGCGCCCACGGCTATAGGCAGGGCGTTCGCGCATACATTCACCGCATAGTACGTCCTCTCCCATTTTATATTCAAAGGGCAAGCCACAGCAGGAACATAGCGGATCAGTGATGAATTGAATCTGATTCCAGCATTCCATGCACAGCGTGCCATGGGTGGGAACAAGAGCATCGCAATTCAAGCATTGCGGCGGGAAAAGTAGGTTTAAGAGCGCCATAGGCCTATATTGTCACATAACCGTCACTAAACAGCAACTTAACTGTCACATAGTGCAGATATACTGATGGAAACAATATAAAAGGAAGTGACCATGAAGAAAATAATTATTAGCAGTTTTTCAGCAGTAGTTTTTGCGACATCTGGTGCAGCGGTGGCACTGCCTAGTGGTGGCCTCTCAGGAGGTGTACTGGGTGCAACGGTTTATGACTGTAAAAATAAGACAGATGAACAGGCATGTAAATTCCTGATAGGGAAATGTGCAAATATCGGTCAAAGCCCAGTGAAGCAAACCTGTCAGCGGGATAATGGGAAGAATAATGTCAGCATTAGATGCAAAAGTGGCAAACCTATGGCGGTAAAAAAGAAGCACCCATGCTTTAAGTATATTACCAGTACTGCGACTAACTCAGGTACAAGCGGTGAGGTAGATACGTTTGGTATGCCTGACCTCTCATTTTGATATAATGATAAGTTTATAGATAATAAAAACTCCCTGTTTGTCGGGGAGTTTTTTATGGGAAAAAACTATAGAGCCTGTATTATCGGGCGATGCACATCTTCAACCGCAACCGCCTAAAGCAACATCGCACGCGCGCTGCAAGCACGATTAATGAGTGCGATTTTTTGCTGCGTGAAATGGCGGAGAGACTTGCTGATCGGTTGGCGGATGTGAATCGTAGCTTCCCTTTGGCGTTAGATTTAGGGGCGCATCATGGTGTGATGACAGATGTGCTGGAAGGGCGCGGGGATATAGGGCATTTGGTACAGGCCGATCTATCGGAGGCGATGATTAGAAAAACGGGCGGATTGCGTGTGGTGGCGGATGAAGAGGCGCTACCATTTGCTGAAAATAATTTTGATCTGGTGATGAGTTGCGGCTCGCTACACTGGGTGAATGATTTGCCGGGAACGTTGATACAAATTCAAAAAGCACTCAAACCAGATGGCCTTTTTCTGGCTATCTTACCGGGGGGTGAAACGCTCAAGGAACTGCGGCAATCTTTCGAGCAAACAGAGATGCAGATGAAAGGCGGGGTCAGTCCGCGTATCTCACCCTTTGTGGATGTGCGTGATGCAGGAAGCCTGCTGCAACGTGCGGGATTTGCATTGCCAGTGGTGGATAGTGATGTGCTGACGGTGGAATACGAGCATCCGCTGAAATTGCTGGCAGACTTGCGTGGTATGGGGGAGACGAGCGCGTTATCAGAGGGTAATAAGCACTTTATTTCACGTACATTCATGATGGCTGTGATGGAGCATTACACGCAACATTTCGTGGCTGAGGAGGGCAGGGTGCGTGCAAGTTTTGAGCTGGTGACCATGACCGGGTGGAAGCCACATGAATCACAGCAGCAACCTGCTAAACGTGGCAGCGGAAAAATGTTTTTAGGCGACGCACTCCAATAAGTGCTTATCAAGTTTTTCCACCAGTCCCATGTCGGCTTCGATCATGCCTAGCTCTTTCATGGCAGATGGCGCGCGCCAAATAAGCGCATCATGCTCGAGTGCTTGGGGTTCGCCCTGCCATTTACGAATCAGGTAAACCGGCATTAGCAAATGAAAGCCAAACTGTTCGACATAATCATGGGATAAAAACCAGAAGGCCTCCATGTCGTCAGTCGCCACATCAATGCCCAGCTCTTCTCCCAGTTCGCGGGCGAGTGCCGCTTCTGGCGCTTCATCTTTTTCGACCTTGCCGCCGGGAAATTCCCAACTGCCAGCAAGCTGTTTGCCCGCCGGACGTTGCGCAAGCAACACTTCGTTTTTATCATTAATAATGGCAGCGGCGACAACAAGGAGGGTCTTCACGTTCTGTAGCTCCCATTAATATCAATATACTGGTGGGTGAGGTCGCAGGTGTGAACGGTGCTTTTACCACTGCCGATACCCACATCCACTTCGATAGAAATATCGCGCCCTTGCATATGAGGTTCGATATCTGCTTCGTTGTAATCTGGATCGGCTGCGCCGTTCTTGGCAACCGACACGCCACCGATGGAAATGCATAATTTATCACGATCAGCTTTTTGCCCGGCTTTGCCCACGGCCATGACAATGCGCCCCCAATTAGCATCTGATGCGGCAAGGGCGGTTTTAACCAGCGGCGAGTTGGAAATCGCCATGCCGATGATGCGCGCAGCCGCATCGGACTCGGCACCGTTTACGGTAATGGTCACCAGCTTTTGTGCACCTTCACCATCTTTGACAATATGTAGCGCTAGCTCATGCATTATCTCGCCAAGAGCACGTTTAAAATCATCGTAATCACCCGCGCTGTTTCCTGCCTTGCCAGTGGCGAAAGCAAGCACTGTATCGGAAGTGGAGGTATCACCATCCACGGTGATGGCGTTAAAACTCTTTGCATTGGTTTCTTCCAACATCGCTTGTAAGTCTGATGATGGAATGGCGGCGTCGGTAAATACAAAGGCGAGCATGGTGGCCATATCCGGCGCTATCATACCTGAGCCTTTGGCAATGCCATTGATGGTAACTTCCGTACCTGCAATCTTTGCCTTGCGCGTGGCCAGCTTAGGGTAGGTATCGGTGGTCATGATGGCTTTGGCGGCCTCCATCCACCCGTCATCACCAAAAGACAAGCCGCCCAACGCAGTAGTTATTTTCTCGTCAGGTAGTTTTTCGCCAATGACGCCTGTTGATGCCATAAAAAAGTGCGCAGGCGCACAGCCATATGTTTTTTGACATGCCTCAGATACACGTGAGACAGAGCCTTCTCCGGCTTTGCCCGTAAAGGCATTGGAATTGCCGGAATTAACTACCAACACACGCGCGGTACCATTTTTCAATGATTTACGGCAAGCAAGCACGGGTGCGGATGCCGTAAGGGATTGTGTGAACACGCCGGCAACGGATGTGCCTTCATCAAAACAAGCGACCAATAAGTCGGTGCGGTTTTCGTATTTGATGCCACACGCCCCCGTTGCCAGCTTCACGCCAGCGACGGGGGATAATGTGGGATAGTCAGAAGGGGCGAGAGGAGAAATCACGCGCAAATATTAATGTTTGTGATCTTCGTGACCTTTGCCTGCAGCAGGTGCTAGCGTACGCGAGAAGTCCTGCTCTTTGCCATCTGCCGTGTAGTACTTAATGTCAGATTTTTTAAGAAGGTTTTCTACATATTCTTGCACGGCTTTGTTGGTAAGCTCACCACGCAGCTGCTCTTTCATTTCATCAAAGCTTGCCACTTTTACCGGGCGACGATCTTCTAACTTGATGACGTGCCAACCAAAGGCGGATTTCACAGGTGCGGAAATTTCATTCTTTTTCAGTTTGAAAGCAGCGTCTGCAAATTCTGGCACCATTTTTTCTTTGGTGAACCAGCCAAGATCACCACCACGGGCGCCAGAGCCTTTATCGGTAGATTTTTCTTTGGCAATTTTGTCAAAGTCGCCACCTTTTTTCAGTTCAGCCGCAATCTTTTTTGCTTCTGCTTCATCGGCAACCAGAATATGGCGAGCCTTTACTTCTTCTTGTTTGCCCATTTCTTTTTTCTGTTTTTCATAGGCCGCTTTAAGCTGTGCATCAGTGACCATTTTTTCCGCTTTATCTTCCATAAAGCTTTGCATCAGCACCTGTTTCTTCATCTGTTCAATGCGCTTTTGCACTTCCGCATTTTTATCATAACCGGCTTTCATCGCTTCCTGATAGATCAGGCGCTCCGATACCAGGCCACGCAGGACGTTCTGGCGAATATTTTCATCAAAGCCGTTAAATTCTGGCGCTTTGCCGCCAGGGAACAGACCTTCCCATATTTCCATTACTTCAGAGTTTTTGATTTCTTCACCACCTACTTTGAGGATGGTGTAGTCTTTTTCCGCGGCAACAGCGGTGACAGCAGTTAGCATGGTAGCGGCTACGAGCATGGTAGAAAAACGAGTTTTCATGGGTTTATCCTTACGATGTATGTGTTTAGGGGGAACTTGACCTGCGTTATCGCATACAAAACCGCTATTGGCAAGTAATTGGCAGCTCCCCCGTTGACTTATGGGGCGCAAAGCCCTATCTCTCATGCGTCAATAATATCATGAAAAACTATGTTAAGTTCCCTAGGTAAAAAGCTATTTGGTTCGGCGAATGACCGCTTTATACGCGGGCTTTCCGGCAAGGTTCAGCAAATTAATGAACTAGAACCGCAACTTGAACGACTTTCAGACGAAGAACTGAAAGGGCGCACCGACTGGCTGCGAGAACGGCTTGCGGGCGGTGAATCGCTGGATGACCTGTTGGTAGATGCTTTTGCCACCGTGCGTGAGGCTGGTAAACGCGCACTTGGGATGCGCCATTTTGATGTACAGCTTATCGGCGGGATGGTGCTGCATAAGGGTATGATCTCCGAGATGAAAACCGGTGAAGGTAAAACGCTGGTATGTACCCTGGCTGCTTATCTTAATGCCCTTTCCGGCAAGGGTGTGCATGTGGTGACGGTAAACGATTACCTCGCTAAACGTGATGCGGAATGGATGGGTAAGCTGCATAATTTCCTAGGACTTAGCGTGGGTTGCATTACCCATGGGCTGGAAGACGAAGAACGTAAAGCGCAATATGCTTGCGACATTACCTATGCCACCAATAACGAGCTGGGTTTTGATTATCTGCGCGACAATATGAAATATGTGCGCGAAGCGATGGTACATCGCCCATTTAACTTTGCCATTGTCGATGAAGTCGATTCGATCCTCATTGATGAGGCACGTACCCCACTGATTATTTCCGGTCCGACGGAAGATAATTCCGAGCTGTATAACCAGATTGATAAACTGGTGAAACAGGCCAAACCGGAGGACTACGAAAAAGAAGAAAAACACCGTTCGGTGACGCTTACCGAGGAGGGTGTGCGTCATATGGAAGAGTTGCTTATTGCAGAAAATATGCTGCCCGAAGGTGCGTCGCTTTATGATATTGACCATGTGTCGCTGGTACATCACGTAAACCAATCACTGCGTGCGCATGTGCTGTTTTCTAAAGATGTGGATTACATCGTTAAAGACGATAAGGTCATCATCATTGACGAATTTACCGGCCGTATGATGGAAGGAAGGCGCTTCTCTGAAGGCCTGCATCAAGCGCTGGAAGCTAAAGAACATGTGCAGATTCAAAACGAGAACCAGACGCTGGCATCGGTTACGTTCCAAAATCTGTTCCGTATGTATCCCAAGCTTGCCGGTATGACCGGTACGGCGATGACAGAGGCGGGAGAATTTAGCGAAATTTACAAGCTGGAAGTGATCGAAATTCCGACCAATGTTGAAGTGGCTCGTGAAGATCATCAGGACGAAATTTATCGCACGGCGGCGGAAAAATATAAGGCGGTGATTGATGAGATCAGAGCGGCCCATGAGAAAAACCAACCGGTGCTGGTGGGGACGGTCTCGATTGAAAAATCAGAATACCTATCGAGTCTGCTGAAGAAAGAAAAAATCAAGCATAACGTACTGAATGCGCGCTATCACGAGCAAGAAGCTTATATTATTGCGCAAGCGGGTCAGCCGGGTGCGGTGACCATTGCCACAAACATGGCAGGTCGCGGAACGGATATTATGCTAGGTGGTAATCCCGACATGCGCATTGAGCAGGAGTTGGGTGACAAGGGCGAAGGTGCAAAACGCCAGGGTGCAGAAGATAAAATCCGCACGGAAGTAAATGCAGCAAAAGAAGAAGTATTGAAAGCAGGTGGTTTATTTGTGATTGCTACTGAGCGTCATGAATCACGCCGTATTGATAACCAGCTGCGTGGTCGTTCTGGCCGTCAGGGTGATCCGGGTGCATCGAAATTTTTCCTATCACTTGAAGATGATTTGATGCGTATTTTCGGCTCAGAACGCATTGACGGGCTACTGCAGAAAATGGGTATGAAGGAAGGGGAGGCGATTTTCCACCCATGGATGACGCGCGCCATTGAACGTGCGCAGGAAAAGGTGGAAGCGCGTAATTACGAGATTCGCAAGAACCTGCTCAAATACGATGATGTGATGAATGACCAGCGTAAGGTAATTTATGAGCAGCGCATTGAGTTGATGGAAACCGAGGATGTGTCCGATACGGTTGCATCGATGCGTGAGGAAATTAACCATGATCTGGTGTCAATGTATGTGCCGGAAAAAGCTTACGCGGAGCAGTGGCAAACCGAAGACCTGCAGAAAGAACTGTACCGTATTTATGGCTTGCAACTTCCTGCTACGGAATGGGCAAAGGAAGAAGGTATTGCTGATAAAGAAATACTGGAACGCGTTGAAGATATTACGACCAAGCATTTTGCAAACAAGGCCGAAAAATATGGTGAGCCGATTATGCGCATGGCGGAGAAACGTGTGTTGATGCAAACGCTTGACCAGCTATGGAAAGATCATTTGCTATCGCTCGATCACTTACGTCAGGGTATTCACCTGCGTGGTTATGGTCAACGTGATCCGCTGAATGAATATAAACAAGAAGCTTTCTCACTGTTTGAGCAATTGCTCTCGCAACTGCGTGAGCTTACCGTTAGCCGGCTTTCGCACCTGGAAGTACAAATTGAGCAACCGCCTGCTATGCGTGATATGCCTAAACAGAAAATGTTTGAAAGCAGGCAAGACCCGGCGATGGCTGATGAAGATGAACAACAGCAAGCGCAGAGTGGGCAACCTGCCGTTTCCAAAAAAGTCGGACGTAATGAACCGTGCCCATGCGGTAGCGGAAAGAAATTTAAGCATTGTCACGGCGCGCTAGCGTAATTTTACGCGTTATATTTTTTTGAACTAAAACAGCGCATCAATAATCAAATAGCAATAGCGCCGGTCTGTGTTGATTAGATTTACGTTATAGTTTGTCCCGCTAATACATTGGGCAGGGGCGTAATATTGGCTTAGTGCACGTATATTCCCCGTGGCGGCATGGCCATCATCGTATTTTTCATCAAACGCCATCGCTTCTGCAATGGTGGCAAAGGCATTTCTTACAAATTGGGGATCGTCATGCCACATATAGAAAATATGAAATTGTTCTTGGTCGTTTGTGCTATCAGCATCGATACCAGAAAGTAAATCGTAGAATCGCGATTGCTCCGCTACATCCCAATAGGCATCATTAAGAGAGTGTATAAGGGGTCTTGTATTTTCATCGGGTGATAAATGACCACCATACAGGCCTGGAATTAATTCTGCTGCCCCTAGATGTTGCCAGAAGCGATAGACTTCAAGCACCGGCGAAATGCGTTCGATAAACCCATTCCCATCACCATTACAGGTTTCTTTCTTGGCGTAACGGGTGACGGGCACCAAAGTGCAGCCCTCTGGGTCAGTACCAAATATGTCGGTGGCATTAGGCATGTCACCTGGAAGTGCATCATATTTATTTTTAAAGGTAGCTACGGCAACGCGGTATTCTTCAATTTGTTGGTAGGTTTTTCGCAACTCCGCGTGGCGTATTAAGTCGCGGCCAACCATTATACTACCTATCACCAGTCCGATTACAATCATGACAATGGAGAATTCAATCAGTGTAAACCCGGATGTAGTACGATGGTAACGCATAGCTCTCCTAAACAACGTACTGTAGCTTGCAAGGAGTAAACAGGGGGTTAACGTATGGCCGCCGTGATGGGGCCTTCTGCTCTGCCATGAATGAATTGGTCGACATATTCATTGTTACTACGCTCAATCTCTCGCACTTCACCCTGCCAGATGATTTTCCCTTTGTAAATCATTGCTACTTTGTGGGCAATACGGCGTACACTGGCCATATCGTGGGTAATAGTGAGGGTGGTGGCTCCTAGCTCTTTAGAGCATTTCACAATCAATTGGTTGATGACATCTGCCATAATAGGGTCCAGCCCGGTGGTTGGTTCATCAAAAAAGATGATCTCTGGATTGGCCGCAATAGCTCGCGCAAGTGCCACACGTTTTTGCATGCCGCCAGAAAGTTCCGAAGGCGAAAGATCAATCACTTCCTGCCCTAGCCCAACCGATTGTAATTTCTCGATAGCCAATTCGCGGGCTTGTTTGCGGTCTACCAGCTTATTTTGTAATAACGCAAAGCTGATATTTTCCCATACGGGCAAGCTATCGAATAATGCTCCACCTTGAAAAAGCATGCCAAATTTTCTAAGCACTTGTTGGCGCTCTTTAAAACTGAGCTTGGTAACTTCCTGTCCATCAATGGTAATGCTGCCTGAATCCGGCGTGATGATGCCCAGAATACATTTCAGTAAAACGGACTTTCCAGAGCCTGATCCGCCGATGACTACCAGTGACTCACCTTTTTCAATGGTCAGGTTGATGCCATCCAGCACCACCTTTTTGCCAAAGGCTTTATGCACATCTTTTACAACGATTTTGGGAGTGCTCATGAGGAAAACAACAATGAAGTTAGGATATAGTTAGATAGTAGAATTAAAATAGATGCAGACACCACCGCATGGGTTGTGGCCGCGCCTACGCCCTGTGCGCCGCCTTTAGAATTAAAACCATGATAGCAACCCATTAGCGAAATAATAAAACCAAACACAGAGGCTTTGATAAGTCCGGAAATCACATCTTTTGCCTCTAAAAAGTCAAAGGTGCTTTTGAGGTAAGGCCCGGGGGCAAAACCCAGCTCATGAATAGAGACAAGATAGCCACCAAACACGCCGATAATATCAGCAACCAACACTAATAGTGGCAACATAGTGATTCCGGCGATCAGTCGGGGGAGTACCAGATATTTATAAGGGTTGGTCGATAAGGTAACCAGCGCATCGATCTGCTCGGTAACACGCATAGTGCCAATTTCTGCGGCAAAGGCAGCCCCGATACGCCCAGCCACCATGAGGCCTGCAAGCACAGGGCCCAATTCACGCGTAATGGAAAGCACCACTACGATGGCAATCGAGCTTTCTGCATTGAAGCGGGAAAATCCAGAATAGCTTTGTAGTGCCAGTACGGCGCCTGTGAAAATAGCGGTAAGCCCAACTACCGGTAGGGAATAATAGCCAATTTCAATGAGTTGCTTTAGTAGTTGCTTGGTGTAGAAGGGGGGGCGGAACATCGCGCTCATACTCGCCCATACGAATAGGGTGAGATGGCCAATCGCCTCAAGGAATTTTAGAAAAACACGACCAAGCGGTGCAAGAAAATTCATGTGGTTGATATGGTTAGTTACTAATGGGACATAGTTCTATCCCATCACCCTTTAACTATCAATAGGCTAGATATTTTACGCGCCCATCCGTGTCAGGTCTTGTAGAATTTCATCAGAAACACTGACGATACGTGCGTTCGATTCATAGGCACGCTGTGCGACAATGATAGTGGTTAACTGTGTTTCCAGATCGACATTGGAGGCCTCCAGCCCTCCAGAAAAAATAGTGCCCGCATTTTCCTGACCGCCAGAAGAATAAAGCGCATCGCTGGTATTGCTGGTAAGTTTAAATACATTACCAGACTGGCTCTCCAGCAGGTTCGGATCGACAAAGGTGGCGAGAGGGATGCGGTATAGAGCGCGCACTGCGCCATTATCGTAAAAAGCACTAAGGGTTCCGTCTTCGGCAACTTCCAGACGATCTAACGCGCCCGGAGTTGAACCATTCTGCTCAAGAAAATCGACTTGATAAACATCATCCAGCTGGGATAGCCCGTCGGTCAGACCAATGGTCGTGGCTCCCGGTGTCCCGAAAATGGCGCCCGCAGTTCCCCAGTCAAATGTAATAGAGTTCGTACCACCATTTGCCCAGCTGGTAGAGACGGCGCCGGATAATTCACTGCTGATAGACGCTAAGGTGCCGTCACCATTAAAAGTAACTGTGCCTGCAGCAAATTGTGGGTTAGCGCTCGCCGCATCTGTGGCCGGGGAAGCGTATAATTCTACCGCCCAGGTGTTAATGCCGGTTTTTAAGAACCCCATCATCACATCATGTGATTCGCCAAGACTGTCAATGATAGTCACCGCTCTATTGAAATGGGTAGGGATTGATCCGCTGCTTAAGTTTGCGGTTATATCTGTTGCATCATAGGCGGGAAGGTCCGCGTAAATCGCCTGTGACGCGGTTAGGTTGGCTTGTATGGTTACTTCTGTGGTGGGTACAATGCTGCCAATAGTGTCACTGATATTTACTGTGCTGAGTGCACCAATGGCAGTGGAAGCTGCAACACCGCCAGCTGTAAGTGCAGTTGCTAAGTCCCCGTTAGCATCAAGCGCCCATCCTTGCAGGAAAAACCCCGCACCGTTTACTATGTCACCATTCGCATTGGGGCGGAACGAGCCTGCGCGTGTATATAGAATGTCGCCTGCGGCAGGAGTGTTCTGGCTAACTGAGAAAAACCCGTTTCCTGAAATGGCCAGATCGGTAGATACTCCTGTTTGGAATACCTCGCCCTGCTTGGAGATGACGTTGCGACGTGTATGAGCCGACCCATTTGGCGAATAAGTAACCGTATCGTTTGAGTTTTGAATGAGCGTTTCAAAGTTGGCAAAAATACGTTTATAGCCAACGGTGTTTACATTGGAGATGTTATCAGACGTTACACCGATCACACGGCTTTGTGCCTGAAGGCCGGTTATGCCGATAGATAGTGATTGGAATGCACTCATAAAGCCTCCTTAAATAGCATTAGGTACTAAAAGAAGAGCAATTAATATGCCATGGGTGCTAAGCGATTGTTTTATTTATATAGACGCTTCACTCGTGCGCCTATGCGCGTGAAAATTTCATAGCCAATCGTATCACACTGATTTGCCATATCATTTACGGTAAGGCTTGCATTGATAAACTCAGCACACATGTCATCTGTAAGTACAGAATCCGGTATATTAGTTACGTCTAGCGCAATCATATCCATTGATACACGCCCAGCAAAAGGCACCTTATGACCAGCAATCATGGCGTGGCCCTTGTTACCTAAGCTACGGAAGATGCCATCAGCATAACCCAATGCCGTAAGTGCAATGCGGTTGCCTTTTTTTGCGGTAAATGTAGCTCCGTAACCCACCGTTTCATCTTGCATAAGGGTACGTATTTGTAGGATAGGCGCGGAGAGGGTAGCAACATGCTGCATGGGATTATCGCCTGAAGTGGGGTTGATACCATACAGTGCACAACCCGGGCGGGCTAGATCAAAGTGGTAGTCCGCAGGTAGAAACACACCGGATGAATTGGCAAAACTGGCAGAAATACCATCGAACGCTTTTGCAATTTTGGTAAAGCGGGAAAGTTGTTCCGCATTTTTGACGTGCTTCTCATCACTTCCGCAGGCGAGATGGCTCATTACCAATTTCAGGCCAAGGTTTTTTCGCAATGTATCATCGCCGGCAATTTCCATGGCTTCTGTTTCACTTACGCCAATGCGCGTAATGCCAGTATCCACATGTAGTGCTGCACCTATGCCGGCCGCTGCATGGGGTTTCCATGCGGCAATTTGTTCCATGCTGTTTAACACCGGAATGAGTTTATGATTGCAAATTGCTTTAGCTTCACCCGGCTGCACACCAAAGAATACGTAAATATCGGCATCAGGCAAAATGCTACGCAGCTCAATACCTTCTTGCAAGGTAGCAACAAAAAAATGCCTGCAGCCTTCTTCCCACAGTGCTTTGCTGACCTGTTCAACACCTAGCCCATAGGCGTTGGCTTTAACCACACAAGCACATGCTTTCCCACCTAGTGTTGATTTAAGTAACGCATAATTTGCCCGCAATGCGCTTAAGTCGACAGTAAGGGTAGCGTAATTAGGATGGGAGGAATTCACAATTATGATAGACCAGTACGGTGTTCTTCCAGATCATCAAACTGCGTGTGCTGGCCTTCGAAGCGTAAGCGTGCCGTATCAATCGGGCCATTACGGTGCTTGGCAATAATTACCTCAGCAACGTGCAATGCACGATCCATATCTTCTTTCCATTTTTCATGTTCCGGGGTGCCTTCACGTGGTTGTTCACGCGCCAGATAATATTCCTCGCGGTAAATGAACATGACCACGTCGGCATCTTGCTCAATCGAACCTGATTCGCGAAGGTCAGATAGCTGAGGACGTTTATCCGGGCGGCTTTCCACCTGACGCGAAAGCTGGGACAGCGCGATAACCGGTATATCAAGTTCCTTGGCAATGGCTTTAAGTCCTTGCGTGATTTCCGAAACTTCCTGCACACGGCCATCCTGAGCGCGCACGTTGCTACCACGCACCAGCTGCAGGTAATCGACAATGAGTAGTTTAAGGTTGTGCATACGTTTCAGGCGGCGCGCACGTGTACGCAGGCCAGAAATGGTAAGCGCTGGTGTATCATCAATAAAAAACGGCATGGCGGCGAGTTCGTTACTGACGCGAACCAGATGTGAAAATTCTTCGGCAGAAATTTTTCCGTTGAAAATGCTCGATGAGTTGAGCTGGCTGGATGAGGAGAGGAGGCGGGTTGAGAGCTGTTCTGCTGACATCTCAAGAGAGAAGAAGCCAACACTTCCTGCTTCTTTCGGGTCCAGGTTTTTTTCTTTCGCTTCTTTCACCAGGCTTTGGCAAGCCTTGTAGGCAAGGTTAGTAGCAAGCGCCGTTTTACCCATGGAAGGCCGTCCTGCAAGAATCAACAGATCAGAGCGATGCAAACCACCTAATATACGATCCAAGTCGATAAAGCCGGTAGTAATACCCACCACACCTTCATGCTTAAAGGCGTGTTCGGCATGTTTGATGGCACCAACTACAGAGTCTTTGATGGGTTGAAACCCTTTATCACTCGTGCCTTCTGCTGAGAGTGTGTACAGTTTTTGTTCCGCATGTTCGATCTGATTGGTTGCGGTTTCATCCACCTGATGGCTATAGGCGGTGTTGACCACGTCTTCACCAATATCAATCAACGCACGCTTTAGGGCGAGATCGTAGACCAGTTTGCTGTAGTCGGTAATGTTGATGACCGTCACGGCCGAAGCGGCAAGTTTGACCAGATACACGCCACCGCCAAGATCAGCCAATGCTTCATCCTGATCAAAATAATGTTTCAGTGTAATCGGGTTGGCGATTAAGCCTTTGTCGTGGAATTTATGAATCGCGTCAAAAATACGGCTATGGAGCGGCTCATAAAAATGTTCTGGCTTCAGGCGGTCGGTTACATGCGCTAGCGCGCCGTTATTAACCAAAAGCGCGCCAAGCAGTGCCTGCTCCGCCTCAACGTTGCTGGGTGCCTCGCGGTATTCCGTCGTGTCCGTTTTATCATCTAACAGAGAGTCGGAATCGTTATCTTCAAAAAGCAAAGAAGCCATAAGTTTTCCTTATGGCTTCTAAACTAACATTACTGTGCCTTGAGGCAAGTTCTAAATGCTATTTACGCAACTTCATTTTCAATGCGTTGAACGCTGATAGTAACGTTTGCCTCCACTTCGGCGTGCAGTGCAATACGCACTGGATAATCGCCTGTGTTTTTAATAGCAGATGACATGATTACCTGACTCTTAGGAATGTCATGGCCTTCTGCAGCGAGTGCTTCGGTGACGTCGCGTACCACGATCGAACCATAAAGCTTACCTTCCTGACTGGCTTGGCGGATCAGGGTAAGCGTCAACCCATCAAGCTTATTAGCGATAGTTTGAGCGGCTGCTTTTTTCTCAGCATTGTCTTTTTCAATTTCTGCACGGCGTTCTTCGAAAACTTTTTTGTTTTCTGCAGAAGCACGCAGCGCTTTTTTCTGTGGGATAAGGAAATTGCGGCCATAACCGTTTTTCACTTTTACTACATCACCAATAGTACCTAGGCGGGCGATACGCTCTAATAAGATCACTTCCATGACATTCTCCTGCTATAGCTAAGAGGTTAAACATTAATATTAAGGGGATTAGCTTGTAGTCGAACCAGAGGAGCCTGACAAGCCTTTAATATGGTGAACTAAGCCCACACCGGCGATGATGAAGGCCGGCCACATGAACACAAAAATCATGAAATAGATAAAAAACAAGGAAAATCTAGGGCTTGGCCATTTCTGACTGGCCGCATGCATGATGCCACAACCTAGTATGAAATAAACAAATAACAGCGAAACCAACGACGATTTGGCCAGAAATTGCATGGATTCACTACCGATTAAGGAAGCCAGGCCACAAATGGCCATCAGGCCAAGCAGCCAGTTAGGCGGCAAGAAAGGCTGGATGATGAAATGTGGGCGAATGGTTTTTTCTTTATGAGCTAGCAATTTATTCGCACACCATACATGCGCATAAAGTGCCAGCGCCCAGAGCCATACCGTCATCGCAAAAATAACGAAGGTCCAATGCTCGGCAATCGCTATCAGCGCATCACCATATTGTGCTTCAAGATGGGAAAATTCCTCACGTATATGTGTAGATAATACCGCGGTAATGCCACCTTCTGCGGAGGTGTAATAGAGAGTCATGGCGGCAATTAACAGGCACGCGCAAATAATAAGCTGAATAAAGATTTGCCCCACGGGAAACCAATAGATTTGTTCTCCATCATTGGCGGAAATGAGTGATTTTTTGGCGATGTACCAAGCAGGAAGACCAACCAAGAGCAAGAAAATGCTCGCTACTTCGAGACCTGTAAACAGACCGATCAGCAATGACGCGATGATACTGGAAAGAAGGGCAATACGGTGTTTGCCACGCAGCCCAACAAAAAACAGGGGAAGGCTGGGCAGAAATAGGAAAAAAAAGCCGAGCCCCGAAATAACGGCCAGCATAAACAGAGCCGCAGAGGCAACGCCAATAATTAGTGATGCAGAATATTCGTTACTGGGCAACGAAAGGCAGGAGCGCCAGATTGCGCGCACGCTTAATCGCTTTTGCCAGCTCGCGTTGCTTCTTGTGCGAAACAGAAGTAATGCGGCTAGGAAGAATCTTGCCACGCTCAGAGATAAAGCGTGAAAGCAGTTTCACGTCTTTATAGTCGATTGCTGGCGCGTTAGGGCCAGTAAGTGGGCAGGTTTTCTTGCGGCGGAAAAATACTTTGCGGCCTTGGCCAGCGTCAGATTTTGTGCGTTCTCTTTCCATAATTCCTCTAAATCTCTATTTAGCTTCAGCAGCAGCTTTTTCAGCTGGCTCATCTGAGGTTTCAGTTTTTTCTTCAGCAGGAGCAGATTTGGCTTCTGGTGCAGACTCATCGCTGTGGCGAGCTTGTTGCATCATTACTGATGGGCCTTCTTCCATTGCTTCCACAGAAATGGTGAGCACGCGGATAATGTCCTCGTTAAGGCGCATGGTGCGTTCCAGCTCTTTAATCGCATCAGTTGGTGCATCAATGCCCAACATAGTGTAATGACCTTTGCGGTTTTTTTCCACACGGTAAGCCAAGCTTTTCAGGCCCCAATATTCGTTTTTTACGATTTTACCACCGCCTTGCTCAACAATAGTGCTAAGCTCTTCGGTCAGCTTATTGATATCCGCACGCGGCATATCCTGACGGGTGATAAAGGTAGTTTCGTACAATGGCATTATAAACTCCTGATAAATAAGCAATTTTTGCCAAAATTGCCCGTGTAAATTCCAAAAGGGCTATAACTAATAGCCATTTTTATCCACATTGCAAGGGGAAAATCGACCTTATATCCCCCATTTTTGCTAATCTCAGCCTTAATATCGGCGAGGCGAAAAACATTGATAATGCGAATCATGGGGTTAGTATGGTTCAGCATCTATAATTAACAGGAAGAATATATATGAAAAAGGCACTTTTATTTCCAGGGCAAGGATCACAAACCGTTGGTATGGGCAAAGAGCTTGCTGATAATTTTTCGTCAGCACGCGAAGTGTTTGAAGAAGTGGACAATGCGCTCGGCCAAAAACTCTCCGCTATCATTTTTGAGGGACCGCAGGAAACCCTCACGCTTACCGAGAATGCACAACCTGCCATTATGGCGACTTCTATCGCCGCGTTACGTGTAATGGAAAAAGAGCACGGGTTTGGTGTGGCGAAAGAAGCGGCCTTCGTTGCCGGGCATTCATTGGGTGAATATTCTGCGCTGTGTGCTGCAGGTGTGCTTTCGCTTTCCGATACGGCGAAACTGCTCAAACTGCGTGGTCAATCCATGCAAAAAGCAGTGCCGGCAGGGCAAGGCGGTATGGCCGCGTTGATTGGGGCGGATATCTCGCAAGCAGAGGAAGTGGCCAAAGAAGCTGCAGATGGTGAAGTATGTTCCGTGGCCAATGATAATGCGCCGGGTCAGGTAGTGATCAGCGGAGCGAAGTCGGCGATTGATCGTGCCATTGTGATTGCGAAAGACAAAGGCATTAAACGTGCCTTGCCACTGGAGGTAAGTGCGCCGTTTCATTGTTCGCTCATGGCACCAGCGGCAGATACTATGAAAGAAGCGCTTGCGGGCACCACATTTAATGCACCATCGGTGCCTGTGGTTGCAAATGTGATCGCAAGTGCGGAATCTAATCCGGATCAACTTCGCGACCTCTTGGTGCAACAGGTGACCGGCGTGGTGCGTTGGAGAGAATCCATCGCTTATCTGGCCGGGCAAGGTGTAACGGATGCGATTGAGATAGGCGCAGGCAAAGTGCTGAGTGGCATGGTTAAACGCATTGCCTCAGACATTAGTTGCAGCAATGTGGGTACACCGGCAGATTTAGAAAGTTTCGCCAACGCGGCATAGGAGGACGTTATGTCTGAACAATTAGCAGAAGCAACATATGGTGGGCTTAAAAGCAGCATGCATACCAACAGGGAATGTAGCGAGTTCTGGCTTGAGGTAAATGGTGCGGGTAGAATGCAAGAGCCGCATAAAGAGACACATGATGAGGCGATGGCTTATGCAGATCGTTATGCGCGTGCGTTCTTTAGCCATGTGAATGCTGTGCCACAAATTAGCGCAGACGGTGATGTGGTGACGGTAAAATTTGAGGATGCCGCTCTAAATAAACCCTCAGATAAAGCGGATACGAATGAAGCAAAGAAAACACACATGCGTGAGGCATTTGATAAAGCACATCGGCTTGCCGTACGAGATGTGCAAAAACCGCCAGGACAAGAAACGACACACTCTGGTAGAGGCGGTGGTTGGTAAGCACATAGTTGCACTTTGAATAACAAGTCGCTACGCTCCGGCGAAACTTAAAAACGGAGTGTAAATTATGTTTTCTCTTTCAGGCAAAAAAGCACTTATCACAGGTGCTACAGGTGGCATTGGTGGTGATATTGCAAAAGCCCTGCACGCAGCGGGTGCAACGGTAGCTATCTCTGGTAGCCGTGTAGAAAAGCTCGAAACGTTAAGCAGTGAGCTAAGCGGTGCAGTGCCGATTGCGTGTGATCTTTCCAAGCTTGATACAGTGGAAAATCTAATCAAAGAAGCAGAAGAAAAATTAGGCGGGCTGGATATACTCGTGTGCAATGCCGGCGTGACGCAGGATAATATTTCTATGCGTATGAAAGACGAAGAATGGCAGAAGGTGATTGATATCAACCTGACCGCAAGCTTCAAGCTATCACGCGCTGCCATCAAAGGTATGATGAAGCGCCGCACAGGCCGCATTATTTATATTACCTCCGTGGTGGGTTGGAGTGGTAATCCCGGTCAGGCGAATTATTGCGCCTCTAAAGCAGGGCTTACCGGTATGGCAAAATCGCTCGCGCAAGAACTTGCCTCACGAAGTGTCACTGTGAATTGTATCGCGCCAGGCTTCATCGCTACCCCGATGACTGATGCACTTACGGATGATCAAAAAGAAGCGATCAACAAGAATATACCACTGGGGCGTATGGGTGATTCGAACGAAATTGCAGCTGCTGCACTTTATCTTGCAAGTGATGAAGCCGCTTACATGACAGGGCAAACCCTGCACGTAAATGGCGGAATGTACATGCTGTAATGGCTTTTTTTCTTCCAATCGTCAGATACTTATGATACCCCTCAACGAATTACTTGACCTTTGAGGGTGGATGATTATTGTCTGCCGCTCGATATTATTAACTACTAAAGGATGGACATCATGAGTGATATTGCTGAACGCGTTAAGAAAATCGTAGTTGAGCATCTCGGTGTAGATGAAAGTAAAGCCGTTGTAGAAGCAAGCTTCATCGACGATCTTGGTGCAGATAGCCTAGACACTGTGGAACTGGTCATGGCGTTTGAAGAAGAATTCAATATTGAAATTCCAGATGATGCAGCAGAAAAAATTCTGACTCTGCAAGATGCTGTGAATTACATTCAGCAAAACTCTAAAGCCGCCTAAGCTTTAACATCATTTTCATATTCCCATGAAACGTGTCGTCGTTACTGGTCTTGGCCTTGTTACACCGTTAGGTGACGGTGTTGAGACGAGCTGGTCTAACCTCACTGCATCGAAGTCGGGTATCAAACCGATAAGCCATATTGATGTGTCGGATATTCCGTGTCGCATTGCGGGGCAGGTGCCACGTGGTGAAGGCGCTGGAGAATTCAACGCGGATAACTACATATTGCCTAAAGAGCAAAAGAAAATGGATACGTTTATTCATTTTGCTTTTGGTGCTGCGGCGCAGGCTGTGGAAGATGCGGGTATTGACTCACTTTCCGATGAACAGAAATTGCGTACTGGTATACAGATTGGTTCCGGTATCGGTGGTCTGCAAATCATTGAGGAAACGGTGTTGATGATGAAAGAGAAGGGGCCACGCCGCGTGAGTCCGTTCTTTATTCCTGCTGCGCTGATCAATTTGGCTTCGGGGCAAATCTCCATTAAATATGGCTTTAAAGGCCCCAACCACTCAGCGGTAACGGCTTGTTCAACTGGTGCGCATGCTATTGGTGATGCGGCGCGTCTGATTCAGTTTGGTGATGCAGATATCATGGTCGCAGGTGGTACGGAAGCGACTGTGTGCCGTATTGGTCTTGCAGGTTTTGCTGCTGCACGTGCGCTTTCAACCGGTTTTAACGATACCCCAGAGAAAGCCTCTCGTCCTTGGGATAAGGCACGTGACGGTTTTGTAATGGGTGAGGGCGCCGGCATTGTGGTGTTGGAGGAATACGAACATGCGAAGGCGCGCGGTGCTAAAATTTATGCAGAAATCACAGGCTATGGCTTGTCTGGTGATGCGCATCATATTACCGCGCCAGCACCGGAGCATGAAGGTGCATATCGTGCTATGAGTGCAGCGTTGAAACGTGCCGAAATGAACACTACGGATATTGATTACGTAAATGCACATGGTACTTCTACGCCATTGGGTGATGAGCTGGAACTGCAAGCGGTGAAGAACTTATTTGGTGATCATGCCTATAAGCTTTCCATGTCATCGACTAAATCGGCGATTGGTCATTTGCTTGGTGCAGCAGGCGCAGTAGAGGCAATTTTCTCTATCCTTGCGATTAAGCATCAGGTGGCGCCACCAACGCTAAACCTTGATGAGCCATCGGAAGGGTGTGACCTTGACCTTGTGGCACACACTGCAAAAGAACGCGAAATTAACGCAGTGCTTTCTAATTCCTTTGGTTTCGGTGGCACGAACGCATCTGTCGTCTTTAAGAAAGTCTAATGTTCCTTAAAGCCTCTGTTTTTGGAAAAGCCGTTTTAATTAGCGTGCTGCTTACCGTCTGTCTGGCACTTTATAGTTATCACTATTATACGGCACCAGGGCCGCTCTCTGAACGCACAACGGTGCTGTTCAAGAAAGGTACGGGTTTTGTTGATATCGTAGATAAAATGGAAGAAGCAGGCGTAATCGACCACTCATTGCTTTTCAAAGCACTTGCCGTTTTTTCTGGTGATGCGCGACAGTTTAAAGCGGGTGAATATCGTTTTTCTGCTGCTATTTCGCCACGACTGGTGATGGAAATGATCGCTAAGGGGCGTGTGGTCGTACATAAGGTAACCATTCCTGAAGGCATGAATGTACGTCAGGTAATCAAGCGCTTAAACGGAAGAAAGCTGCTTGAGGGCGTAATTGTAATGCGCATAGAAGAGGGGAGTCTGTTGCCGCAGACCTATCATTATGTGTATGGCGACCAACGCATGGAACTGATTAACCGCATGCAAACCGGTATGCAAGCCACGTTGGATGAACTCTGGCCAAACCGAGCGAAGAACCTGCCATTCATTACCCAACAACAAGCGCTAACCCTTGCTTCCATTGTGGAAAAAGAAACAAACCTCGATAGCGAATATGGACGCGTTGCTGCGGTCTATATCAACCGACTGCGCAAAGGTATGAGATTGCAGGCTGACCCGACAGTGATCTATGGAATTGAGCAGAAAACAGGCAAGCCGATGGGAAGATTGCTTACCTATTCGGATTTAAAAAAACCAACCCCGTATAATACCTATATCAATACGGGATTGCCGCCGACACCTATTGCAAACCCGGGCCGAAAAGCCATTGAAGCAGTATTAAATCCACCTAAAACGAAAGAGCTGTTTTTTGTAGCAACGGGTGATGGCGGGCATAATTTTGCTACCACGCTTGCGCAACATAATCGGAATGTTGCAGCATATCGCAAGAAGCGCAGAGAAAAGGCTAAGCAGTAAGCAATGCTGCCTGATAGGTGTTTTCCAACAGGCAGGCAATAGTCATTGGCCCTACACCACCGGGCACAGGAGTGATCGCAGAAACAATACCCTGGCACGATTTGAAATGCACATCACCGGTGA
This sequence comes from Rickettsiales bacterium, assembly GCA_964231325.1. GTDB lineage: Bacteria > Pseudomonadota > Alphaproteobacteria > Rickettsiales > SXRF01 > JAJTHB01. Next base: position 363,812 of record CAXRIF010000002.1, on the reverse strand, counting down.
GTTTAACCGTACCGTCCTCATGCATAACGCGGTTAATGCCGACATCAATTACCGTAGCACCCTCTTTGAGCCATTCACCTTTGATCATGTCTGGCTTGCCAACAGCAGCCACAACAATATCTGCATTCGCGAGCAGAAACTTCAGATCCTCAGTTCTTGAGTGCGCAATAGTAACCGTGCAGTTTGCCTGCAATAATAGCTGTGCCATAGGCTTGCCAACAATGTTAGAACGGCCAACTACAACGGCATGTTTGCCGGTGAGATCACCCAGCGTATCCTTAAGTAACATCATGCAGCCCTTAGGCGTGCAAGGCACAAAGCCTTCCTGCCCATTAGCGAGCCTGCCAGTGTTTACCACGTGGAAACCATCCACATCTTTTGCAGGGTCAATCGCATCGATTACCGCGTTTTCATTGATATGCCCAGGCAGCGGCAGCTGCACTAAAATGCCATGCACGCGCATATCTGCATTCAATTCGGCAATCTTCGCGAGTACTTCCTCTTCGCTGACATCTTCTGCCATTTTAAACTCGTAGGAATGCATACCTGCTTCAACGGTTTGTTTGCCCTTATTGCGCACATATACTTCACTTGCCGGATCGTTCCCCACTAGTACTACGGCGAGGCCGGGTGTGACGTGTTTTTCTTCCTTGAGCTTCATCACGCGCACCGCAATATCGCCCCGTAATTTGGTTGCGAATGCTTTGCCGTCAATAATACGTGTATCAGCCATGTTATTTAGGAACTCCGCTGGTGGTGGAATATTCGAAATGCAATACCTCATCAGGGCGGGCGATTTTGTGCGCTGCATGACACGCCTGTGCTGCCTCGGCAAAACCACTCAAGATAAGTTTGAGTTTTTGTTCATATGTCGCGATGTCACCTACGGCAAAAATACCTGCTGTTGAGGTTTCGCTGGTAACACGATTAACAGCAATGTGGTTATTATCCAGATTCAATCCCCACTGTGCAATTGGCCCCAGCTCCATAGCCAGCCCAAAGAAAGGAAGGAGCACATCCGCCTCCAGTTTCTTTTCTTGCCCATCGAGTGTGGCTACATTAACAGCGGAGATTTGGCCATCCGCGCCTTCCAGCGAGTGAAGCTGATAAGGAACCACCATCTCAATTTTTCCAGCTTCCGCCAGTGCTTTTAGCTTATCAGATGATTCTGGCGCACAACGGAATTTAGGGCGGCGATGCACGACGTAAAGTTTTTCGGTGAGTTCGGAAAGTGAGATTGCCCAATCCACTGCAGAATCTCCACCACCAGCAATAACCACTTTTTTGCCGCGATATGCTTCACGTTTTGCCACCATATAGGCCACACTTTTGCCTTCGTAGGCCTCGATACCTTCTAGCGGTGGACGGTTAGGGCCAAAGGCACCGCAACCAGCGGCGATGATGATCGCCTTGCAGCTTATTTGTGTGCCCGTAGAGGTGGTAACAGTGAAATTTCCGGCTTCACCTTCCAGCTTTTCGACGCGCTGATTAAAGTGATAGACCGGGTCAAAAGGCGCTGCTTGCTCGTGTAGTTTATCCACCAGCTCCTGTGCCATAATAGAAGGGTAGCCTGGAATATCGTAAATTGGCTTTTCAGGATAAAGCGCACTGCATTGGCCACCAGCCATTTCCAGTGCATCCACCACGTGGCATTTTAATTTCAGCATGCCCGCTTCAAAAATGGTAAACAGGCCGACTGGGCCAGCGCCAATAATGACGATATCTGTTTCATGTTTTGTCATAAGGAGGGGCAATCTAGCAAAAACTAACGAAAAAGTAAGGGTTTTTTGCCAGAATGTCCGCTTCTTGAAAGGATCGATCTATGACAAATGCTGTAATCTGTGCTTACGCACGCTCTCCCTTCACTATGGCCGGTAAAGGCGAACTAACGAAAACCCGCCCAGACGATATACTGGCACAAGTGGTAAAAGGCCTGATGGGTAAGGTAAGCGTTAAGCCAGAAGATATTGAAGACATGATTATTGGCTGCGCTTTTCCGGAAGGTGAACAGGGCTTTAACATTGGTCGTATGGTGGCATTGCTTAGTGAACTTCCGCTGAATGTAGCGGGTTGTACCATTAACCGCTGGTGTGGTTCATCCATGGAAGCGATTCACATGGCCGCCGGGCGTATTGCCACTGGTTCTGGTGAGTTATTTCTGGCGGGTGGTGTAGAATCCATGACGCGTATTCCGATGGGAGGGTTTAACCCACTGCCAAATCCCACGCTTTATGAAAACATGCCGGAGGCTTATTTAAGCATGGGGCTTACGGCAGAAAATATTTGTAAAAAATTTGATATTGCACGTGCTGACCAAGAGGCGTTCGCGCTAAAAAGCCACCAAAAGGCAGCAGCGGCAGACTTGTCGGCAGAGATTATTCCTATCGAAACCAAAGATGGCACAGTAGATAAAGATGGCTGCATTCGCCCGGATACGAGTCTGGAAAAAATGGCGACACTTTCTCCTGCTTTTGATGAAAACGGTACGGTAACGGCAGCGACATCTTCTCCAGTGACGGATGGTGCCTCGCTTACCGTGGTGGCCAGTGAAGCCTACGCGGATAAAAACGGTTTGCCAAAACTGGCACGTATTAAATCCATGGCGGTGACAGGGCTGGAACCTGCCATCATGGGGATGGGACCAGTAGAAGCATCTAAAAAAGCACTAGAACGCGCAGGGCTTTCCATCGGCGATATGGATTTTGTTGAACTGAACGAGGCATTCGCCGTGCAGGCGATGGCGGTGGTGAAAGAACTCGGCGTGGATGAAGCAAAGCTTAATGTGGATGGTGGAGCGGTAGCACTTGGTCATCCGCTTGGTGCATCGGGTGCACGTGTGACCGGTAAAGCGGCGCAGCTGCTACATGATCGTGGCGGTAAATACGCACTGTCTTGTTTGTGTATCGGTGGTGGTATGGGAATGGCAACGGTGTTGGAGAAAGTCTAGCCGGTTTTTCCACGACCAAGTCGAAACCTGACTTCAGCTTCGCATATATTATTAAGTAGATCGCTTTCCAGCACGATGTGATCTTCTACATGAAGGCCTTGTTGGCTGATTTTAGTGGCGAGTTGATTTACGTATTCTCGTGCCATGGCTGAAGGGTCTTTGCGCAGGTTTTCATCTGCTTTTGAATGGGTGTCTAGTAAGGCGACAATAATGCCATCAGTTAGTTCGTCGTCTGTTCTGATGCCATGTTGGGCAAGCGTAAGCACGATAGGGCGCAACAGATGGTTTACCTGATCGAATGACGGTTTATATTGCAGTTGTTCGGCGCGTGCCGCGCGTTGATCATCCTTGGCTGTTTTACTTGCTCTGCGGCGACGCTCTTCCTGAATAGCAAGTTGCTGATAGGCTTTATGTGCTTTTTCTGGCGTTGCAAAATGTTCTGATAATTTCTGCATAAGTTCTGCGAACACATCATCATCCAGACTACGTTTGCCCCCGGGGTATTTTTTGACCTCCACGATCCGATCCACCATTTCTATCGGTGCAAGTCTTTTGGGTAAGTGATTTTTTATTTGCATCGGGTCATTAGTGGTATGACGTCTTACCTGAAAGATGGTTTGATCCTCTCTGGTTTCTGCATAAATATCGGCTTTGAAAGCAGACTGGATCATCTTAAACACCAGACTGACGGCAGGCTCAACATCACCATTTTCCATTTGGTAAAAGCCTTGTTCATCGAATTTGCCACCAAGATTAGTGGCCACGATTTGCTGCTCACCATTTTCAAGCGAACGCACATCAAATGTTACGCCGCCAATATCATATGGTTTGCTGGGTTTAAGCACAGTTTCGTCCATAATAGTCAAAAAACTTAATTAATAATAACAGCTTACTATTAATGCTTCATAAAGGCATATGAAGTATTTGTGACCATGTGCTATGATACGGTTCATTGACCGTAACAATAAATTATTATTTTATAAAACAGGAAGTTATGACTGAAATCAAAAAAATTGCTGTACTGGGGTCTGGCGTAATGGGAAGCGGAATTGCCGCGCAAGTAGCAAATGGTGGCGTGCCGGTGGTGCTTTTGGACATCGTAAAAGAAGGCGAAAAAAACCGTAATGCGCTGGCTGAAGGGGCGGTGGAAAAGCAGCTTAAAGGCAAACCATCTGGTTTCGCGCATAAAAATAATGCCAAGCTGGTAACGGCAGGAAATCTGGAAGATGATCTGGATCAGCTCAAAGATTGCGATTGGATTATCGAGGTGGTGCTCGAACGTTTGGATATCAAACAAGATGTTTACAAAAAAATTGATGCGGTAAGAAAGCCAACCGCGGTGGTGTCATCCAACACATCAACCTTGCCGCTTGCGGAACTCACTGCCGGCATGTCGGATGATTTCTGCAAACATTTCATGATTACGCACTTCTTTAACCCGCCACGTTTCATGCGTTTGCTCGAAGTGGTGAAGGGAGAAAAAACATCGCAAGAAGCCTATGACGCGGTGTGTAACTTCGCGGATGTGCATCTGGGTAAAGGCGTGGTGCCATGTAAAGACACGCCAGGGTTTATTGGTAACCGCATTGGCGTGTATTGGCTAATGCTGGGGCTGCTGGAAGCGATTAAACAAGGGGTTTCGCCACAGCAGGCAGACGCGGTGATGGGCAAACCCGTAGGTATTCCTAAAACTGGTGTGTTTGGTTTGTTTGATTTGATCGGCATTGATTTGATGCCACTGATTGCGCAATCCATGCTGAACTCGCTGCCTAAAGACGACCCGTTTGTGAAGGTGTATGAAGAGCCTGAGCGGGTTAAAAAAATGATCGCCGATGGTTATACGGGACGTAAGGGCAAGGGCGGTTTTTATCGTATCAATAAAGATGGTGGCAAGAAGGTCAAAGAAGTAATCGACCTGGCAACTGGTGAATACAGCACTGCGCAAAAAAAGGTGTCGCTCGCTAGTGTGGATGCAGCAAAGAGCGGCATGTTGGCGCTACTTACTCATAATGATATTGGTGGTAAATATGCGCGCGCGGTGATCGTGCCGATGTTGCATTATGCGGCGTCACTCGTGCCCGAAATTTCAGATGATGTTGTGGGCGTCGATGAGGCGATGAAGACTGGCTATAGCTGGAAATATGGCCCGTTTGAGATGATTGATAAAATCGGTGTAGATGCCTTTATCAAATTACTCGAAGAAGATGGTTTTTCCGTTCCGGCCATCTTGGAGCAGGCCAAAGGTAGCACGCTTTATAAGACAGAAGAGGGCAAACGCACTGCAGCTGCGATAGGCGGTTATGTGCCGATCGTGCCGCCTGTTGGTTCGTTGATGCTTGCGGATATTAAGCTTACGCAAAAGCCCATCCATAAAAATGGTTCGGCGAGTCTCTGGGATCTGGGTGACGGGATTGCCTGTCTTGAATTCACTTCAAAAATGAACTCGGTGGACCCGGATATTTTGGAAATGATCATGACCTCGATCGAGACAGTGAAAAAAGATTTCGACGGGCTGGTCATTGGTAATGACGGAGCGAATTTCTCTGTTGGCGCCAATTTAGGCTTCATGCTGATGGCAGCAAACATTGCCGCGTGGAAACAAATCGGCGAGGTGATTCGCGCTGGGCAACAATCGGTCATGGCGCTGAAATATGCGCCGTTTCCTGTGGTATCTTCCCTTTCAGGCATGGCGCTGGGCGGTGGATGTGAGATGGTGTTGCATTCTAACGGTGTGGCTGGCCACATCGAGTCTTACCCCGGTTTGGTGGAAGTCGGCGTAGGCCTGATTCCTGCCTGGGGCGGCTGTAAGGAAATGCTGGTCCGTCATGCGGGTGAGAAAAAAGGTTCCTCCGGTGGCATGATCGGCAATTTGATGGCAAGTGGCGGCGCGATGCCTGCTATCTCCAAGGTGTTTGAACAGATTGCTTTGGCTAAAGTGCATATGTCGGCGCAGGAGGCAAAGGATGCAAAAATTCTGCAAGCGGATGACCGTATCACCATGAACCGTGTGCGTGTGCTGGCGGATGCGAAAACACGCTGCATGGAAATGGCCAAAGATTATAAAGCACCAGAACCGGCTGTGGTACATCTTCCGGGAAGTACGGCTAAGGTCGCACTGTCGATGGCGGTGGATGGATTCAAGGCGTCCGGTAAAGCAACACCGCATGATGTCACCGTATGTAAAATGCTAGCTACCGTGCTTTCCGGCGGTGACACAGATATGTCGGAAGGACTTACTGAGCAGCAATTGCTTGATCTGGAATATGAAGTGTTTATGGAGCTGGTCAAAACCAAACCAACACTTGCACGCATCGAGCATATGTTAGAAACTGGCAAGCCACTGAGAAATTAAATGAACAAACCCGAGAAAGAATACACGCCCCTTGGTGTTAAAACAGCAGAGGTGATGGAAGAAGATATTCGTCACCTTACAACAAAAGCAAGAACCGATACGAAACTCTATTTATCGCATCCCGAATGGTTTGATAAAGGAGGAAAGTTTTTACCACCTTCTAAAAGAATACGTGGCGGGCTGGATCATTTGGTGCCGGCAGCGCATGAAACACTGATACCGGGTGCGATAGAAGAAATTGAGCAGACGGGAGAGAAAGAACCTGGTGATAAAAAAACCATTATGAGCCACATAAATAAGATTAGAAAACACGTTGAAGAAATAGTAAAAGCGCGCAAGGAACCTGATGATAAAATGCAAGCCGCTATCAAATCACATGTGGCTGATTATGAAATAGAAATGCGTGCGCTACGCAAGTTTGATTTGCCTGAAGGCTGTGTTGATTGTTTGGAGCTTTCCTATCATATTGCTACTGCGCCAGAGCACGCACAAAGAAAGTGGCATAAAATCGCACAAAACCGGGCATATGCAGAGACCAATTCTGGTGCTGGGCAAACTACTTTTCAAAGATAACGTTTATGAGATATTTTTACCTTTCCTATATTGTAACAATTGTTGGTATGATCCTCGCCTACTGGTGGGCTGGGGTAGACGGGCTGATTATTGCCGGCTTGCTTACCATCATGGAAGTATCGCTATCGTTCGACAATGCGGTAGTTAATGCCACGGTGCTTAAAACCATGAGCGAAAAATGGCAACGGCGCTTTTTGACATGGGGGATTTTGATTGCCGTGTTTGGTATGCGGCTGGTGTTTCCCGTGGTGATCGTAGCATTTGCGACTGGGCTTTCCATGCTCGATGTGTCGCATTTAGCACTTGATCAACCAGATGAATATAGCCGCCATGTACTGGCCTCCCACATTCAGATAGCGGCCTTTGGTGGTATGTTTCTATTAATGGTATTTTTAAAATTCGTATGTAATGAAGGCAAGGACCTACACTGGATTGGCTTTATTGAGCATAAGCTGGCTGCCCTCGGGAAGTTGGAATCTGCTGAAGTGATTGTTGCGCTTACCGTATTATTGATTGCGCAGAGTTTTTTGCCAGAAGAAGCGCGTGGAGGTGCATTAATTGCTGGCACTGTGGGCGTGGTATTGTATGTGGTAACCACAAGCCTGACCGCACTGTTTGCAGGTGGTGCAGAAAGCGGTGGGGCAGGCGCTGAGGCAGCGGTGAAATCCGTTGGCTACTCCGGACTGATGGGCTTCATCTATTTACAGTTTCTTGATGCATCATTTTCGCTCGACGGAGTGATCGGCGCATTCGCTATTAGCAAGGATGTGATTATTATCATGATTGGACTGGGTGTTGGTGCAATGTTTGTACGCTCTCTTACAGTCTATATGGTGCGTAAAGGTACGCTCGATGATTATATTTATCTGGAGCATGGCGCACATTGGGGTATTGGTGCGCTTGCAGCTATCATGCTAACCAGCATGGTGCATCACGTACCAGAAGTGATTACGGGATTGATCGGGGTGAGCTTTATTTTGTTGTCGCTGGTCTCATCCGTGCGCCATAACAGAGCGCAACAAAAACACTAAGCGGGTGCGGCAGCACCATCGCGTTTTTGTAACGTAAACTGCCCTGCGTCTATATCACCAACGATCAGGTCCTGTGCATCTTCTGGAAGGCCTTGCATCTTCTCATGAAGCGCCTCAGCATCTTTCCCTGATACGACATATACACCATCATTTTGTGTGATGGTCAGATCATATGGTCCTATTTTAACGTCTGCCATTACTGTACTCCTGCATGTTGTACTATGCTCTATTCTACGCAGCCAATCTTAAGAACGCTTAAATTTTAAATGGCATTTTATCTATATTTATCTCAAATCAGGCCAAGTTTTTATATATTTTATAGTGGCTTGCTTATTTAAGGAGTGTTTCATATGAGCACAGGGCAAAAAAATATCATACAGTTCTGTAAAAAACTGTATTTGAACGATTAACGCTTCCTTAGTGGAGCATATGTAATAGTGAGGTCATATACCCACTTTTTTGAAGGCCGTTTCATGCCCATTTACAAAGCCCCCGTTCGTGATTTTCAGTTTATTTTGAATGACTATCTTAATGTAAGCCAATATGCCGACATTGAGGGGTTTGCCGATAGTGGCCCTGACCTGATGAACCCGGTACTTGATGCGGCGGCACAATATTGTGAAGAGGTATTGTTTCCGCTGAACCAAAAAGGCGACCAGCAGGGACTGAAATATGATAACGGTACGGTGCATATGCCTGATGGGTTTAAAGAGGCGTATGATCTGTATGTGCAGGGTGGTTGGCCTGCGTTCACTTGTGATCCAAAATATGGTGGGCAGGGTTTGCCCGATGTGCTCAATATGCCATTGATGGAAATGGTCTGCTCGGCAAACCTGTCTTTTGGTCTGACTCCGGGGCTTTCGCATGGCGCTTACAACGCCATTATGCTGCACGCAACGGATGAACTGAAACAACGTTACTTGCCGAAAATGGTGTCCGGTCATTGGTCGGGCGTGATGTGCCTTACCGAGCCACAAGCAGGTACGGACCTGGGGCTTATCCGCACCAAAGCAGAGCCGAATGATGACGGAAGTTACAATATCACAGGCGGTAAAATATTTATCTCAAGCGGCGAACATGAGATGACCGAAAATATTGTGCATCTTATTTTAGCGCGCCTGCCAGATGCGCCGGAAGGCATCAAAGGTATTTCGCTGTTTATTTCCTCCAAGTTCCACGTGAATGAAGATGGCAGTATGGGCGAACGCAACCCAGTGCGCTGCGAAGGCATTGAGCACAAGATGGGGCTGCATGCATCACCAACATGCGTGATGAATTACGAAGGCGCCAAAGCCTATCTGGTGGGTGAAAAACACAAAGGTATGCGCGCCATGTTTACCATGATGAACGCTGCACGTTTATATGTCGGCGTGCAAGGATTAGGTATCGGCGAGGTAGCATATCAGAACGCACTTGCCTACGCGAAAGAACGCCTACAAATGCGCTCGTTGCGTGGTGCGAAATGCCCTGAGAAGTCAGCGGATCCGATTATCGTGCATCCTGATGTGCGCCGTATGATCCTTACGCAAAAAGCGTTCGCCGAAGGGTGCCGTGCGCTCGCCATGGAAATTGCGCTGAAACTTGATCTTGCCCATCGTCATCCGGACGAAGAAGTAAAAAAAGAATGCGATGATTTTGTACAGCTCATGACCCCGATTGCTAAATCTTATATGACCGATGGTGGCTATGAAATGGCTTCACTCGCCGTGCAGGTATTTGGCGGCTACGGTTATATTAGTGAATATGGCGTGGAGCAATATGTGCGCGATGCGCGCATCACCATGATCTATGAAGGCACAAACGGTATTCAGGCGCTTGATCTGGTGGGGCGCAAACTCACTGTGGGGGCGGGGCGCTATCTGCGTCGTTTTTTCCATCCGGCTACGGAGTTTGTTGCCGCACATCGTGATAACCCAGCGATGGCCGAATTCACCAAACCACTGCACCAACATTTAGGGTTCTTGCAACAAGCGACCCTGTGGATCGCATCCCGCGGTATGGGGAACCCAGATGAGGCAGGTGCGGGCTCAGTGGAGTATCAGCGCATGTTCTCGCAAACCGTGCTGGCCTATATCTGGGCGCGCCAAGCGCTTATCGCGCTGGAAAAACTGGAAGCAGGCGAGGATACAGAGTTCTATCAATCCAAACTTGATACGGCGCGTTTTTATATGCAACGCATTCTGCCGCAAAATATTGGCCTGCTCGCTAGCATTACCAACGGTAGCAAGAGCATCATGAAAGCGGCGATCTAATAATAGCTAAAATCCTAATTAGCTATATACGTTTCATTAACCTGCAAAACCTATGATGAGGTCTCTATATTCTTTCAGGAGGTTCTCAATGAAATGTAATAGTCTGGGTGTAATCACCATGATTTCCAGTGTGGCGTTTAGTATGACCGCTCATGCGCAGGAAGCAGCACCAATTAAATATGAAGCACTCACCAACTATTACATCACCCACAAGCCGGGCATAGAACAAGAAAAAGACTTTCTGACGAATGTCGGCAAATACACGAATTGTGACGAATATAAAAACGCAAAAAATGAATTCGCTCAGCGCCGCCTAAAAGAAAAAGAGCAAGAGCATTTTGATGCATTCAAAGGCAAGAGTCATGATCTGCCGAAACGTATTTCACTCACTATGAGCTCTCGCATCGGTAAATATAATTTTGATAAGCAGGCTTTTGCCTTCAAACCGTTTGACGCGGGCACTTATGTGCCGGTGAAGCCTGAAAACAGGGTGCATTCCAGCTGTACTATTTATGCCAATTATTGGCCGGAACAGTATGAGTTGCGCTTTACTAATGGTGAAGTGTTCAACGGTATTCCTGTAGATGAAGCACATGCGGAAAAAGTGTCTGGCCAGGGGATGAGGGGCAAATCGAGCCTGAAGATCACCGCTGAGATTGTTGGCATGGATATGGATAATGAAGTAAGCATGCGCCCGCAGCCGATTGTAAAAGCACGCATCGTGCAAATGGATGTGTATCCTGGCTATGCAAAACGCACCCCGGCCTCTGTTTTGAAAAATGCCCCATTGATTGGCAGCTTTAAAGAAGCGGATATTGCGAAGTTAGAAGCCGCACATAAAGCAGAAATGCAGGACAAACCATTGGATTTCTCGCCAGAAGTATTTGCCGCTTGGGCGGACAAGCTAGGCGCTGATGGGCTGGTTGCAAAGCACAAGCTAGATACGTCACGTATCGTGGCGCTTAACCCGATTCGCATTGTCGATGTCAAAGACATTGACGATAGGGTTAATAGAGAAACCGCACCTGATGATGGCAAGCAAGCGCTTGAAATCAAGCCTAGGGTCTATAATAAGCACCCTGATATTTATAGCTACACCAGCCCTCTGGGTACGATCACTATGAAGATTGGCAACTGGGCTGATTATGTTGGTAAACATGATATCAAACCAGAGGATGTGGCGTTTTTGAAAAAACAGGGCGCTGTGGTGAATGATACGATGAGTTTCCTTGTTAAACCGACCAGCTATGAACTGGTTGACGCGAATGGCGGGAAAGAACATGTATTACATGTAGAGCTGGAAGAGATTCAGATCGAACATAAAGACCCGGTTACCTATGAGTTTAAACGTCTTATTAGGTTGAAACGCTAATGATGAAACAGATATGCATAGCGAGTATGTTGTTTCTGGCGGCTTCTGCTAACGGTTGGGCAGAGGAGACGGCGGCTGAGCCTGAGGTGAAACTAGAGCAATATATCAGTACGTATGATTACAAGAAGCTGCTCGAAGACCCCCGCGTTACGCCTTACCTCGACCTATTAAGCATTAAGCAACAAAAAACTTTTAAACAAAATTTTGCTGTGTGGTCTCCCATTGGTTATGAGGGTGGGTTCTTGGTGTTGTCTGCCTGTAGGCAACATGCATGTCATGAACATAGTGCGTTATTACTTGTGCATACGCACACGGGCGAGCTGACCGGTTATATCTACGGCGATAAAAAATATGAGGTGTTCTCAACGGTCGATTATCAAAAGCAAGCTGAAGAGGCCAAGCAGGATTGGCGAGCGTCATTGCCCATGGCAATGCAAAAGCAGATGTTCTGGAATAGCCGTGATACGACTAAGCCGGCTGTGGAACATATCGACTGGCTGGAAAAGCAATAACTATTGTTATTTATCGGTAGCTTCGCTACCTTCATTTCATGTTTATTGAGTTGCTCATCGTCGTATCGGTTGGATTGGTGTTTGGTAGTTTTGTCACCTGCGCCAGCTATCGCTTGCCGTTGGAACAAGACGTGGTCAAAAAACCATCCTATTGCCCAAGCTGTGATGCCAAGCTGGGGGTGAGGGATTTATGGCCATTATTCTCGTGGATCTTTTCCGGCGGGAAATGCCGTCACTGCAAAACAAAGATCTCGATTCGTTATCCGCTGATCGAGGTGGTTACCGCTGCTGCGTTTTTACTGTTATATCAGCGCTACGGACTTACGGCAGAAATGGCCTTGCTCGCCTTAATGGCAGTGGCTCTTCTGATTCTGATTGTAGCTGACCTTGAGCATTACATCATCCCCGATCAGGTGCATATCGCATTGCTGCCCCTCGGGCTTCTCTATCATTTCGCCATTGGTACTGGCCCAATGGAAGTGGCGGGTGGTTTTTTGCTGGGTATGGGGATTGGCCTAGGCTTGCATCATGGCTATCGCATCCTGCGTAAAAAAGAAGGGCTGGGCTACGGCGATGTGAAATTTTTTGCGGTGGCCGGTTTGTGGCTTACCATGTTGCCCATTGTACCGTTTTTATTCTTTTCAGGTTTGCTCGGTGTTGTTTTCGGTCTTTTGTGGCGCTTGATGGGCAAGGGTGCTATCTTCCCATTCGGGCCAGCTCTGGCAGCATCATTATGGCTATTGGTGGTCTATCCAGAAATTTCTAACTATTTCTGGAATATAGGTTTTATTATCAATAATACATTATAATTTTGTAATATAAATAATTATACATATATATTATGATAATAGACGTTAACCAGCAATAGAAGCGCGATGACCGAGATACAAAAACTCTCAAAACAGGAAATACTTAAAAAGGAAAGCCATTTCCTTAAAGGTGATATTGCGGCTGATCTTGCGGATACTTCTTCCGATCAGGTGACTCCTGAAACCTACGAGCTGCTTAAATTTCACGGCAGCTATTTTGGGTATGATCGCGACACGGCAACAGCGCGCAAACAAGCGGGTTTGGAAAAAGAATACGAATTCATGGTGCGTCTAAAATGCCCGGGCGGAGTGCTGAGTGCTGAGCAGTATTTAGGGCTTGATGAGTTGGCAGAAAAATATGCAAACGGCACGCTTAGAATAACCACACGTGAGACTTTTCAGTTTCATTGCGTGAAAAAGGCATCAATGAAACCTTTTATCGCAGATGTAAATCGCCTGTTGCTTTCCACCTTGGGTGGGTGTGGTGACATAGTGCGTAACGTGATGACGTGCCCCGCACCAATTAAAGATGCAATGCACGCAAAACTGATGGAAGATTGTTTTACACTGGCCAAATTGTGTGCGCCGAAAACAACGGCTTATTGCGAGGTATGGCTGGATGGGCAAGTGATTGCAGACTATCCGTTTAACCCAGAGCCCGGACGCGAAACGAACCCAGAGCCGCTTTATGGAACCACTTATATGCCGCGCAAATTTAAGATTGGTATCGCGCGTCCCGAAGATAATTGCATTGATGTGCTGACGCATGATCTTGCTATCCTTGCGTTGTTCGAAGGGCAGGAGTTGATCGGCTATAACTTTGCGCTGGGTGGTGGTTTGGGTATGCATCATAACCAACCTAAAACCTATCCACGACTGGCCACACCTATCATGTTTGTGCCTCCCTACCTGTTGACGAGTGCTGCGGAGGCAGTAATCAAATTACAGAGAGACCATGGCGACCGCACGAACCGCAAACATGCACGCCTTAAATATCTGGTGGAAGAAAAAGGTGTGGATTGGATAAAGGAAACGCTGGAAGGTTATTTGCTGCAAACTATGGAGCCGCCCCGTCCTATGAAACCTTACGCGGTGAAGGATTATATGGGTTGGCATGAGCAGGGCGATGGCAAATGGTTCTTAGGATTGCCAATTTCCAGTGGCCGTATCATGGATCGTGATGGCGAGGCAACACGCAGTGGCCTGCGCGACGTAATTGAAGAATATGGTATGGAAATACGGCTGACAGCAGATCAGAACATCCTGCTATGTGAGATTAATGAAGGCGATAAAATATCTATTGAGCATAAACTCACCCGCAGTGGTGTTAAGCTGAAACACGATGTTACGCCTGCTTATCGCAACACACTGGCCTGTGTGGCTTACCCTACCTGCGGAAAGGCATTGGCAGAAGCGGAGCGCATTAAATTGCCGCTCGTTGGTGAAATAGAACAGGTGCTTGATCGTTACGGCATGCTGGATGAACGCATTACTATTCGTATCGCCGGTTGTGCCAACGGGTGCTCGCGCCCTTATGTTGGGGATATTAGCATCGTTGGGCGCATACCTGATCATTACACGCTCTATATTGGTGGTGATTTTGAGGGCACACGCCTGGGTAAGGAATTGTTTGACCGTGTACCATTAGCGCATGTGGCTGAAGCCTTTGCGCCAATTATCGCCCTATGGAGTAAATACCGAATTGATGGCGAGGGATTCGGCGATTTTTGTTATCGCTATGGCGTGGACAAGGCAAAACAACAGGCAGTAGAAGCGCTGTCGGAATATAGTTGGGCGAAGTAAAAATGTTTCCGATAGCACTGAATGTAGCCACGCTTCCCATCCTTCTGGTAGGCAAAGGAAAACTGCTTCAAAGACGTATGGAGCAGCTTGAAGAGGCAGGGGCAAAACACGTAACTGTGATGGAAGGTGAGGTGCCTTCCGCAGATGTGATTGCGGCGCACCGTGTGGTGATGGTTGTAGCGCTGACGCGTGAAGAGTCACAACAAATAGCAGATGAAGCACGTGCTTTAGGACGCTTGGTAAATGTCGAAGATGTTAGCGATCTTTGTGACTTTTATTTCACCGCCAACGTACGTCGTGGCGATTTACTTGTTGCCATATCAACGGCCGGTGCTTCTCCTACACTGGCTAAGAAAGTGCGTGACGTGATAGCCGCACGTTTTGGCGAAGAGTGGAGCGAACATACAAAGCTTATTGCCGCACAGCGAAACCAATGGAAAGAAGCGGGCAAAACCATGAAAGAAATAGCGGTGCTTTCAGAGCGGTGGCTGGCTGAGAAGGGCTGGTTCAAATGAACGAAGTTTCGCTCAGCCGCCTTGAGGCGTTTCATGGCCACCTGAAAGCATTGCCCTTACTGCGTGTAATGATTCGTGATGAATTTGCTGGAAAAATTGCGCTGGTGTCTTCTTTTGGAGCGGATGCAGCCTTGCTGCTTTCGATGGTGGCAGAAGTTGACCCTTCAACACCAGTATTATTTTTAGAAACCAACAAACACTTTCCTGAAACACTTACCTACGCGAAAGAGCTGGCGGAACAGCTTGGGCTGACTAATGTAGTGTGGCTTACGCCAGATGAGGAAATGTTAGCACGAATTGATCCTAAGGGTGATTTATGGCAAAGCCAGCCGAATCGTTGTTGCTGGCTTCGAAAGGTGGAACCTCTGGATCGCGCTGTTAAAGAAATGAAACTTGCCGCGCTTATTACGGGACGGAAACGTTATCAAACGCCAGAGCGTGCGGATATGCAAACCATCGAGCGTGATGATAAAGGTATTTTTCGCATTAACCCGCTCGCCTTCTGGGACCAGGAAAAGCAACAAGAAGCAATAATATTGCGTAAACTACCCATGCATCCGTTGGTGGATAAAGGCTACCGTTCGATAGGTTGTGCACCATGCACAGCACCCGTGGCAGAAGGTGAGGATGCACGTGCCGGGCGTTGGGCGCATACGATGGGTTTTGAAGACGAGAAAAAAACGGAATGTGGTATTCACTTATCATCTGATGAAGTGGGAGACTGGAGTGTATAATGAACCATCTTGATCGACTGGAATCGCAATCTATTTATGTGTTCCGCGAAGCATTTCATGCGGTAGGAAAGCTCGCCATGCTGTGGTCTTTTGGCAAGGATTCCAACGTAATGATCCACCTTGCGCGCAAGGCTTTCTTTGGCCATGTGCCCTTCCCGCTTATCCATTGTGATACAGAGTTGGAGATGGAAGAGGTATATGCATTCCGCGATAAATATGTGAGTGAATGGGGGCTGGATTTGCTTTCGCCCATTTGTCCGCCGTTGGAAGAAACAGATGAATCACTGCCTCCTGCTGCTCGTGTCGCGTCACGTAAAACATTAGGGCTCAAACAGGTGCTCGATGAGCATGGGTTTACCGGAGTGATTGCCGGTATTCGTCGTGATGAAGAGGCCACCCGCGCGAAGGAGCGTATTTTTTCGCCGCGAGGTGAAACAGGGGGATGGGACGTAAAAGACCAGCCACCGGAGTTTTGGGGGCAGTATAAAACAGATTATGCGCCGGGTACCTCTTTGCGTATTCATCCATTGCTGCATTGGACAGAAATTGATATTTGGCGCTACATACAGCGCGAGAATATACCTATTGTGCCGCTTTATTTTGCCAAAGAATATACCCAGTTTGAAGGGCGTGATTTTGGCGGGAAAATGATGCGTTTTCGCTCCTTGGGGGAAAGAGGAATTACCTGGCCAGTAGAAAGCGACGCCACTACTATTGAAGCCATTATCAAAGAGCTTGAAATCACAAAAACCTCTGAACGATCTGGCCGACCTATGGGTGCAGACGAGGATGAGTCTTCTTTCGAGCGTTTGCGCGCAGATGGATATATGTAATGAAAGGATATAATGTGAAGCCAATTATTCTGACGATGTTAGTAGCGCTGGTTTTGTCGCCTTCGGCAAAAGCGGATGAGCTTTTTAGTGATGTGGAGAAGGCAGAAATGATGCAGCTTACCCTCAAGCATTTTTGGGGAAAGGCGATCGACTCGAAGGGCGATCCCGTTCAGCCCGCGGACGAAAAGGAGCGCACCACGGTGCCGATTTCTAAGCAGCAGGCGCATTACCTTATCAATAAAGGCGGAGAATCTGGGCTCGCACAATGGTGTGGAGTGGACTGGCAGGAGCGTTACCTGCTTATGTTGCAGCAATTACGCATGCATATGAAAAATGATAAGCAAACGGCATATTCGGGCGTGCTGCATGGGGTAGCACAACAAACATTAGCGGCATCTCTAAAAGGAGAGCCTTGTGATCGAGACACAAGTAAACAAGTGGCTACGCTAATGAAACAGGATATTGAAAACCTTAAACGTTCACTGAAGGCACAATGACTTATAAAGACTCTACCCCACTAAATCTTGTGATTGTCGGGCATGTTGATCATGGAAAATCAACATTGGTTGGCCGCTTGTTGCACGATACGGATTCATTGCCGGATGGTAAAATGGAGGCTATTCAACAAAGCTGTAAAAAGCGCGGGATGCCGTTTGAGTGGTCATTTTTGCTGGATGCGCTGCAGGCCGAACGTGATCAGGGAATCACCATTGATACTACACAAATATGGCTCAAAACGCCTAAGCGCGATATCGTCATCATTGATGCACCAGGCCACAAAGAATTCCTAAAAAACATGATTACCGGTGCAGCACAGGCCGATGCGGCGCTCGTCATTATTGATGCAAAAGAAGGCATACGTGAACAAAGTAAACGCCATGGCTATCTACTGCATTTGCTGGGTGTTCGACAGGTGGCGGTGATCGTTAATAAGATGGATGCGATAGGGTTTGATGAACAGGTCTTTGCTAATATAGAAAAAGAATATCGCGCCTATCTAAAAACGCTCGATATCACTCCAACCTGTTTTATTCCTATCTCTGCGCGCGATGGTGATAATGTGGCGGCAACATCTGATAATACGCCGTGGTACAAGGGTGAGTCAGTGCTTTCAGCCCTCGATCATTTCGCGCCCGCGCAATCAGATGAAGAGTTGCCGCTGCGTTTTTTAATTCAAGATGTGTATAAATTTGATGATAGACGGATATTGGCGGGTCGTGTTGAAAGTGGAATAATTCGTGTCGGCGATACGTTGTTGTTTTCTCCCAGTAACGTACAGGCAAAAGTTTCCAGTATTGAATCATGGCCGGGTGAGAACGCGCCACAGCAAGCCAGTGCAGGTCAGTCCATAGGGATCACGTTGGATGACCAAATCTTTATTGAGCGGGGACATGTTGCAAGTCATGTAGAAGATGCGCCTATGCTTACCACGCAATTTCGTGCACGACTTTTTTGGTTGAGCAGAGAGCCGCTGGCAACAGGTAAACGCTATAAAATTAAACTCGGCACATCGGAAGCATATGGTGAAATAAAATCTATTGAGCATGTGGTAGATGCTAGCTCGCTTACACATGGCGAGGCTGAGCAGGTGGAGCGCAATAATGTGGCCGAGGTGGTGATACGTTTGCGTGGGTTGACGGCAGTGGATCATTATGGTGATCAGCGTGCGCTTGCTCGGTTTGTTATCCAACAGGATTACGATATTGCTGGTGGCGGCATTATCAGTATGGATGGATTCTTAGATCAGCGGAATACGCATAGCAGTAAAGCCGTTTCGGAAAATATATTCGACGTAGATACAGGTGTTTCTAGTGAACAGCGCGCACTGCAGAACGGTCATTTTGGCGGCATCTTGTGGCTCACTGGCCTTTCTGGTTCCGGAAAATCTACTGTTGCAAAACAACTGCATCGCCGTTTGTTTGATAAAGGCTATCAGGTGTATATGTTGGATGGTGATAATATTCGCCAGGGCTTGGCACGCGATCTCGGGTTTTCTCCGGAAGATCGGAGCGAAAATATTCGCCGTGTTGCTGAAGTCGCATCACTCTTTGCGCAGGCAGGAGTGATTGTAATTACCTCATTCATTTCACCCTATGTCGCAGACCGCAAACGTGCGCGCGCTTTGTTGCCACAAAGCTTTCACACAGTATATGTGAAAGCAACGGTAGAGGCGTGTGAAAAGCGTGACACCAAGGGACTATATGCCAAAGCACGCAAGGGAGAAATTCCAGACTTTACAGGCATTAGTGCGCCTTACGAAGAACCTGAGAACCCTGATGTTGTGCTCGATACTGAAGCCGAAACCATTGAGGAGTCAGTCAAAAAACTGCTGGTTTATGTTGAAGATCAGCTTGTGCAACCAGCGCATAATCTAATGATGGAAGATAAGGGAGGGCAGGTGCGCGATGTGGAGGGGAGCGGTATATGATCCGCCCGTTATATCTTTTCATCATCGTGGCTGCAGTATCGCTCTGGTCAGCTATTGATCCGGCAGATCGATTTACCTGGTGGTTGGAAATTGCACCGGTATTGATATATGGCATTGTGCTATTTACAACGCGTCATGTATTTGCGCTTACACCACTTCTTTATGGTTTGATTGCTTTCCACTGCGTCATATTAGCGGTGGGAGCGCATTATACTTATGCGGAGGTGCCTCTGTTTAATTGGCTGCGCGATACGTATGAGCTATCGCGCAATCATTACGATCGTCTGGGGCATTTTGCACAAGGATTTGTGCCCGCAATGATAGCCCGCGAGCTATTGCTTCGTACCTCTCCATTGCAGGCTGGCAAATGGTTGTTTGTAATTGTGGTGTTGGGATGTCTTGGCATTAGCGCTGCCTACGAACTCATTGAGTGGATAGTGGGCGATATGACAGGAGAGGGCGCTGTTGCCTTTTTGGGCACGCAAGGTGATGTATGGGATACACAAAAGGATATGTTCCTGGCTTTGATAGGCGCCATCCTTGCATTGCTAATGTTAGGAAAAACCCATGATAAAGCATTAGCAAAATTGCGAGGTGTGCATTGGTAAGTCTTGGTTACAATATAACATTCGATCCACATCGTGAACAAAATGGCTTTTTAGAACTCGACAGTATTTTTGTTGAAGAGCTAAAGCGATTAGATAGTGGGCTGCATGAACGCTTGGTTGCCGCGCGAACTGAATCATCGACGGCTAGTGATGAGGCATTAATGAATGCGCTCGTGCCATATATCGAAGCGTTCATTACAGGACTCAGAAATGACAGTGAAGCCATGGAAAAGCTGGCGAAGCGACATGCGTCATTAGTTCCGTTTTATGTGTGTAAATGGCAATTTATACAGCCACGCGCATCCAACGCCCTATCTTTTGAAGCGGCCGCGCGCGTAGATGGTGATGCGCTGCTTTCGATGCTTCCTATTCCTGGCGATAATCTGGAAGTGATAGAGTTTTCTTTTGCCAAGGTCATTGCAGGATGGCTGGAAAATGAAGCGCAACATAAAGCCTTGTTGGAAATAGCTGCACGCTACGCTGCATGGGCATTATACAGCGATAAAGGAAGAAAAAAACATGCAGATGGGTTGTTATTTACCAGCCCTGTGAACTGAGAAATATTTATTGAACCACTAAACTGATTGAACAAGGTAGTTATGAATAGTACGGCAGAAAAACCAGTAAATCCGAATGCACCAACGCTTCAAAAAGTGCTTAAGGTTAAACATTGGACGGATACGTTATTTTCGTTTTCGCTCGAACGGCCACAATCGTTTCGTTTTCGCTCTGGTGAGTTCATCATGTTGGGTTTGGAAATAGAGGGGAAAAATGTTTTGCGTGCATACTCTATGGCAAGCCCGGCATGGGATGATGAGCTGGAATTTTTCTCTATTAAAGTTTCCGATGGTCGCCTGACCTCACAGCTTCAAAAAATTCAGCCCGGCGATCATGTGTTGCTGGGTAAAAAACCGACAGGGACGCTGGTGCATGATGCACTTATTCCGGGTAGGCGGCTTTATTTGTTTTCGACTGGCACCGGCTTTGCCCCATTTGCCAGCATTATCCGCGATCTTGATACGTATGATAAATTTGAACAGGTGATTGTAACCCACACGTGCCGTAATGTAGCAGAGCTGGATTACAGCAAATCGGTAGTAGAACAAACGAAGAACCACGAATATTTAGGGGAAATGAGCGCGGGTAAACTGCACTATTATGAAAGTGTAACCCGCGATGACTATCATCGGGTAGGGCGCATTACTGATCTTATTAAGGGCGGGCAGATGTTTGAAGAGCTGGGAGTGCCTGCATTTGATCCTGCGATAGATCGCGCGATGGTGTGTGGTTCTGTAGCATTCAATAATGATATGAAAACATTAATTGAATCTTATGGGCTGACGGAAGGTTCTAATGCTTCTCCCGCGGAGTATGTGGTGGAAAAGGCATTTGTTGGGTAGAATGAACCACTTATTTTGCGGCGTTGTATGGCGTTGCAATTACGTCACATCCGTAGCAAAAAATATTAAAAATAATTAGTGTTCAATGCTTTAACGTAAAATCAATCTTTTTTGATTACCAATGAAAGATGGGTGTATGCGTTTGCGTAGCTGCCTGTGTCTAATATTTGTTCTAATTATGTCGCGTGAAATGTAAGTCAGACCATGCCTGCTGAAAAAAACAATAAATCCGCAAAAGACGCTGAAGGGAAAGTAGAAGAAATCCCAGCAGAGGCTGCTGCAGCTGCGATAGACTCAACTCAAACACCACCACCCGCTGCGGAAGGTGAAAGTAAGGGCAAGCCACCTATGCGTCTTGGTGAGAAGCTGGTGCATCTGGGGCTTATTTCTGATGACCAGTTGCAGATCGTACTGACCGAACAAAAAACATCAAAAAAGCTATTCGGTGCCATTCTGGTGGATATGGGGTTCATTACGGAGTCCGCGCTGGGTGAGGTATTGGCTGAATCATCCGGTACTGAGAAGTTTGATCCGAAAGCGACCATGCTGGATGCATCAATCATTCAGCTTATACCCAAGGAAATGGCCACGCGCCATAAGGTGATTCCGGTTTCGTATGAAAATGATGTGCTGAAATTGGCTATGGCCGACGTATACAACGTATTGGCGATCGATCAGGTGCGTCGCCATGTGCCACGTAATACCAAAATTGTACCGATCTATTGTACAGAATCAGAAATTCTGGAAATGGTCGATCAGTATTATGACTATGAAATTTCTGTTGATGGTATTTTAAAAGAAATTGAAACCGGTATCCGTGAAAATACAAAGCTGGATGGCCGTCAGGAAGGCTATGTAAACCCGACAGTACGTTTGGTGAATGCGCTTTTGGTAGATGCGATCAAGCAGGGCGCATCGGATATTCACTTTGAACCGGAAGGTACTTTCCTTCGTTTGCGCTACCGTATTGATGGGCAAATGTTGCAGGTACGTTCGTTCCACCGTGATTATTGGTCGGCGATGGTGGTACGTATCAAAATTATGTCGAGCATGAACATCGCAGAAACGCGCAACCCGCAAGATGGTCGTATTTCATACAACGTGCTTGGTCGTGAAGTTGATTTTCGTGTGGCAACGCAACCCACCGTGCATGGCGAGAACATCGTGATGCGTCTTTTGGATAAAACCAAGTCACTTGTACCTCTCGAAAAACTTGGATTCTCCGAACATAATAGTGATGTCCTTAAAAAACTGCTCAAGCGACCGGAAGGGATTATCATCGTAACGGGTCCTACTGGTTCGGGTAAGACCACCACGCTTTATTCGGTGTTGAGCTACATCAATGATATTGAAACTAACATCATGACGTTGGAAGATCCGGTGGAATATCAACTGCCACTTATTCGCCAGAGTAGTGTGCGTGAAGGTAGTGGTATGGACTTCCTCAACGGTATTAAATCGTTGATGCGTCAGGATCCCGACATCATCTTCATTGGTGAGGTGCGTGACGAGGACACGGCGTTGATGGCCGTGCGTGCGGCACTTACCGGTCACCAGGTATTTACCACACTCCACACGAATGATGCACTTGGTGCAATTCCGCGTTTAGGTGATATTGGCGTGCCGGGTCACCTACTTGCTACCTCGTTGATTGGTTGTTTGGCGCAGCGTTTGGCGCGAAAGTTGTGTAAATCCTGTCGCAAATCACGAACTGCTACAGAAGAAGAGTGCAAAATTCTTGGAGTCGATGCCGCTAAGCCCCCTACAATCTATGATAAGGTTGGTTGCGAGGAATGCGGTGGTAAAGGTGTTAAAGGGCGTGTTGCTATTCTTGAGATTCTGCGCATTGACCGCACTATGGAAGAGCTAATCTCTACCCATGCTACACGTAAGCAAATGATGGAGCATGCGCTTGAGAACGGTTTTGTGACCATGCAACAAGACGGTATTGAGAAAGTATTGGCCGGGGAGATTACGTTAGAAGAGCTCATTAACACTATTGACCTTACGGATCGATTGTAATGCCCGCATATAACTATACCGCGATGAATGCTGCAGGGCGCAAGATGCGCGGCGTTGTGGTAGCGGATAACGAGCTTGATCTTGAATCCCGCCTCAAGGAACTAGGTCTGGATCTCATTGATGCACGCGAGGTGGTTGCCAAACGTTCATCACGTTTTGGCAGTATTAAGCTCAAAGATATGATCGTATTATGTATGCATTTGGAACAGCTCGATAGGGCGGGTGTACCACTGCATGATGCGTTGGCGGATGTGCGTGATTCCAGCGAATCACCGAAATTACGTGACGTTCTGACTGGCGTTTACGAGTCAGTGAAGAATGGTAATATGCTTTCGCAGGCGCTGGCTAATTACCCCAAAGTGTTCAACGATGTATTTGTGGGGTTGGTCGCTGCAGGTGAAAAAACAGGTAACCTTTCAGAGTCTTTTACGCATCTTGCAGAGCATTTGAAGTGGTCTGCCGAGATTCGCCGTAAGGTAAAAAAAGCAACACGCTACCCTATCGCGCTCATTGTGGTTATTTCCATCGTAGTAACTGTGCTTATGATTGCGGTAGTACCAAAATTGGTCGACTTTATTATGTCGCAAGGGTTTGAAATACCCATGCATACACGTGCATTGATCGCTGTTTCATATGCTTTTGAGAATTACTGGTATTACATTTTGGGCACGCCTGTCATGTTCGTCGTTTTAATATTAGTGGCGTACCGGTTCTCAGAAAGCTTTGCCTATAAAATGGACGCGTTTATGTTGAAGATGCCGGTAATTGGACCCGTTATCCGCAAGATTGATATGGCGCGCTTCACGCACTTTTTCTCGGTGATGTTCAATAGCGGTATCGACATTCTGGATTCACTAGAGGCCGCTAAAGGTGTGGTTTCCAATCGCGTGCTAAAAGAATCGATTGAGCTGGTGAAAACGAATGTGACAGAGGGAAGCTCGTTAACTGCTGCATTGCGAATTTCCAATCATTTCCCCAATCTGGTAATCCGCATGTTTAAGGTGGGCGAAGATAGCGGTAATATGTCTGACGCACTCGAAAACATTAACTTTTTCTATAACCGTGAAGTCAATGATGCGGTGGATTCGATGGTGGGTATGATCCAGCCTGCACTTACTGTGGTGATGGGGATTATTATTTTCTGGGTGATTGCCGCAGTATTCGGGCCGCTTTACGAATCCTTCAGCAAAATGAAATTCTAATTCTACTATCCTGAGGAACTTACTTGCGTTATTTGCGCTTCCACTACGCGCGTACCGATCAGTACGCTTGCGTGGTGGTTCTCAATAACGCTTCGCATTTGCTACAGGCTAGCGAATCACAGGTAACGGCTTCGGTAAGGATTATGTTGATGATTTTTCTGCAATATTCGTTGAAAATCATTGCAAATACAGCTACAACATATGCGTATCCGGATGTGGAGTAAAATGGCCTTTAGTTTTAAAAAACGCCTTAAGAAAGATAAAAAGGAAGCGGAAACCAAGAACACCGCTGAGCGCGTGCCCCCTAAAGGTAAGGTATTCAGGGCAGCGAAGGGGACGCGTTTTGTCTTTTTCATTGGCGATGAAGGTGCAATTCTTGTTTATATCAAGGATAATCAGGTGCTCAGTCGCCAGTTCTGTCCGGATGCCAGCGAACAAAACCTTGAAGAATTAAAGCAGACGATTGAAAAAGACCCTAAAGCCCCAGTGCTTTTAGTGATCGATAGTATGGATCAATCCTACGTGCAGCAAACCTTGCCACCTGTTTCGGCGATGAGCGTTGGCAAGCTGGTGAAACGCAGGTTGGATCGTGATTTTGGCCCAGAGGATATTAAAGGGGCGATGATACTGGGGCGTGAAAAAACAGGCCGCAAGGACTGGAACTTCATGATGATTGCGCTGGAGCGCAGCCCGCAACTATCGGTGTGGTTAGACTTTGTCATGGAGCTGCCCAATCGCTTTAAGGGCATTCATCTTATTTCAGCTGAAACTGAAATATTTCTCAAAACGCTGGAAAAAGCTATTGGCGTGCCTAAAGAGGGTACGGGTGCAGAATGGAAATTCTTTGTTAGTCATAACAAAGTGGGAGGGTTCCGCCAGGTTATACTGCATAAAGGCAAAATCGTATTTACCCGTCTGGCGCAACCGCTTGGCGAAACAAATACCGAAGTAATAACGGGCAGTATTGAGCAGGAAATACTCTCGACTATTGAATATATGAAGCGCCTTTCTTATAACCCGCAAGCAGGGCTGGATATCTATATTCTGGCCTCGGCAGGCATTAAGGATGCCATCGATACGCAAAAATTTTCTGCAAGTAGTACGCAGGTATTCACGCCATTTGAAATGGCACAATTTTTCAATATAGAGGGAGCGACGCAAGCCACCGATCAGTTTGGTGATGTGGTGCTTGCCTCTATTATTGGTTGTGCAAAAAGGCACCGCCTTACCCTTGCTGTTCCGGAATACAAAAAAATAGATACAGCATTTAACCTGAAGGTTTTGCTTCGTTTGGTAACGGTAGTAGGGACGGTTGGGATGATTGGCTATTCGGGATACATGGGGGCTGATATTATGGGTATCAGCGGTGATTTAGAGCGGCTCGAACGACAAAAAAAGACCGAGCAAAATACACTCACGGCACTCAAAAACGAAATAGCACGCAAAAATCTGGATGTAGAAAAAGCAACCGATCTGATTGACCTATATAAATATCTTCAGGAAGAAAATGATACGCTATTACCGTTGATCGAAAAGATTAAGCCATTGATTGTGCCGCCAATGACATTGAAATCCATCTCAATACAGGTTGATAAGCAAGATGGCAGGATGCGCTTACCAAGAAATATTGATCCTGTGGCTCTACAACGTATGCAAACGGCAAAAGCAGGTGACTCAAAAAATAAATGGGTAACGGTAACGTTGGTTGTAGAGCTCCCTGCCGTTGTATCTGATAGTAAGGCTCGTAGATTTGTGTTGAATCGTATCATGGGTGATTTCCGCAGAAAGTTGCCGGGTTACGAAGTAGAGGCAGAAAAATCGTTAGCAGATATTGAAAGAGCGGGAAGACAGTTAAGCATTAGTTCAGCTAATGAGGCTATTCCGATGCCAGGGGACATTACGAATGCAGAGCCGGTTGAAGAAACGCTGATGATTTATGGGCCGCTAGTGCCAGCACCAGAAGAGCCTGTAAGTTCACCTTCAGAGGGGAATGCGCCATGAAGTTTCAGCAGTTAAAAAGACAGCTGATTTTCGAGGGTAGTTTTGCAGGAGCTATTCTGGCTGTAATAGGTGGCGGTACGTATTTTATTAGCACCATGCAAGATGAGTATATTTCAAGAAAAAGAAATATGGAGGCACAGGTAAGTGCCGTTACTAACGAAACAAATGGGCTTCGTGAAAAATATATACGTGTACAAAATGATATTGATCTATATGAAAAAGTGATGCGCCTTAATGAAGAGGATATGCTTTCCCACACAATGGGAATAGCGGATCACTTAAATAGAGAATACGAATACACACATAATCTTGTTGGTGGAGAGACCCAATTAAATATTGCCGAACCGACTGCACATGAGGATGCAAAATACAAGCGTAAAACCAGTGTGTTGATGACTACAGATGCCACTCTGCGCTTTCAGGCAGCGAATGATGAAGATGTATATCGCTTTATGCGGGATATACAGGAAAACTATCCTGGAGCGGTAAGCTTTACTGGAATACAGCTAGAACGTGTAAGTGGCCTAACAGATGAAGCGTTACGTTCTATTACCCAGAATGGAAGTTATAACCTGGTTGAGAGTACCATCAATTTTAAGTGGTATGGTATAAACTCACTTGATCCAGAGGAGGCTAAACGTCAGGAACAGTCACGTAAACGCAGAGGAAGGCGCCGCAGATGGTAGTTGTTCGCCATATAGCTCTGCTTTGTGCTTGTTTGATGCTGACGTCTGGTGCTGCTAATGCGCAGAGCGCACCGTCTGCAAATAGTGAAACGCTACCTGAAAACAATAATGAGCCAATAAAGATAGGAAGCCTGTTTTTTACACCAGAAGAAACGGCAGATATTAATTATGCGATGAATATATATAAGAAAAATTCGTCGGGCCGCAGAGATGACGGTGGTTTTGATGAAGAAGATTTTCTCAATCGTCTTACGGGTATCAGAAAAGCGCAGGAAACAAACCGTTATTATAAATACCCACAATTCTTTTTGGAATCTATCGTTTACCATGCGGAAGATAACTGGATTATATGGGTTAATGGGCAGAAATTGACACAAAGCAGCCCAATGGAGAATACCGATCTGAGTGTGATGGAGATCAATGAGGATATGGTTCGCCTGAAATGGAAACCGGTCTCTATGCACAAGGTAAATGAGACCTGGCAGAAAATGGAAAATGATAACGTTGAAGTATATAAGCGCAGAGGAGAGGTGATCTTTACACTTAGGGTAAATCAGACCTTTTCTTCTTATGTAATGAATATACTGGAAGGTAAGGTACAGCCAGTAACTGTTGATACACACAATATTTCGTTGGAACCACCTTCAGAGGTTCTAGATCCTTCTCCTGTAGATTCAGGAGATCCATTTTTTAACCAAGAGGATGATGATCCATCTCGAACAGGTTTGGGCGGGTTGATTGACGCGTATTCTAAGTTGGGCTCAGGAGAAGGTGACGAGGTAAAGGAGTAAATATGAGTCATTCCCCATTATCTATAGATGGCGTACACAAAAAATATGATGAACGTAAGGTACTTGAGGATATTAGCTTTTCGCTAAATCCGGGCGAGATTTTTGGACTGATCGGCCTGAACGGTGCAGGAAAAACTACCTTGATTAAAATAGCCCTTGATTTGGTGAAGGCCGATAAAGGGAAAACATCAATTTTTGATATTGCCTCTACTAGTATTAGTGCGCGTAAACATCTGTCGTACTTGCCAGAAAAGTTCCAGCCATCGCGTTACCTGAAGGGGATGGAATATCTGACCTTGGCACTATCATACTACGGCAAGAAACTGGACCGAGAGCAGGCAAAAGAAAATGCGGTAGCGTTAGATTTGGATCCCAATGTGCTTGATGCACGGGTAGGCTCATATTCCAAAGGGATGGGACAAAAGTTGGGTTTACTTGGTGCATTTATGATAGATGAGCGTTTGCTTATTTTAGATGAACCGATGAGTGGGCTGGACCCTAGCGCGCGTATTAAGCTTAAAAACATGCTCATAGATGCGCGCACACGCGATAAAACGATATTCTTTAGCTCACATATTCTCTCTGACATTGACGAAATTTGCGATCGTATTGGGGTGATTCATGAAGGCAAATTATTCTTTATTGGCACACCAGCAGAATTCAAAAAACAGTATCAGGATGATTCGCTGGAGAAAGCCTTCCTGAACTCTATTTCTAAAGATGAAGCGAAAAAAGCAGCGTAGTTAGAACTGTTGCTTATTAATGATGCCCATATCTTGGGCGAGGCTACGGAGCGGGCCTTGGCCTTTGCCCATATCATGCTGTTTAATGGCAAGGCGTAAGTTGGCGGGGTTATCAGATTCTGCCAGAGCGACATCCTCGGTGATAACGCCATTAGCATACATCTCAACCAACGCCTGATCGAAACTCTGCATGCCGACATCCTGACCTTTTTCAATACATTCCTTAAGTTCTTTAATGCGCCCCTCATGGATCAGGCTTTTCACTAGGCCTTGATTGAGCATGATCTCTAGTGCAATAGAACGTGTACCTTGCAGGTTAGGAAGTAGACGTTGTGAGAGAATTGCCTTCAGGTTAAGTGATAGATTTAACAATACTTGCGCATGTTTCTCTTCAGGGAAGAAATTGATTACACGCTCAATGGCTTGGTTAGCATTATTGGCATGCAATGTAGCAAGGCATAGATGGCCGGTTTCAGCAAACACAATGGCATGTTCCATAGTTTCTCTGTCGCGGATCTCACCAATCACGATAACGTCGGGTGTCTGGCGTAGAGTGTTTTTTAGGCCGATGCCGAACGAATAAGTATCAATACCGACATCACGCTGTGTAATGATACAGTTCTTATGTTCGAGAACAAATTCTACTGGATCTTCAATGGTTACAATATGGCCAGAACCATTATTATTACGATACTCTAGCATGGCTGCCAGTGAAGTTGATTTCCCCGAACCGGTAGGGCCTACCACTAATATCAAACCACGTTTTTCCATGATAAGGTCGGAATAAAGCGGCGGCAGATTTAGCGATTCAATAGAAGGGATATCAGTGCGAATACGACGTAATACGACACCAGTGTTCTGACGCTGGCGGAACATATTAACGCGAAAACGCCCCAGTTCCGGCCAGTTGATCGCGGTGTTATATTCCAAGGTAGATTCAAACTCTTCCAACACATCGGAGGACACAATTTCTTTCAAAAAGCTTTTAACATGCTCTTCGGTAAGCTTAGTTTTATCTATGTGTTCGATGCGGTGACCATAACGCAAAGAAGGAGGGGCGCCTACTGTGAGATAAAGATCGGTGGCATCCTTATCGGTAAATCCTTGCAGTAAACTATTGGCGTTCATTTCCATGTTGCTAGAATCCGCTATGAACAGGCCTTACACCGCTGGTGCGCTTGTTATTGCCTGCCTTGTTATCCGTTTTTGGTGTTTCGGTTTCTCCTTCATCTTCCGAGGTGCTGGTAGCCATAGCTGCACGCACCGTTTGCTCTGTAATGATGCCTTCCTCAAATAGCGCCATGATGCTGTCTTTCATGGTTCTCATACCAATTTTACTGCCGATTTGAATGAGTGAGTAAAGCTGTGGCACTTTGCCTTCACGCACGAGGTTGCGCACTGCACCAGTTCCCAGCATGATTTCATGAGCAGCTACACGGCCACCATCTTTGCGTTTAAGAAGTGATTGGGTGATTACTGCCTCCAGTGATACGGAAAGCATGGCGCGTACCATTTCTTTGTCATTTGCCGGGAATACGTCGATAATACGGTCAATAGTCTTCGGTGCTGAGTTGGTGTGCAACGTGCCCATCACCAAGTGGCCTGTTTCCGCTGCGGTCAACGCAAGTTGAATGGTTTCGATATCACGTAACTCACCCACCAGAATCACATCGGGATCCTCACGCAACGCGGAACGGAGTGCCTTGGCAAATGACTTGGTGTCTTTGCCTACTTCGCGTTGATTGATCAGGGATTTTTTAGATTGATGTACAAACTCCACCGGATCTTCAATAGTGATAATGTGCTTAGCTTCGTTAGTATTGATATGGTCGATCATGGCGGCAAGTGTGGTGGACTTACCAGAGCCGGTAGGGCCTGTTACCAGAATCAGTCCCTTATGTAGATAACATAGCTTTTTTAGCACCTCAGGCGTACCTAGTTCTTCCATAGACAGAATGCGATTTGGAATAGTACGCAACACAGCTGCGGGGCCATTCAATGTATTAAATGCGTTGACACGAAAACGCATTTCCTCACCAAAAGATATCGCAAAATCGATTTCAAAGTCGCGCTCATAATCAGCGCGCTGCTGCTCTGTCATAATGGAATAGAGCATGCGTTTAATATCATCAGAAGTAAGGGGAGGTGATTTATAGGGCATCATTTCGCCGTGGATACGCAAAATTGGCGGATTAGTAGATGCCAAATGTAAGTCGGACGCATTGTTCTTTTGCGTAAATACGAGCAGGTCAGTGATTTCCATGTTAGCCCCTGTGAATCAAAACTGCACGGGAGTTGTGCGTTAGTGACTATTAGAGCTAATAAAGGTTAATCTTTGCTGAATTTTTTGTAGATTTCCGGGAATAACTTCCCCGCGCATAGCCGATTTAACCAGCTGTTTGTATAGCCTCTCAGCTTCGTCATATTTCTTCTGAGAATCCAGCATGATAGCTAGATTGTAGCGGTAAACCAGATTTTCAGGAGACATTGCCACGGCCTTGAACATTTTTTCTGTGGCCATTTCTGTGTTACCCAGACGCTGATAAATCACAGCCATTTGTGCTTGAATTGGGCTGAAGTTAGGGTTGCGTTTCGAGAGCTCTTCCATTTGTGCAAGAGCTTCTTGTGGGGCTTCATCAGCAAGCAATACCAGGAAGTTGTTCAGCCCATCACGATGCTTGGGATCAATAGAAAGTAATTTGCTGTAGTAGCTGCGCGCCGCATCAAGCTGGCCAAGACGGTGATAAGTGGTTGCAAGGCCAAATAAACCACCTTTATTCTTTGGGTCATTTGATAGAATATTTTTGTAAATTTCGATGGCAAGAGTGGGTTGGCCGGTAACCAAAGCATCATAGGCTTTCTCAAGCTCGTAATCGAGGTTGATCGTGCGCCTTTTCATCTCAATTTTGATACCCATAGCCTCGTGTGATACAGAAGCAGTTTCTTCATCGGAGCTCGTTTTAGATGCTGGCGGTTCATCCATAGCAAATGCTTCTTCAAGATCTTTGCTGCGATCAATGTTGAAAGGCCCTTTCGGCTTAGGCTTATCCTGAGCGATATTAGAAGGAATACGCTTCAATATCATTTTGCTTTCACGTGATAGGCTTTGCTCTGGCTCTGATGATTTTGCAGTAGTGGATTGAGGGGTGATGGGTGGCAATTTTTGTGTTGCTTCATTGTAAGCTTCGTAAGGTTCTTCTGCTTTCAATACATCATTAATTGCCTCGCCGACAGAAACCTCTTCCTTGGTGGCTTCTGCTACGGAAGCAGTTTGCGTTGTTGTAGGGGGTGGTGGAGCTGGAGCAGCGGAGGGTTTGGTTGGGGCTGCAGCTGCAGGAGGGGTATCCGCTGGAATTGCTATAAGTGGAGTGTTGTTATCATCTCCACCTGCCGCAGGAGCAAGTGCTGCAAGTTCATCTGCCGCAATATTTCCGGGTGCATAAGTAGAGGGTTTGAATGCCGCCACCGTACGTGATGGACGATCATCTTTTGCAAGCAAAGGTTTGGGTTGTTTGACAGTGGATGGGGCGGGAGCGGCACCATTGCTTGTAAGTAAATCAGGAGAAGGCAGTGCAGTGCCCTCCATAGCCTTTATGTTAGGGATGGTGATGCGCATAGGGTCGCGCTTTTTCAATAGTTCCTTAGGAGCAATTTTAGCCACATTGGCGGGCGCAGTTTTAAGCAGTTCAGGTGAGGGGAGCTGTGCCTGTTTTTCGATTTCTTGACGCCGTTGCTCATATGGGTTTTCGGCAAAACGTTTGCGTACTGAAGAGTGTCTTTTTACGCTGTCATGGGTGTTGTTTCGATAGGTCAGGGTTTCAGCGTGAAGTGGCGTCGACAGGGTCGTGCTGGAAACCAAGCACAACAACCCAAAGCAGCACGTAACGCGTGCTTTATACATAAATGGTGACACCATCCAACCCACTTTTAACAACACTAACCCACTACATATAGCGTAGTTTATGTATTTACACCACAAATCTTATTAATAAAACATTAAAATCATCATTTTGCGACATTTATGTCGCACTCATAATTTCGGCACGCGACTTGCTTTTCATCCAAGCATTAAAGGAGAAGTTCATGTTTCATCATCGCATGTTATACGTTGCAACACTAATCGCCTTTCTCGCACCTTCTATCAGTGAAGCGGCAGGGGAAAAAATGCCGCTTGCTGCTGGCCAAAAATTTATGTCGCTTGAAGCTGCACGCAACCTTGCACGTAATAGCAAGCCGACACAACGCATCACTCCCAAAGTATTTTCACTGGGGCGAGAGACGAAAGTGTTTCCACTAAAGCGCCGCTATGTGAATAATGCTCCGGCTATTGTAGAAATACCGCCTGCACTTGAAAAAGAAATGGCTGAAATCAAACCTAAAAAAACGAGGAAGAATTCAGACATGACTAGTGCACAGGCGCAGCAATTGCTTTCCTTATTTCCCTCTGCCTACTAGACTGGCTGCATGCAGCTATTTTCTTTAATACGTCCAATCATCCATCTACTACCCCCAGAACAGGCGCATAATCTAGGGTTGTTTGCCTTGGCACACGGGTTATTACCTGCCGCTAAACCTTTTGATGACCCTATGCTTCATGTGGATGTAATGGGTTTGCATTTTTCTAATCCGGTGGGGTTAGCGGCCGGGTTTGATAAGAATGCCATTGCTGTGGATGGCTTGCTCGCGCAGGGTTTTGGTTTCGTGGAAGCAGGAACCACCACGCCACGACCACAGCCTGGCAATGATCGCCCGCGCATTTTTCGACTGAAAGAAGATGAGGCCGTGATTAACCGGTTAGGCTTTAACAACCATGGCCATGAAATTTTCACCCGGAATTTTTGCGTACACGGAAAACATAACGGCGTGGTTGGTGCCAATATCGGAAAAAATAAAGACAGTGCTGATGCATTACATGATTACGCACATGGTATTAAGGCAGTCTATGCCATGGCGGACTACATCACGATCAACATTTCTTCGCCGAACACGAAAGGGCTCCGCGATTTGCAGCAACAAGAGGCGCTGGATATTTTGCTCAAAGAACTGATGAAAGTGCGCAATGAAAGTGCGGATATATCCCACAGAAAAGTACCACTCATTCTTAAGGTGGCACCTGATCTTACTAAGGAGCAGAAGCAAGACGTCGCCAAGTTGGTCATGGCGCATAAACTCGATGGAATGATTGTGAGCAACACAACAATCTCTAGGCCAGATGCACTGCGTAGTGCCAATAAAAAAGAAGAGGGGGGGCTAAGCGGCAAACCATTATCCGGTCTTTCTACCGAAGCACTTGCTGACTTTTATCGATTGACCAGCGGAACCATTCCTCTCATTGGGGTGGGCGGTATCGCTTCTGCTGAAGATGCCTATGCAAAGATTCGTTCTGGTGCATCGCTGGTGCAGCTTTATACCGCACTAGTTTATCAGGGGTTTGGGGTGGTGCGTGAGATACAGCATGGCCTAGTAGAGTTGCTTAAGCGCGATGGCTTTACAAATATTACACAAGCCATTGGTGCGGATATAGATTAGCCTTCTTTATTCTCCGCTGGCTTCTCAGAGGCTTTTTCCGTCCTGCATTCCAGCACGGTAATATCATAAACCGCGTGCTCAACCCCAGACAGGCCGGGACTTGAAGAAAACATCCAGCCCATAAAAATACGTTCAGGCTGCTCGCCCTGTCTGGTCTCAGATATCTCTAGTAATGCAGCATTTTCCGGTCGCTCTTCAGGTGGTGCTTTCCAGCAGCGGCGGGGGACGATTTCCAGATTGCCGAAATGCAATATGGTGTCTAGCTCCCCATCAAATTTGGAAATATGGCCGGTGACTTTGTTTAGCCCCTGCAGAACGACATGGTTATATTCCGGCTTCTTATCTGGCTCTTCTGCGAAGGCAGAAGAGGTGGCGAGTAATGCACAACATGTAAGAAGATGCAGGCGCATAACTATTCAGTTTTTTCGCTATCTACGCCACCGCCACTAAACATAAATTTGCCAATCATTTCTTCGAGATTAACTGCAGATTGGGTGTATTCGATTTTATCACCGTCATTTAACATTTTATCATCCGCGCCGGGGGTAACCTGCACAAATTTATCACCCAATAAACCACTGCTCACAATAGCAGCCGAGGAATCTTTCGGAAGCTTGGTGCGCTCGCGTATTTGCATATTGACCACGGCTTCATACGTATCAGAATCAAGGGTGATATCTGAGATGACACCGACTTTAACGCCACCAATACGAACATCACTACCCAGAGCAATGCCCGAGGCATCAGAAAAATGTGCATTTACCTTGTAGCCATCTTCCACACGTAGTTGGCTGCCTTCATATGCGACGAAAAGAAACGTGCCAGCAACAATTAGCACTACGGCGCCCATCAGGGTTTCAATAACATTTTTTTGCATATGCCATCCTTTTTACTTGTATGCGTGCCAATTGAATAGCAAAAAAGAAATGTTTTCAAAGTAAAAAGAGCAATGTGGCACTTAACAAGCATCAGGAAGACAGGCTATTGCTTAAACGCTACGCGGTAAATATTGCGTTCTTTGCGCTCTATGTGTTGTTTACGCTATGGGCGGCTATCTCGCTTATGTCCTCTTCTCATATGGGCGATAGCTGGCGTGGAGCAACCCTGCCCGCTATGGTAGAGGGTACCGCTGAACGCCCGTATGTGTATCGTGTGTTAATGCCCATCACGGTTAAAACCATCGTTGCACTTACCCCTGAAACCATTGAACATACTGTAAATGATGCGCTGGCAAGGCAGGATTATTCCTGGCTTCCACCCGATCGACGTATGCAACGGGCGATGGCCAACACAAAGACGCTTTATATGCGCTTAGTCGCTATGTCGCTTATGTTAGGCTGTATGGCCAGTTTCACAGTGGCTATGTATAAATTAGGCAGGCAGCTCTATAAGGATAACCCTGTCATCGCGCGCTGCGTGCCGCTAGTTGCGTTGGCCATGGTACCTCCACTCGCGGGTCGGGTGGCCTATATTTATGATGCATCAACCTTAGCGCTTACGGCCGCCTGTTTTTACGCACTCTATACAGCAAAATGGCGGTGGTATTATGTATGGTTTGTGCTTGCCTGCGTTAACAAGGAATCAGCTTTATTTGTCGCCCTCATGTTTGCCATATGGCAGTTTGGGCGCATGGAGCATAAACAGCTACTGACACATCTTACTACGCAATTCATGACCCTTGCTCTGGTGAAGATTGTGACTGGCTACGTGTTTGCAAGCAATGTTGGGGTATTCCTCAAGACAGACTATCAGACATGGCAGTTTGATGTGTTATGGAACATATATCACTGGCAAACATATCTATTGCTGCTGGCGGGGGCTTTTTTGTTGTTCTTCCGCTTCCGTGAAAAGCCGGTTTTTGCTCGTAAGGGGCTGTGGGTCGTAGGGCTAATGTGGGTTTCTTACATGCTATTTGGAAAACCGGGGGAATATAGGGTGTTTTTTGAGGCAGTTCCTATCATTGCCCTATTGGCAACACACACGCTTGCCGTTACAACTAACATGTGTGGAATGAGAAGAAGAATAAATGACACTTAACGGCACTATATCATTCGTTGGCAGGAACAAATTACACCTGATCTTTGGTGTGGTGTATTTTGTGATGTCAATTTATGCGATGCTTCACTTCCTGCATGGCTCCAACCTGGGGGATAAATATTACCGGACGAGTTATAACGCCATGATGAAAGGCACAGCGTGGAAACCGTTTGTGTATCGCGTATTCATTCCACGTATGACCGTTTTTATTGATGATTTGACGCCGAAATATGTAAGGCAAAATATTGGAGATGGGTTCAAAGAGTGGTTGAACAATAACAAAACTATACACAAATATTTGCCCGGGCTTAAAACGGTTTATAAAGACAGTGTCTATAAACGATTAGTTACAACCGTTTTGATATATATTTGTCTCTGGGGATATATCATCGCCATGTACCTGTTAGCCAAACACCTCTTCGCACAACAACAAGCGATGTGGTATTTTGCTCCGATCTTTGGCATGTTTGCGATTACGTCATTTAGTTGGCAATGGATATATATATACGATATTCCATTGTTGTTTTTTTCAACTGCTTGCTACCTATGTATAGCACGACGAAATCTCTCATTATATATAGCGTTGTTTGCTTTTGCTTGTCTCAATAAAGAAACAGCTGTCTTTTTAACATTATTCTTTATGTTCTGGTTCTACAAGCGTATCCCCGCGCGCCAGTACATTATGTTGCTTTTATTGCAATGTGCGATTTTCATAGTCATTCGCGGCGCGATTTACGATGCGTTTTCTAGTAATCCGGGCCCCTTTTTAGAGAATAACACATTTAGGATATTGACCAGAGATATACTTGGTAAATCGAAGTATTTTCAGTTGATTGGTATTTCCGTTATTATGTTTATGCTTACCTTTAATTGGAAGAATAAGCCCGATTTCTTAAAAGTTGGATTATGGCTGATTCCACCTTATTATCTGGCTTATGTACTGTATGGATACCCTGGCGAGTATCGAGTGTTTTTTGATATCATGCCACTCTTGCTCATGTTGGTAACGCATACACTGGTAGTGGGTACGGGAATCTATCAATCCCCTGTTTTTATACAAAGTATGAAGAAGGATAATGCAGAATGATGCCGGCGACATTGCGTTTACTTCGGCCCAAACAATGGATCAAGAATCTGTTTGTTTTTGCGCCATTGTTTTTTGCTGGGCAGTTTAAAGATGCGGGCGCATGGCAGCTAACTATCTATGCTGCGCTTTGTTTTCTGTTCGTTTCCTGTGTGGTGTATGTTTGTAACGATATCAAGGATATCGAGGAAGACCGCCTGCATCCGGTGAAATGTAAACGTCCGTTGGCCGCAGGGGAGATACTTTCCTTTCAGGCAATATTGCTAGCGTGCATACTGGCGGCCGCAGCTATGTTTGTTGCTACGCTACTTCCGCCAGCTTGTGCAGTGGTGGCGGTGATTTATGTATTGTTGAATTTGCTATACACTTTTGTGTTGAAGCGTTTTGCTTTGATAGATGTGTTCTTTATTGCCACTTGTTATGTATTGCGTGTGTTGATGGGGTGCTATGCACTAGGTGTAATAATATCTCCGTGGATTATTCTGACTACTTTTCTGCTTGCTCTATTCCTTGGTTTTGGCAAGCGCTATCACGAAATGGGCTTTGAGGAATATGTTAGAAAAAAACCAAATCTTCAGCACTACAACCGACAGCTTCTGGACCGGTTGGTAAACATCTCAAGTGGGGCGGCACTTATTACTTATGCCATCTATACGGCTGAGGTCGCAGAAAAAACAGGGAAAGTCGAGCTAGTCTATACTATCGCGTTTGTAGCATTTGGATTGTTTCGCTATTTGCAAGCTATCTATGTCTACGATCAGGGGGGGGAACCTGAAACGGTCATACTAAAAGACAAGCTGCAGCTGCTTAATATTGCGCTCTGGTTAGCGGTAACGCTGTGGATAATGTTTTAGGGTTTCCAAGCTTCGTAATCTGCGCTGGAAGCTGCGCGCTCTTCGCCGCGTAATGTATGTCCGGGGGGTACATAAGCCCCGGGAGTGCCCGTTAAATTAGGTTTGTGCTGTTTTTCCCACCCATGGTGCGATACGGTACGTTTTGATGGCGGTACATCATGTGTATAATGTAACCAGCCATGCCATTCTGGTGGTACCTTGCTCGGTTCAGCCATTCCATTATACATCACCCAGCGTTTTGCCTTACGTGTCTTAGGTGCCTTTTTCTCCGTAAAATAGCGATTACCAAACTGATCCGTGCCGACCAAGTGGCCATTAAACAATGTGTAGAGCTTGGTGGTGATGGTCATGATTAATAATCCAGGAAACTACGAAGTTTACGAGAGCGGCTAGGGTGTTTCAATTTACGCAGCGCTTTGGCCTCAATCTGACGGATACGCTCACGCGTTACTGAGAATTGCTGGCCCACTTCTTCCAATGTGTGATCGGTGTTCATGCCGATACCAAAACGCATACGCAGCACACGCTCTTCACGCGGGGTAAGTGAGGCGAGAATTCGAGTGGTGGTTTCGCGCAGGTTGCTGTGAATGGCTGCATCGAGTGGTAACACTGCATTTTTATCTTCAATGAAGTCACCCAGATGCGAATCCTCTTCATCACCAATCGGGGTTTCCAGCGATACGGGCTCCTTGGCAATTTTCATCACCTTGCGCACCTTATCCAGTGGCATCACCAGACGCTCAGCTAGCTCTTCCGGCGTTGGTTCACGGCCAATTTCATGCAGCATCTGACGCGAGGTGCGGACGATTTTATTGATGGTTTCGATCATGTGCACAGGAATACGGATGGTACGTGCCTGATCGGCAATAGAGCGCGTAATGGCCTGACGAATCCACCAGGTAGCATAGGTCGAGAATTTATAGCCACGGCGATATTCAAACTTATCCACCGCTTTCATCAGGCCGATGTTACCCTCCTGAATAAGGTCAAGGAACTGTAGGCCACGGTTAGTATATTTCTTGGCAATAGAAATAACCAAACGTAAGTTCGCTTCGATCATTTCCTTTTTCGCGCGATTCGTGTCACGCTCACCTTTTTGTACGGCAAGGATCATACGCTTAAATTCAGCCAGTTCCAAGCCAGCGGCTTCTGCGATCTTACCCATTTCATCGCGGATACCATCAATTTCTTTACGGTCTTTGGCTATAAATTCTTTCCAGCCTTTTTCCTTGCGCTGGCCTAGCTTTCTGAACCAATGCGGATCTAGCTCATGCCCCATATAAGCGTCTACAAAGGCTTTGCGTGGCACCTTGCGAGCTTCTGCCAGTTTCAACAAGCGTGTTTCCAGCGAGGTTAACTCACGGTGAATGACGTATAGTTTTAAGATCAGGCTTTCCACACGATATATGGTAAAACGTACACCCATCATCAGCTCCACCAGGTCGCGATGGTGCTTTTGATACAGCTTTTCATCATCCTTGCTGTATTTGCCTTCACCAATTGACTTAGACAGGCGCTTCTCTTGCAGATTGCGCATTTTCTTACTGATCTTGGCAAACTGATCGAGCGTTTCTAGGATTTGAGGTTTAAGGGCGGTTTCCATAGCCAGAAGCGAGACGGTAGTATCATCTTCTTCCTCTTCTGTTTCATCTTCGTCTTCGCCGTCTTCATCCTCATCATCATCAGAATCTTCGTCATCAACGTCCTCATCATCCAATTCTTCCTCTTCCATCTCTTCGGAAAAATCATTGGAATCATTACCCGCGCCATAGGTGGCATCAAGGTCGATAATGTCACGCAGTAACATGGTGCCCGCATCAAGCTCATCGCGCCATGAAAGAATTTCCTTCATCACCAGTGGGCATTCGCATAATGCGCTGATTACGGTTTCGCGGCCTGCTTCAATGCGTTTCGCAATTTCAATCTCACCTTCGCGTGAAAGCAGTTCTACATTGCCCATCTCGCGCAAATACATGCGCACCGGATCATCCGAACGGCCAGTGTTTTCAACTTCTTCTTTCTCTTCTTTCTCTTCTGCTTCAGGCGCTTCTTCTACTACTTGAATGTCCGATTGTGCGAGTGCCGCAATGGCTGCATCGATCACTTCTGGTGAAAATTCCTTAGGAGGCAATACACCATTCAGATCATCATAGGTGATGTAGCCATTATCCTTACCCATGGCCAGAAGCTTACGCACCAAGGTAACTTTAAGTTCCTTCGTTGCGGTGTCTTTCTTCGCCGCCGTTTCCTTTGCGGCAGGTGTTTTTTTCTTGGTATTTTGTGTTTTTGTTTTGCTGATTTTTTCAGCTTTTTTTACGGGTTTCTTGCTCACTACTTGCGTTTTCTTCTTGGTTTTAGGTTGAACTTTTTTGACAGAAGCTTTGCTAGGCTTTGTTTTTTTAACGGGTGATTTCTTCGCTACGACTTTTTTCGCGGTTTTGGAAGTGGTTTTCTTTGCTACTTTCTTAACCGGTTTTTTGGCTACCTTCTTCACAGGCTTTTTCTTCGCTACGGATTTTTTGGCTGGTTTCTTGGCGGCAGGCTTCTTCTTTGCTACCGTCTTTTTAACCGGCTTCTTAGCCACTTTTTTTGCAGGCTTTTTCTTCGCTACGACTTTTTTCTTGGCAGCAGGTTTCTTTGCTACCTTTTTTGCAGCCGTCTTTTTGACCGGCTTCTTAGGCTTCGCCTTAGCCTTAGTCGTTTTTTTTGCAGTTGATTTTTTGGCTACCGTGCGTCTTTTCACCATTCCTCATCCC
Source organism: Rickettsiales bacterium (assembly GCA_964231325.1). GTDB lineage: Bacteria > Pseudomonadota > Alphaproteobacteria > Rickettsiales > SXRF01 > JAJTHB01. The sequence goes on along the minus strand of CAXRIF010000002.1, from coordinate 322,938 downwards.
TTCTTACGAGATAATTTGCACCCTATGCGTCCGGATGGACGCAGTTAAACACGCTAGAAATAAGGTATTTTTAATTTTTTTCAATGGGTATTTATCTAATTTTACGAAATTAGGCTACGTCTGAGGCTTCAGAGCTGAAAGTGCGACCGCGTTGGGCATTGTCAAGCGCCTGTTTTAGCTCAACTAATCGTTGATACGCAGCTTCATCCATATTATTGCCCAGGTTTTCTTGTAATTCTTTGAGTTCAAACTCTAAATGACTGATTTGATAGGCGTCTGCCGTTTCGTTCCATAACATCAGCGCGTCATCAATAGTCAGCGTATTGGCATAGGGGAGTTTCAGGTTGTCATTTAGCAGCCCATCCAGCAACTCAACAGGGAGTTGTGAGCGTATATAGTCCATGAATTTGGCTTGATCATCAATGTTGGTATCCCCGGCGGCAGAAAGCAAGGCATTGCGCAGTGCGTCCATGTGCGAACTGCGTATATCAAGCCGCGATAAGGTTTCTTCCACACTACTTTTGTGCAGAAGGGAAGGAAACTGAATGAGCGTTTTAAGCATACGACGTGTAAGGGTTTCAAGCGCTGCTGAATAATGTTGCACGGCCATGCGTTCTACATGGGCCGAGCGCTGTTTTGTCGCTGCGTGTTTCTGTGTAGTGGGCTTTTTCTCCCAGAGCATTTTCCTGAAATAGGATTGATAGTGCTGGCGCACCGTAGCATCGGTGATTTTGCCTGCCAGTTGATTGAGTGTGTTTTCAAGTGCGGCTTTGCCTTCTGGCAGATCAATTTTGAATTGCGGTAAAAGCGTCTCCCATATCACCTGCGAAAGTCGTTTGGAGGAGACAAGAACTTTCTCAAAGCTCGCTTTCCCGTGTTTTTGTATATAGGAATCCGGGTCTTCGCCTTTGGGCAATATGGCAAAGCGCAAACTGCAACCGGGTTTGAGTAGTGGAAGGGCGATTTCAATACCGCGTAGCATGGCACGTTTACCTGCCGCGTCGCCATCGAGACAGATGACTGGTTCTTTCGCCAGTTGCCACAGCAAACGTAAATGTTCTGGTGTAACCGCGGTGCCGAGTGTGGCCAGCGCATAGTCAATGCCGGATTGTGTAGTGGCGACTACATCCATATAGCCTTCCATTACCACGGCGATGTTGTTTTCGCGCGCTGGGCGTTTGGCCAGATCAAGGTTAAACAGCAGCTCCCCTTTCTTGAACACAGGGGTTTCTGGAGAGTTTAAATATTTGGCCAGTTTTTTATTATCACTATCGAGTAAACGGCCACCAAACGCGACCACTTTGCCCGAGGCATTGCGAATAGGAAAGATCAGGCGGCTACGAAAACGATCATATACATTACCATTATCCGGCGCGATGATAAGCCCGGCCTCTATCTGCAGTTTTTGCGAGAAACCAAGCTCCAATAGGTGTTTATGCAGCGCCGTTTTGTCAGGCGGAGCATAACCAATGCGGAATTTGCGTAATGTTTCATCCGACAGGCCACGTTTTTCTGCGTAATCACGTGCAGTGAAATAGGCAGGAGCGCGCAATTGTTTTTCAAACCATGCACACGCCGCTTCCAACACATCGTAAAGTGTTTTTTCTGCTTGTGCTCTGTGTCGTTCTTCAGGACTTTGCACGGGCAGGGCGATACCTGCGTCGCGAGCCAATGTTTCAATTGCCTCTGGGTATGACATACGTTGATGCTGCATCAGGAATCCAATCGCATCTCCATGTGCACCACAACCAAAGCAATGATAGAAGTTTTTTTCGTCATTTACGGTAAACGACGGTGTCTTTTCATTATGAAATGGACAGCACGCCTGATATTCGCGCCCATGCTTCTTAAGCGTAATACGTTTGCCAATCACTTCCGATAGCAGGGAGTGGGTGCGTATACGCTCTATGAAAGACGGCGGAAATCGCATATAAATTCACTTTATGAAACAGCAGCCAAAGACCGCTTACGTTTTTACCCATGAGGGTGGTGATCTACCTATTAAGATTCGTAAGGTTTCTACCTCACGAAGCATGGTGATTCGTTACCAGCCTCTAACTCATTCATTGGCGCTTACTCTACCCCGATATGTGTCCATCAAGCAAGGACTCTCTTTCATTGAAGAAAAAAGAAACTGGATCATGGCCCAGCTTCCTCGTGATGCAGCGCAAAAGCTGATTGCAGATGGGGCAAGCATACCCGTGTTTGGTAAGGACTACACTATCACACATGTGGGTGGGCGTGGGGTGGTGTATATAGAAGAAGATAAGCTGGTCGTGCCTGGTGAGTCGGCATTTATTGCAAGACGAGTAAGTGATTGGCTCAAAAAACGAGCCAGAGAAGAAATTTCACGCCTGGCTTACGAAAAAGCACAGCAACTGGGAAAGAAAGCCACTAAGATCAGCCTGCGTGACACCACCTCACACTGGGGGAGTTGCACCCAAGCCGGGGGGCTATCCTTTTCCTGGCGGCTTGTTTTTGCTCCATACGAGGTGCTGGAATATGTGGTGTGTCATGAGGTGGCGCATCTATCGGAAATGAATCACAGCAAGGCATTCTGGGCGCATGTGGCAGAGTTATGCCCGGCTTACGAAGCGCAGAAAAAATGGCTGAAGCGCTACGGCCATCGGCTATATCAATATCGCTAATTGCCGAATAGCTTATCCCAGAAGGAGGGGCCCAGCTCCACGTCACGCTCATCTGAATCACGACCTGGATCACGCTGGCCAACAATATTGCCGGAACCGGTAGGGAAATCAGAACGTGTCTGCCAAGGCAGGGGCGCATCATCGTAAGACTCTGTCGGTAGACCACGTGCGGCCATTCCGGCTGTCGCCTCAGCCATAAAGTCATGCCAAATGCTGGCAGGGAGATTGCCACCAGAAACTTTTTTCATTTTTTTGTTATCGTCATTGCCTACCCACACGCCAGTGGCAAGATTACCCGTATAACCAATAAACAGGGCGTCTTTATAATCTGAAGTGGTGCCGGTTTTGCCCGCGACAGTGCGGCCAATGCGTGCACGCCTACCGGTACCGCTGGTCACCACATTGATCAGCATTTCGTTCATCATACTCACCACGCTAGCGCTAAGCACGCGACCACCTCTTGGTGGCTTGCGCTCATAGATAGTTTTGCCACTGGTCGTATCAATTTTTAAAATACCGTACGGTTTTACAATGGCACCACCAGCCGCCAGATGTGCATAGGCGGTAGTCATCTCGAGCAAGGTGGTTTCAGTCGAACCAAGTGCAATACTGGGTACTGCATCCAGATCAGATTCAATACCGAGGCGTCGTGCCACGTGAAGGACTTTATCCACCCCAACGGCCTGCGCAATACGTACCGCTACGGTGTTGATCGAATGGGTGAGGGCTTCTTTCGCAGTAATAGGCCCTTCATATCTTCCGGTGTAATTACGTGGTGTCCAGCTGCCACGATGTAGCTGAATAGTAATCGGTTCATCTTCGATAATGGTCATCGGGGTCATGCCCGCTTCCAGCCCCGCAAGATAGACAAACAGTTTGAATGAAGAGCCAGGCTGACGTTTGGCTTGTGTGACTCGGTTATACTGACTTTTGCCATAACTGCGTCCACCTATCATTACGCGCACCGCACCATCACGCGCCATGGAAATCAGGGCTGCTTGCGAAGCATTCTTTTCTTCAGTTTCCTTGGCATCCATAATGGTTGCAATGGCTTTATCCCCCATGGCTTGCATATTGGAATCCAGTGTGGTGGTAACGACAAGATCTTCTTCTACATTGCCAATAAAATCAGGCACCTGATCGGCAACCCAGTCAGCGAAATACATGGTGCTTTGTGAATCGCGTTTTCGTTCGCTCATTGCCTGGGTCAAGTCTGCGATGGCTTTTTTGGTTTGCTCATCATTCAAATAGCCCGCATCCTCCATGTTAAGCAGCACTTGTTCAGCACGCTTTTTCGAAAGCTTCGGGTTGCTGGTTGGTGCGAAACGCGATGGCGCTTTAAGCAGGCCAGCGAGAATGGCGGCTTCAGAAAGGCCAATATCACGCGAGGATTTGCCAAAGTAACGGCGTGATGCCGCATCCACCCCATAGTTACCTGCACCGAGATATACGCGGTTTAGGTAAATGCTCATAATGTCTTCTTTGGTAAAACGATATTCCAGTTTGAAGGCGAGCAACATTTCACGGAATTTACGTGTGAAAGAACGTTCTGGCGTGAGAAATACGTTCTTAGCAACCTGCTGGGTGATGGTGCTACCACCTTGCACCACTCTTCCAGCTCGAATATTGGCGACCATTGCGCGTGCCAGACCCAAAGGGTCAATTCCAAAGTGATAGTAGAAGTTACGATCTTCTGTGGCCATCACCGCGTCCACCAGTGATTGTGGCATCTGATCAAACGTTACATAATCGCCGTAAATATCACCAAAGCTGCCAATGATTTTTCCATTTTCTGCTTTAATCAGAATGCTGGGTGCTTTGGTAAATCGGTTCAGCTCATTGATGTTTGGAAGTGATAACCAGAACCAGCTTACGATACCAAAAGTGACCACGCCTCCAAGAAATATGACACGGACGAGAAAGAGCTTAAATCCGCTTAGTTTGTTCTTTTTGCCTTTGCGCTTCTTTTTTTTCTTCTTACCGGCAGGGTTATAAGATGATGCACCCTTACGCACTTTAGACGATTCGAGCTTAGGTATATTGCGCGAGCCATATTTGGGATATTTCCGGCGCTTCGGGCGGAGCCTTTTTTTAAGTTTCTTAAACAGCGCCATTACTCGTCTTTCTCTTTGCCCAGTACATAGTTCAATTTTCGTATCGCCAGTTCGGCCAGTTGATGTTTAGGGACCTTAGTATCACCAACGATACTCACTTCCCTAAGCGTCAAAGGATCAAATGCAGTGACTTTAACGGACTTACCTACCACGACATATTCCACAATGTAACCCTCTCTTCTGTCGCCCGTGCTCACAGTTCGACATCATCCTGCGGATAGGCCTCAATCAGTTGCTCAACACGAAGCAGGGTAATCTGCGTATCTTCCTTTTCAGCAACCGTAAAGCGAAAACCATGCATGATAAAATGTTCCCCGGTTTCAGGGATCGTTTGTGCTTCGTGGATAAGCAGGCCGGCCATGGTCGATGCGTCATCGTCGGGCAGGCTCCAGTCCAGCTGGCGGTTCACATCACGCAAAGTCGCGCTGCCATTAATGAGATATACGCGCTCGGTGAGTTTCTGAATATCTTTGGTTCTCTCATCGTGTTCATCATCAATATCGCCGACGATTTCTTCAATAATATCTTCCAGAGTAACAATACCCTGCCAATCGCCGTACTCATCAATCACAAACGCAAAATGTTTGCGCCTGTTGCGGAAGGCAATAAGCTGGCTGCGCAGTGAGGTGATTTCAGGAATAAACCAGGGTTTAGTAGCAATACTAATGATTTGTTCATTAGTAATAGTGCCATTATTAGTATTGAGCGTTGCGATTAAGTCTTTCACATGCAACAGTCCAATAATATTATCCGGGTCGTCGCGCCATAATGGAATGCGGCTATGGCTATTAGTGACTGCGCATTGCACCAATTCATCAGCAGGTTGGTCGGCATTAAGCGTTTCCACTTCTTTGCGGTGAAGCATAACGTCGCCGACCTCAATATCATGTAGGTCTAAAATACTACCTAACATGTCCCGATCTTGTTTAATCATGGAGCCTTCGCGATGGTGTAATTCGATAGTCCCCCGAACCACATCTGTAGCGGAGACCAGCATATTACTTTTGGTAATATCTATCCCGAAAAGCCTGAGCAAAGAACGTATAAATAGCTGAATGGTTAGTGTGATGGGAGATAACAGCTTTACTATAATGCTCAGCGCCGGGGAGAAAAGTAAAGACACACGTTCAGCGTTTTGTATGGCATAGGTTTTGGGTAAAACCTCACAAAAGATAACTACGATAAGCGTCATTACGATAGTGACAAAAAGCAGGCCATTCTCATCGCCAAAAAGTTGGATGGCAAGTAGGGTGGCAATAGCGGAGGAGGCAATATTGACAGCATTATTACCAAGCAAAATCGCACCAATCATTGATTCTTTTTCGCGGCGAAGTTTGCTCACCGTGCGTGCACGCTTGTTACCATCCATCACCAGTTGATAAATGCGGGCACGCGATACTGCGGTAAGTGCTGTTTCGGACGCTGAGAAAAAGGCCGAAATCAGCAAAAAGAGTAGGATGGTTAGGCCATAAAAAGCTAGTTCACTATCAAGTTCCGGCATGGTGACGCTACAGAACTTTCTTCATGATAAAGTCATCCATAACAAAGCCGCCGCCAATATCGAGCGTGTGCAGTGAATCAATGACAAACCCGTGACGGAAATAAAAATTGATCGCTTTGTAGTTTCTCTTATTTACCCGAAGCATCAGGGTGCGGGGTTTTAATGTTTTAATTGCATGGTTAAGCAACGTGCTTCCTAATCCGTTACGCTGAATGTCCATCTCAACATATAGCTTATCAATAAACCAAGATGAGTCTTTCAGTGGTTCGACAGCAATATATCCTGTCAGATTACCATCATTTTCTGTAAGCCAGAAACGTTGTTGTTTTTCACGGATGTTTTGAATGATGATTTCAGGTGTATAGAGCATGGGCAGCATATATTCGATCTGCTCTGCGGTAACCACTTCAGGCACATAATGTGCGCGCCATACACGTGCAGCCATATCACACATGGCGGGAATATCGACCTTATCCATCTCCCGTATTACGGGTGTTGTTGTCGATACGGTATCGGGTGCTAACATGATTTTCACCGTGTTTCTTAATTAACGAAGCGTATACTACACGCCTGAACACGCGCTAGCAAGTATCTCGCGCACAAGCCCCATGTCATTGTTTTTCTGGATGAATGCCTGGCCAATTCCCTTAGACAGAATAAAGGTGGGGCTGCCATTTTCTGCTTTTTTATCATAGGTAAAGTGCTGCATCAGAGCATCCACATCCCATTTGGACTGCACATGGCGGGGTTTTTCCAATAGCTCCATCGCCTGATAGTGTTGCCGTATTCGCTCCAAATCTTCCTGGGGGCACTCTCCGAGTTTTACTGATAGCTGCGTGGCAAGCATCATGCCGATAGCTACTGCCTCACCATGAAGTAAAAGTTCAGAAAACCCGGTCTCTGCTTCCAGTGCATGCGCAAACGTGTGGCCAAAATTCAGTAGTGCTCGCGCACCAGCCTCACGTTCATCTGCGGCTACAATGGCCGCTTTAGCCTTACAGCTTTTTACAATAGCAGCAATCAAATCACTATGATCTTGTGTAGGCAGGGTAGGGTCAATCGCCAGCATCTCGGTGGCATGGGTTTCCAACCAGCTGAAGAAATCCGCATCTCCAATCAGCGCGTATTTTAGCATTTCTCCATAACCCGCCATCAACTCGCGCTTAGGCAATGTGGCGAGTGTAGAGATATCTGCCAACACCAATCTGGGTTGATGGAAACTACCAATCAGGTTTTTACCAAGGCGGGAATTAATAGCCGTCTTGCCCCCGACCGAACTATCGATTTGTGCGAGCAATGTGGTGGGAATCTGGATAAAATCAACACCACGTAATAGTACACTGGCGGCAAATCCGGTAATATCACCAATCACCCCACCGCCGAGTGCAATAAGCGTTGTTTTTCTATCCGGTTGCTGACGTAATAGGTCTTCAATTAGTGTGTTGAATGATTCAAGGCTTTTAGAATGTTCACCCGGTTCTAACACAATAGAGCGATGACGAATACCGGCATCATCTAGCGCATTACCGAGCCGGTGCAGGTAAAATTTTCCCACATTTTTATCAGTAATAACAATGGCCTGGCTGCCTTGCATTACAGGGGCTATAAGCTCTCCGGCTTTGGACAGTAAACGTTCTCCAATAAGGATGTCGTAGCTGCGATCACCGAGTGCTACTTCAATGCGCTCTGTCATGATTCATTTCTTCCACTCAGCGCATGTACGATACTACCCACCACTTTTTCATGTGCGCCCGCATTGCTGTCAATGGTGATGTCTGCTTGGCTGTAGATGGGGTAACGGTCATCCATCATTTTTCCTAAAATAGCGCCTTTATCCCCTGTTTTGAGTAGTGGGCGTGTATTACGACGCGACACGCGCTCGATTAACACGGGAAGATCCGCTTTTAGCCATACCGACAGCGCTTTATCTAGTATTTCCCCGCGGATGGTTTCATTCATAAAAGCACCACCTCCCGTAGCAATTACGCAAGGCTTTCCACTAAGTAAACGCAAGAGCACACGCTGCTCTACATCACGAAAAATATCTTCACCGTAGATTTCGAAAATATCGGCAATGCTGCACCCTGCCGCTTCAACGATTTCCTGATCAGAGTCAACAAAATCGAGCGAAAGTACATGCGCCAGACGTCGGCCGATGGTGGATTTTCCTGCACCCATCAACCCAACTAATACCAGAGGTTTATTCAAGACCAGCTTAGCTGGTTGAGGCGTTGCCATTTTACTGCTATTCTTGCCAAAGTTATTTTGTACCAACTGTAAAGGAAACCCTCAATAATGCAACAAAAGCACAAATATTCGCGTATCGGAGTATTATTCATGGCTGTGTTGGGTGTAAGTATAGGTGTAGTTGCGGTGCTCATGTTCCGCGATATTCCGGTGCCGCAGCAGACGATAGAAAAGGAGCTGGATGCCAGCGCGTTCACGCAAAACTAGCGCCGTTTCTTCTGGTGAAGATAGAGGGTTTGCCGATCAATTTTTAGAAATGATGGCCGCAGAGCGCGGCGCGGCGCGTAATACGCTGGATGCATATCGCCGAGATATTAACGAGTTCATGGGTTACGCCGCGCGTAAAAAAACCAACCTATCGAGCATCGCCCGTTCGGACATAGAAAAATTTTTAAGCAGCTTAAAAAATTCTGGCCTTTCCGCTCAAACTGTGGCGCGTAAACTTTCTGCCATTCGCCAACTCTTTGCTTTTTTATATACAGAGAATTTACGCAAAGATAATCCAGCAGCGACATTAGAAACTCCCAAACTCGCCAAACGTTTACCCAAAACACTAAATGCCGATGATATTATTGCACTGATTACTGCTGCGCGAGAGGATGAATCCCCTAAGGGGTTGCGCATGACTGCTATGCTAGAATTGATGTATGGGGCGGGGATGCGAGTGTCCGAACTAGTCTCTTTAAAATTATCTGCATTGCAAATGAAGGAAGATGTTTTACGGGTGGAAACCGAGTTCCTGCTCATCACAGGGAAAGGTAACAAAGAACGGCTGGTGCCAATAGGCGAACAGGCGCGTACGGCATTATCTCGGTATTTGGAGGTGCGCAAAGTGTTCGTACCGCAAACAAAATCAAAAATTGCGAACCCCTGGTTGTTTCCATATCACCGTGCAGACGGTTATATTACGCGCCAGCAATTTGGCGTGATGTTAAAAGAGCTTGCGGTTAAGGCGGGTATTGATTCGGCCAAAATATCGCCACACACACTCAGACACTCCTTCGCTTCGCACTTGCTGGAGGGGGGAGCAGATTTGCGGGTGATTCAAGAGTTGCTCGGGCATTCTGATATTTCTACCACACAGGTTTACACCCATGTAGCGGGGGCACGGCTTAAAAAGTTGGTAAAAGAAAAACACCCGCTCGCCAAGAAATAATGCTTACATTCCGGAATTTGTGCCGAGTGTACAGTTAATTTCCTGATTTTGAATATTATATCTTGCTTCAGTATCGCTGCCGGTTGTGCAATTTTCGAACCGCACATGATGAACTGGAGGAAAGGCAAGATAATTAACAGTTTGCACGGAGCCCATAAATGGAAACCCGTCATCTTCCTTGGAATCTACATAATAGGTGGTAGCAGCTCTAAGTGCTGGATAGTTAAGTCCTTGCCCTCGTACCACCAAAAGATTTCTTCCTATCATATTATATGTTGGGAAAAAGTCAGTGCCGGGTTGATAGCCAGCGTAAAACCGTGCCAGATAGTCACTATTACCTTCGCCGCTACCGAAAGTCGGGCTGCTGTAGCCCGAACAAGTATAACTACCATCAATGAGTTCAGCGTTGGATAGGTGTTGCCATATGCACCAGCCCTCGGAGTTACCCAAGGTAGGGGGTACATAGGTAAGCTGTCCATTGTCATCACCATTACAGGTTTCCAAGCCTTCGCTTGCGACTTGGTTATCGCAATTTGCGCCTGGTTTTTCCCCCCAGATTTGGGTAGCGTTCGGAATATCGCCGGGCATATAGCCATATTTAAGTTTAAAGGTTTGCATGGCAGTGCGATAATTTTCAATATCACGCATTAAGGCACGGCGTTCAGCTGTTTTAATCAAATCACGACCGAACAAGATGCCGCCAGAAATGAGGCCAATGATAACGAGCACGATCGAAAGCTCGATAAGGGTGAAGCCTTTTTGGGATGATGGATACCGCATATATCTACCTTTTAGCTGCGCGCCATGATAGGCAACGGGCGATAAGAATTGGTTAATGATTCAGGTAATAACCAATGCCTGTGCCATGGCGATGACGATAGCTTCCGCCATAATAATAATTGCTGGAACGTTGTTGGCGGGCAATATCGAGCTGTAACAGGCAGTTGCGGAACGCATCGCTTTTTACCCGAAAACCGTAGGATTTACAGGTTTCATAATCTGCCTGACGCTGCGCTTCCTGGCGCGCCGCAATCTGTTCCGGCGTGGCGCATGCAGAAAGTAATAAAAAACCAAATGCTATAATGTATTTCATTACTATGCTCCTATGTTTGTCAATGTAGCCGTAGTCATACTAAAAAACATCTTATTTTTTTATCGTAATATCTGCCCAGACGGGGAAATGGTCTGATGGGTTGCGTTTTTTTTTGCGAGCCCTCCATACTCCAGACTTGGTGATGGCAAGGGATTGGGTGGGTAATATATAATCAACCCGCAGGCCAAATTTTGACGTATGCCACGGCTGTATTCCTTTATAATTGGTCTTAGACCTAGGGGTGGTATTTGGTGCTAATATGGGGGAATTGAGTAAATGTGTGATGGTACCTCGAATTGATGGCCCACCGTCAGGGTCTGCATTCAAATCTCCCAGAATAATCGCATGCTCCCCTGGGGGCAGCCCGCCCTTTTTTCCATTATCATCAATAAGCCACGATTCATTATCCATGAATGCTCTGAGCAAGCGAATCTCGTCACGATTGCGTATCCGGTTGCGTCGTTCTGAGCCATCGAAGCTGGGGGGTGTAGGGTGAGACACGACGAAATGGATGACTTCACCAGAAGGAAGACGCACAGGGATATCAGCCAGTGTTTTGGACGAAAGTCTATGTTCTTGCCATGCCTTATCAGAATACCAAGGCGTCCCATCAGGATAAGTAGGAGCGATAACGCCCGGTAAATCAGACCATTTAAAAAGACGGTATGTGCGTATGCTCTCTCTAAGAATAGTAAGCTCTGGGCTTACCAATAACGCCATACTAAAGTGGCCGGGGAATATTCCATAGCCATGGCTGTCATTGCCATATTTTCGTTGTTCGGGCGTATGTTTGAGCTTGGAGTTTTTGATGAGTGCAGGAAGTTCTGTGATTGCAGCGCCAGAATTATCCAGATCATGCCCTGAGGGAATGCCTGTGTTTGAGTCAAGAGTGATGGTTTTAAACATTGGTGCTTTTGGATCACTGCTAAGGTACTTGGCAACGAACCGATCAGCATTAAGGCCCGGGCGTTCCTGATCCTTGGGAACATAAGGATATCCTGGGCTATCATAAGCAATCTCATTGAGCAGTATCACATCCGCATCAAGCTTCTTGATGATGCGGGCAATTCTCTTCAGGCGAGGGTGATGATCTTGCAAAAGATCATGTGTACGTACATCCTGAATGTTGTAGCTAGCAACCCGAATAGTTTCTGCATGGAGGGGGGAGGAGGAAAACGTCGCAAAGAAAAGCGACGCAATCCCTATATGCCTCACGCAGTTAGTAACCAAAACAAGGATCAGCTGCAACCGCTCGTGGAGCCACATGTATCACATTTCATGCACGTACCGTTGCGCACTAGCGTAAACATACCGCAATCGCCGCACGGGTCACCTTCATAGCCCTTGGCTTTTGCCTCACGGATTCTTTCGCGCTTAATGCTTTGGTCTTGCTGCACGGTCACGCCAACTTCAACATGGGTTTCACCTTGTGTCTCTGTTTCCAACAATGCTGTGGTCTCTATGACTTCGTCATTATCAGCAGCAATCGCTAGAGCACCTTGATTGGCGGGAGTATTGGCAGCGGACTTGCTGTTAGAGATAACCTGTAGTTGTCCGCGCACAAAACCATTGCTGGTTGGGCTGTTGAAAGGTAGCTCTGGTTCATCCTGTCCGCGGGTTGAATCACCTTCGCCGCGTCCAATAGTATCGGAGCTCAGGTCCCCAATTTCTGCATGGGCCAGATCACTTCTACCAAGATAAGAAATAGCCAGTTCGCGGAAAATATAATCCAGAATGGAGGTAGACATTTTAATGGCTTCATTGCCTTCCACCATGCCGCTTGGCTCGAAACGAGTGAAGGTGAATGCATCCACATACTCTTCCAGCGGTACACCATATTGCAGGCCGATGGAAACGGAGATGGCGAAGTTGTTCATCAGTGAGCGGAACGCGGCACCTTCTTTGTGCATGTCGATGAAAATTTCACCGAGTTTGCCATCTTCGTATTCGCCTGTACGAAGATAAACTTTATGCCCGCCTACAGCAGCTTTTTGCGTGTAACCCTTACGGCGTTCTGGAAGCTTGCGACGTTCACTTTCATGAACTACGCGCTCTACCAGACGCTCTACTACACGTTCTGCTACAATCTGTGGTTGGCGTGCCTCTTTGGTTTTTTCTACGCGCTCTTCTTCGTCATCACTATCAGCAATCTCCGCTGCGATGGCTGCGTTGAGTGGTTGCGACAGTTTGGAGCCATCGCGATATAGCGCGTTAGCTTTCAGCCCCAACTTCCATGAGAGAATATAGGCTTCTTTGCATTCTTCCACGCTTGCTGAGTTTGGCATATTGATGGTTTTGGAAATCGCACCAGAAATGAATGGCTGTGCTGCTGCCATCATGCGAATATGTGCTTCAGCAGAAAGGAAACGTTTACCTTTTTTGCCACACGGGTTAGCACAATCAAACACAGGAAGGTGTTCTGCTTTTATATGCGGTGCACCTTCAATGGTCATCGCACCACAGCAATATTCATTCGCTAACTCGATATCTGCCTTGATAAAACCAAGTGCAGAAAGCATATCGAACGTTACGTCATTGAGTTGAGCGTCAGTGAGTTTGAGCTTTTCTTTGCAGAAGGTTTCACCCAATGTCCATTGATTGAACGCGAATTTAATTTCAAACGCAGAGGCTAGCGCTTTTTCGATTTTTTCCAGCGCTTCGTCGTCAAACCCTTTAGCACGCAAGGTGGCATGATTCACGCCTGGCGCATCTTTCAATGTGCCGCTACCTACAGCATAGCGTGTAATTTCTTCAATTTGCTTTGCTTTATAACCTAGCACTTTAAGCGCTTGCGGTACTTGCTGGTTGATGATTTTGAAATAACCACCGCCAGCTAGTTTTTTGAATTTTACCATAGCGAAATCTGGCTCAATACCGGTAGTATCGCAATCCATCACCAAGCCAATGGTACCGGTTGGTGCAATGCAGGTGGTTTGTGCATTACGGAAGCCGTATTTTTCACCAAGCATTAGGGCTGTGTCCCATGCTTTTTTCACGGCCTTAACCAACGTTTTATCTTTACAGTGTCCGCTGTTAAAAGGTACTGGCAGAACAGACAGCTCCTTATAGCCATCAACATCGCCAGCAGCAGCACGTGCATGGTTTTTCATCACGCGCATCATGTCTTCTTTGTTCTTAGTGTATCCTTCAAATGCACCAAGTTCTTTAGCCATTTCTGCTGAGGTGGCGTAAGATGTTCCGGTCATAATGGCAGTAATTGCTGCGGTAATGGCGCGGCCTTCATCACTGTCATACGCTAGTCCGCTTGCCATAAGCAGGCCGCCAATATTGGCATAGCCTAAACCGAGTGTGCGGAAGTCATAAGAGAGTTGTGCAATTTCTTTGGAAGGGAATTGCGCCATGGCTACAGAAATTTCCAGCACAACAGTCCATAGACGTGTGGCATATTCAAATGCTTTTACATCAAATACGTCTTTGTCGCGTTTGAATTTTAGCAAATTGATGGAAGCCAGGTTGCATGCAGTGTCATCCAGGAACATATATTCCGAACAAGGATTAGACGCGCGGATACGGCCAGATTGCGGGCAGGTATGCCATTCATTGATAGTGGTGTCATACTGAATGCCAGGATCCGCACATGCCCATGCCGCGTAGGAAACTTGTTCCCATAATTCGCGTGCAGGAATCTCTTTGGACACTTCACCGGATTTACGCGACAGCAAATGCCAAGGTTTATCTTGTTCTACTGCTTCCAGAAACTCATTGGTTACGCGCACAGAGTTGTTGGAGTTCTGACCAGAAGCGGTGCGATACGCTTCAGAATCCCAGTCTGTATCATATTCATCAAAGGCAATTTTAGTGTAACCTTGTTTGGCAAACTGCACTACGCGCTGAATATAATTATCCGGCACATGATCTTTGAGTGCTGCACGCATTGCTTTTTTAAGCGTAGGGTTGTCTGACGGGTTGAAACGGTTTTCAGATTCACCTTGCTGACACGCTTCCATAATGGCCGTTAAATGCTTACGGCAAATTTTTGAACCAGTTACCAGTGCAGCAACTTTTTGTTCCTCAACCACTTTCCAGTTAATGAATTCTTCTACATCCGGATGGTCAACATCAACCACTACCATCTTGGCAGCGCGGCGTGTAGTGCCACCAGATTTAATAGCGCCTGCAGCGCGGTCACCAATTTTCAAAAAGCTCATCAGGCCTGAAGAGTGGCCACCACCAGAGAGGTGTTCGCCGCTACCACGCACATCAGAAAAATTTGAACCGGTACCGGAACCATATTTAAACAGACGCGCCTCACGCTCCCACAAATTCATGATTCCGCCTTCATTCACCAGATCATCTTTGACTGATTGAATGAAACACGCATGTGGTTGTGGGCGCTCATACGCGCTTTTGGATTTTGTTACTTTGCCCGTTTCAGGGTCTACATAGAAATGTCCTTGTGATGGGCCGTCAATGCCATATGCCCAATGCAGGCCGGTATTAAACCATTGTGGGGAATTAGGTGCTGCCATTTGTGAGGCGAGCATAAAACGCATCTCGTCGTAAAACGCTTTGGCATCTTCTTCCGTGTCGAAGTAACCGCCTTTCCAACCCCAGTATGTCCAGCCACCAGCGAGGCGATCAAAAACTTGTTTGGCAGAAATTTCGCTTCCGAAACGTTCTTCCTCAGGCAGTTTAGCAAGCGCATCCTCATCTGGCACACTGCGCCACAACCAGCTAGGCACTGTGTTTTCTTCAACGCGTTTAAGCTTTGCAGCCACACCTGCTTTGCGGAAATATTTCTGTGCGAGCACATCAACAGCTACTTGCGACCATGCTTCCGGCACCTCGGCACCTTTAAGTTCAAACACCACCGAGCCATCCGGGTTTTTCATTGCCACGTCGCTATGTTTGAATTCTATGGCGCTGTAAGCGTCTTTGCCGGCTTTGGTGAAGTGTCTTTCGATGCGCATATGTTTGTGCTCCTAGTCCCTGATTATAGTGTTGTTATCGCTAAAAAGTCTACAGTCTGTGCTGTTTTGGAACATTTTGCGATGTGTTTTACGCTAGTTTTGCGGGGTGAACTTTCTGCTCGATTGTGTATTACACAGTGCAGAAAATGCCAAACCGTAAAGCCTAGCGCGCGTGTTCTGGGAATCTAACACCAACCAGATCGAATGCAACTACATATTGTGGTTGACATGCATTTTCCCACTAGATGCTGTGGATATGTGTCGTTATAAGTCATTGTGAAAGCTGGGGATAAACCGCCAAGCTAGCGCTATGACTTAGCTAAAAATGTGGAGAAGAATGGGGATAAAATAATCGGGTTAGCTTACCGGCTAAACCGATCTTCCCAATTCATGTCGAAGCAGTAAGGGCAGGAGACATTTTCCTGATAGCGTTCGTCTGCACGATCCTTTGCAGTGAGGGTATGACCACATGGCTGGCAAGAAGTCGCGTCGGTTGAAGGGTTTAGTTCCTGATCGACGGCGATGCGTTCATCAAACACATAGCATTCGCCGTTCCACATGCTGTCTTTAGTGGGTACATCTTCAAAATATTTCAAGATGCCACCCTTGAGGTGATAGACTTTTTCAAAGCCCTGATCTTTCATCCAGGAGGTGAGCTTTTCGCAGCGTATGCCGCCTGTGCAGAAAGTGGCGATCTTCTTATCTTTCTTGTCGCTAAGCTCGCTGCGGATATATTCCGGCAGGTCGCGGAAGTTGCGAATCTGTGGGTCGATAGCGCGCTCGAAGGTTCCAAGATATGTCTCATAGGTGTTGCGTGTATCCAACACAATCGTATCCGGATCAGCGATCAATGCGTTCCAGTCTTTTGGTTCCACATATTCGCCGCGCAGTTCTGGCGGGCAATGTTCGCGCAGAGAAATGGTTTCTTTTTTAAGCCGCACTTTGCAGCGTTTGAATGGCTGCACATTATGGAAGCTTTCTTTGTGTTCAAATTCACCATGCGCGATCTCATCCTTCAAATACGCGAGCGCTACATCTATATCTTCGCGCGTGCCTGAGATGGTGCCATTAAATCCTTCATCGGCGATCAGCAGCGATCCTTTAATATTATGTTTGGCAAACAAATCGAGCAAAGGCTCGCGTTTGCTGGCATAATCCGCGAAGTCAAAAAAATGGTAGAATGTGGCAACAACAAAAGTCATAATGATGGCATCCTAAATTATTTTTCGGGCAATCAGCATGATAAATATCAATCCTAATCGTATTAATGTTCCTCGTGGTGGCACAGGCAGGCCGGGCGAGAGAAAGCGCCAGCAAACCGATAGCCGGAGCAATCCCGTAATACCTGCGCGCGCGCATGTCAATGTGATTCCGCAGCCGGAGTCGCTTTCTACCATGATCCGCAGCGCTGTGGCCGCCATGCGAGACGGCACGTACTGGGATCGTGGAACCATTCTTAACATATTGGCATAAATCATGGCACTTAACTGGGAAGACCCGCTTTTACTGGATGCTGAGCTTACGGAAGAAGAGCGCATGGTGCGTGATTCAGCGAAGTCTTATGCGCAGGATAAATTATTCCCACGCATCATCGAGGCGAATCGCCATGAGCAATTTGACGTAGAGATTATGCGCGAGATGGGCGCGCAGGGGTTGTTTGGTTCGACCATTGAAGGCTATGGCTGCGCGGGCGTAAGCCACGTGGCATATGGGCTTACCTGTAAGGAAATCGAGTGGGTGGATTCGAGCTATCGCTCGGCGCTTTCCGTGCAATCTTCGCTGGTGATGCACCCGATTTATACGTTCGGAACCGACGCACAGAAAGATAAATACCTGCCTAAACTGGCAACCGGTGAGTTGATTGGTTGTTTCGGGCTTACCGAGCCGGACCATGGCTCTGACCCGGGCAGCATGGTAACGCGTGCAACGCGCAAGGGCGATGTGTTCATCATGAACGGCGCCAAGAACTGGATCACCAATGCACCAATCGCGGATGTGTTTGTGGTGTGGGCGAAAGTTTACGGCGACAAAGAAATTCCGGATGGCACCATTAAAGGCTTCGTACTGGAAAAAGGTATGAAAGGCTTATCGGCACCGAAGATTGAAGGCAAGATGAGCCTGCGTGCATCGGTGACGGGGATGCTGTCTTTTGAAGATGTCGAAGTGCCAGCCGAAAATATGTTTCCGGAAGTGCAGGGGCTTAAGGGCCCGTTTAGCTGCCTGAATAAGGCGCGCTATGGTATTGGTTGGGGTGCGCTGGGTGCTGCAGAGTTTTGCTATCAGGCAGCACGTGAGTATACCATGGAGCGTAAACAATTTGGTAAGCCACTAGCGGCTAATCAGCTTATTCAGAAAAAATTGGCAGACATGATGGTTGATATTGCACTCGGTCTGCAAGCCTGCCTTCGTGTAGGGCGCTTGATCGACGAAGATAAAGCGGTGCCAGATATGATTTCGATTATTAAACGTAATTCAACTGGTAAGGCGCTGGAGATTGCCCGCGTTGCTCGCGATATGCATGGAGGTAATGGTGTGTCAGATGAGTATCATGTGATTCGCCATGCGATGAATCTGGAAAGCGTGATCACTTATGAAGGTACTCACGACATTCACGCACTCATTCTAGGGCGGGCTATCACTGGTATTCAGGCATTTAAATCAGCATAGGGGATTTGTATGACGCAGACACCTGCAGATAAATTACGCACCATGATAATCGTGGCATATGGATGTTTTATTGGTGGCATATTGCTGCCCGCTATTGGAATTGAGATCCCATTTCTGGCTTTAATTGCATTGGTTATTGTATTTATCAAACGTAAGGAAGCCGCGGGCACAATGTATGAAAGCCATTGTGTCTGGGTGCTGCGCACGTTTGTGATTGGCTTTGTTGTAAGCATATTAGCTGCGTTGATTGCACAAACAGGATCAGCGGCGGCGGCGTTGTTATTTATCGCTGTATCTGTTTGGGCGATTTACCGCTTGGCCAAAGGGGCGTTACGCCTATATGAGGGAAAACCAGTCGAGATGCCTAAGAGCTGGATATAATTCCCACGATGAAAGACATTTTGTTTATGATGACGGGCGGCACTATTGACGCTGAAGCCTACGCAGATCCGGCGCGCCCACCTAAACAATCCATTATGCTGCGCGATAGTCTGGTTTCCGAAACGGTCATAGCACTTGGTTACGCTGACGATTGCCGTTTCTTTCAATGGACGATGAAAGATAGTAAGGATTTTACTGTGTCTGAACTATACGCTATGGCGGTGTTCATCAAGCAGCGCCGTGCCCAGCATATCATCATTACCCATGGTACAGACCGCATGCCAGAAAACAGCCGTATACTTGCCAATGAGTTAGCAGAAACAGATAAGACCATTATCATGACAGGCTCTATGCTGCCACTCGCCAATGGCGTAGAAAGTGACGCACCGGAAAATTTGCGCTATGCTATCGAACATATTGAATCATTACCGGCAGGGGTGCATGTAGTAATGCACGCACAATTATTTAATCCCTCGCGCCTGATAAAAAATTTTGACACTTTTCGTTTTGAGGAGACAAACATATGAGAATCTTTTTATTACTGTTGGTTTCCCTGGCGGCAGGCGCGGGCTATTACTTTTTCTATTATCCGCCAACCCTGCTGAAAAACGCAACTAAGGGCGCTATCACACAGTTTGCCGATGCAGTAAACAGCAAGGATCGCTCGCGCGTTGGTGCGTCGCTACAAACATTGTTGAGTGACAATGCACAGATTAAACTTGAAGTACATTTCATGGCGTTGGTTGGCCAAAACCGTCCGATGTTGACGCAACAATTCGATAAGCCAGGCTTCATCAGCTTTATTGATAATACGTTGTACCCACTTACAGATTACGGTTATCGACGTTCACAACTAACCGAATTTATTTTGGCCGACGACCAACGCAGCGCACAGGTAACTTTTACTTCAAATGGCTGGGCAGATGGCAATAGCTATTATGGCGGCATTGCAGTAATGACACGTTTTAGTGTAGAAACCGAGTGTAAGGGTACCGCCATTTTTGGTGCGGCTACACCACAATTACAAAACGCTACCTGCATTGCTGAATTCCGTTCGGTGCCAAAACCCGGGGAGGCGCAGAAGATTAATAATATGGAAGGGCTTAAAGATAGGTTGCTACAGCAAAAGTAATTTATCTGCTTTTGACACCATTGTCGGATTTTTCAGCTCTTACACGCTCAGACAATATCCCTACTTGATCTAAATGACCTGGAAGGTAGTCGCCAAATAATTCGCGGCGAACAATGGAATGGGTGATAGGGATATCTAGTTCGTGAGCCGTTCTTATTGCTCTTTTGATGGCGCTACCCAGAAGTATTTCTACTGCTTTATCTGCATCTGGTTGAGAGGCGATTTCAGGGAGTTTATGCAATTGCTGCTCGAGCCACAACGCTGCAGATTCACGTGCTAATGCAGCTAAATTAGCAGGGTGTGTTCGCCTTTCCAGAATGGATTGATGAGTATGTTTCATGATGCGGTTTTGGGTGGTATCACTTTCAGCGTAATCAAATCCCTCGATAATGCGGAAATACCCTTCAATAATCAGGTCTTTGGCAGGTGTGGTGAGCAGGGGGCTTGCAGGGTTTTTGGGGTTAAACTTCCAATTTTTCATTTCCCGTCTAAAAGCTTTTTCGCCATGGGTGATGACATCAGTATGCTGCACATCTCCTTTAAATTTTTCTTGTAATCTGGCTTTGGCGGACAATTCAGCGCGTTCCATGCAACTATCTTTCTGCCGCCGGAGAGGAGCGATCTTCAGTGCCTGCCAGTATGACACGGTTGTGTAATATGCTGGGTGCATAAATTCCTATGGATTTAGCGGTATCAACTGCACGCCTGATGGTGCTGCCAAGTAACCGCATAGCAGCAGCATCTTGGTTGCCTTGATATTGTTTTACGCAATCGCATTGCAAAAGATTTTTTTTGATCTCGGCTGAAATATCCGCAGTATCAACATCATACCGGAAAGAGGTGTCTGCATTCTTCAAACGTGCTTTATCGAATGATATTACCAATTTGTAAAAACCTCTGAGCAAGACACGGCGTGTTTGTTCGTCAATAATCGGGTTGTGATCCGGTTCATGGTTTGGATCGGAGCGATGCACACGCCATTGTTTTGTATCTTCGTAAAATGCTTGGCCCTGCTGCAGCACCATCGCCCGTTTTTCAGGATTCTTTAGAAATTCTTGTTGATCCTCGAGAATCTTACCTATCAACTTCTCGGTAATAACGGGATCGTCTAAGTTTCTTCTTTCCATCCTCGTTCCTGAAAAACTTACACTACAGAAAGGTTGGTCGGATCGTTGGATGACGCGGTGGCCCTATCTGCAAAAGAAGCAGTTTCTGGTTTCTTAAGACGATACTTCTCGGCCATAGATTTTTGTTCTTCTTCCTCTACCACATGCACAAAAGTAGTGTTGTCTTGCGCTGGAAGTTCTCTACGCGCAGCGGGTAACATCGCAACAGGAATACGACGAATCGGGATTTCCACCGGGTACAGCTTTATGATATCGCCCAGATCCGTACCTTCTTCGAGCGAACGCACTACTTTTTTAAGATCAGACATGCCGTAGCGGTTTGCAATTTCAACTAAGGCAGACGTTTGTTCATATTTGTCAGGACGAATCAAATTGTGCCCCAGCATGTATAAGAATTTAGGCAAAGTGAAGTTTGCCTTTTCATCTGTAGAAGTGTGTTGATACGTGTTGTTCATCAACTCTGCCATGCGTTCAAACATTTGTTGGCTTTGTTCCCAAATAACCGTATTAGTGCGTCCTTTAAAGGCATTCTCTTTGTCATTATCCATAGCGTTGCGCTCGAATAAACGCATCAGCTCTATGGCACGAATATCTTCACCTAACGCATTTTTCTGGTTTACCTTACGATCAATGAAATCCTGTAGTTGTTCAAAGAAGGTATTGTTTCTTGTGACTACCTCATTCACCAGATAAGTACCATTTGCACCCAACCCTAAATGCACGGATTCAGAATTCCAGAAAGCGGCATGTTTGGTGTTTGGTAAGAAGGATGCAAAAAAAGTCGCGTTAAGCCCAGCCCTTAGCGTATTAAATTTGATGAAGTTACTACGCGCTTTGGCTAGAGCTTTATTGTCACTATGCATCATATCGCCAATAGTGACATCAGCCGGGTTTTTATCGAGCTCGTATGCAACAGCTTCCGAGAAAATGCGTTTCATGTCGCGTGCGGTATTATAGGCAAACAGCCCCGTGATACCTAACATCCACGTTCCTGCAGCGGCATCAAAACCTTGTTTGCTATGAACCCCTTTTTTGAAAAAGGGAACATTCCAGGTCTTGCCGTTCTTTCCCCACTCGAAAATGCTTTCTACCCAACGATAAGAATAACGTGCGCCCAAGGCAGGGAGTGCCAATCGCCAGTAAGCAGGCGTATGCTGGTTGAACCCCTTAGAAATTGAGGTGTGCAAATAATTGCTATTATCCGAGTCGGTTGGTGCCACGTGGCAAATCCCGTATTAATTACTGATTAAACACTCTTTCACCGTTAATTATGAGGATTTTGCCCGCTAATTTACAGGGGAAACTTGTGAAGGTTTAATGACAGGCGACAGAAAAGGCCTATCCACCTGAAAAATCAGGTTTTCTCTTGTCATTGTAGGCATTTATACCTTCTTTGCGATCGTCTGTGGATAACAGTTTGTTGTAAAGTGCTAACTCAAGCTCCAGAGCGTCTGATAGTGGTAATTGCGCGCCATCATTCACGCTGCGCTTAATTGCTTGCACGGATAGGGGTGCAGAATTGGCTATGGAATCAGCGCAAGCAATTGTTTTTTCTAGTAATAAATTTGCTTCGTATAGTTTGTTTACTATACCCCATTCAAAAGCTTCGGCTGCCGAGAAACGTTTTCCTGCAAAAAGTAATTCTTTTGCTCGCCTATTTCCAGCTGCACGCGGTAAGGTTTGGGTGCCTCCCATTCCAGGCATAATGCCCAAAGTGGCCTCCGTTAATGCAAAATTCGCTGTTTTTGCAGCATAAATAAAGTCACAGGCTAGCGCTAATTCAAGTCCTCCGCCATATGCCGCACCATTTACAGCGGCGATAACAGGGAGTGGGCAATAGAGTATCGTATCACGCGCATCCCGGAAGGCCTTATGTTGGGTTTTCCAGTCATTTTCGTTCATGCCTTTGCGTTCTTTAAGATCGGCTCCTGCGCAAAAATGGCGACCAGCCCCTGAGAGTATCACGACACGGGTCTGTTGAGGGGGGAGCTTGCTGAAAAATTGTTGTAATTCAGTAGCCATTTGCGTATTTAATGCATTAGCTGCCTCGGGTCGATTGAGCAAAAGCTGCGCGACATGCTGGTGTGGGTGCTCAACCAGAAGATGATTATAAGTGGACATAACGCCGAAAATACTTGATTCCTTGGTAAAAACCACTAAATAAAACCACCTAACCCATAATAGTGAAACACAAGGATATCCTATGGCTTTACCACTAATGCCGAAAGCAACCGCCGTATGGTTGGTGGACAACACCGCACTAAGTTTTGAACAGATCGCAGAGTTTTGCGGTATGCATCCGCTTGAGGTGCAAGGCATTGCAGATGGCGATGTTGGTGGCGGTATCCGTGGACAGGACCCGACCTCAAACGCACAGTTGACTGCGGAAGAAATTGCGCGTTGTGAAGCTGATCCTAAGGAACGTTTGCAACTTGCTGCTACGGCACAGGAATATATTAGCAAAAAAACTAAAGGTAGCCGTTATACGCCAATTGCGCGCCGTCAGGATAAACCTGATGCGATCGCGTGGTTAGTGAAAAACTTCCCTACTATGACAGATGCACAAATTGCTAAGCTGGTGGGAACGACTAAAAATACCATTCAAGCAATTCGTACAAAATCGCATTGGAATTCGAGCAATATTAAGCCACGTGACCCAGTGTTGCTGGGTCTTTGCACGCAAACGCACCTTGATGCGGCGATAAGCAAAGCAAAACCGGCGCAAGAAGACGAGGCGTCTGCATCGTAAAATTGCTTATATTCTAGCATTTTGTTGCCTCAAAACAACAATAACACAAAATAATAAGCCCTCAGTTTTACTCGGCATCGAAATGAGCAGTAAGTTTCTGGCCTATATTAGTAATTAGGCTAATGCCATTACAGTGTTTTCACGGTTTTGCTAACGATTTGGTAA
This sequence comes from Rickettsiales bacterium, assembly GCA_964231325.1. Lineage (GTDB taxonomy): Bacteria > Pseudomonadota > Alphaproteobacteria > Rickettsiales > SXRF01 > JAJTHB01. The sequence goes on along the minus strand of CAXRIF010000002.1, from coordinate 299,027 downwards.
TATTTGATTGCTAGCCTCTGTCCCAGAGTTGCGCATTTCGTTGCAGACTGGGTATGAGTAGCGAGAAGCGTCATATTAACTCATCATAACCCAGATGTTTTCGCAAGTTCGCGCTGACAAACGCTAGTAAAAAAAACAATACTTTAGGAGTGAAAGAATGAAAAAATCCCCAACCCAAGAAAAACAAGGGCTGCTTGGTTTTACGCTGATCGAACTTTCGATCGTGCTGGTAATCATCGGTCTTATCGTGGGCGGCGTGCTCGTCGGCCAGGATCTGATTAAAGCCGCAGAAGTGCGCGCTACAATCGGCCAATATGAAAAATACAACGCCGCTATCAATACCTTCCGTACCAAGTATAACGGTATGCCTGGTGACTTGGTTGCCGCACAAGCTGCTGCTTTCGGTATCTATCAGGGTTCCGGTACGACTGGTCTTGGTGATGGTAATGGACTAATTACAGATACAGCTGCTACGAACATTAACGCTCCTGTAGGTGAAACGCTGATCTTCTGGCGTCATCTGACGGATGCTAATCTGACAGACGGTAGCTTCGGTACGGCATTGACTGCTTCTACCGCTCAGGCAGCGGCTGGTTCTAACGCTCCAGGTGATTTTGTGCCTGGGACAAAAATTGGTCGTGGTACATACTGGCTTGCAGGTTCTAGCGCCGGTCTGAACTATTACGGTCTGGTTGGTCTATCTGCCATCACAGGTGGTGCGGCTGCTACAGCAACATATGTAGATACATTCGCTCTTACACCAATTGAGTCGTTTAATATCGACAGCAAACTGGATGATGGTAAACCAAACACAGGTATCGTTCAGGCACGTGGTACAGCCTTTAGTACTACGGTGGATGGTACATTCGGTACCTTGTCTTCAACGAATGCTGCAACCAACGATGCATCAACTCCAGCTGCAGGTGACTGTACAACTACTGGTGCATCAACTGAAAGCTCAGCGACTTATGCGCGTGGCTCTACACCGGGCAACAGCCCAGCGTGTAACCTGCGTATGCGCTTTAACTAATAAAATAATATAATACCTAATTTGGAGCCGCCTTCGGGCGGCTCTTTTTTTTTAGCATTTAGCTTCGTTTCGATCCCGTTAGAACCCGTTAGAAACCATTTCATTCCTCTTTGATTCTGTTTCAAACCTATCTGGAACCATCTGGAGCCGTTTGGAACTGTTTGGAACCGTTTTATTGTGGCCTCTATTTAGTGATTGCAACAGCTTGTGCTAAAACTCCGCCAAACCTTTCGCAATTCCTTGCGTTTACTTGACAATCCTTGACATATTTGCAGCTAAGCAACTGACGAATAATAGTTCCGTCATCGCGAGCGTAGCGCGGCGATCTAGTTTAGTCTGCTCAAGTGCCACTGAGGCTGGCTGGATTGCTTCGTCGCTTTCGCTTCTCGCAATGACGAGGATACGTGAGCATAGAATGGTCAGGAAGGGGAAATGCGTTATGGGTGCGCAAAGCCATGCGCAATACGTTCATTCATTTACTGTAGATAAAAGGAAATTCTAGTTGCCGAAAAGCATGCCAGCAGGCACTGAGTAATTGATAAGCAGGGTTTCTGCCCCTGGGTTCTTATCACCAATGCTGGCGTTAGAGACATGGTTAAACGCCACGCCTACGCGATGGGTATTTGGCAGCTGGTAACTCATCTCGATGCCTGAACGAAACTCCAGCCCATGCCCCAAATCTTTACCATCACCTTGCGAATACGCGCCAACCGCAAAATTAGGGATGAGATAAAGCTGATCATCAATCAACGCGACATCCCAGTTAAACCCGCCATAGCCGTAAAGAGAACCATCTGTGGTGATGTTTGCACCGATCATAGGGCGCAGGCCGTAGCTAGTGGCTTCAAAACGATATTCCGCACCAAACTGCGTGGCCTCGTTATCGCCATCAACCAAATCGAACAAGCCGACATAACCAGTGACATATTCGGTGGCCAGAGCTGGTGAAGAGAGGGTGGTAGCACTAAGTGCAGCGGCAATAAGGGTACGTTTTATCATCGAGCGTTCCTGAATCTATAGATTACGATGCCTTACCTATAGCCGCATTGCAGTTAATTTTCTATTAAATAAAACAGTCAGGAGTGCCGTGAAAAACGCAGCTACTTGGAGATGTTTTTGATTTTTTCAATCGTACGCAGACCGCCCAAACCAAGCATGCCCATCAATACCGTAAATAACGCTTCGATATCAAAGTCAGGCAGATGTACTTCGCTGCCCTGATTGGCAATGGCAAAAGCGGCAATGGGTTGGATGATAAAATGATAGGCGAATGCCACACCACAGACCCAGCCAATGAATGGCCGCCAACCTGCGACAAATAGCGTGCGGTGTGTTGCTTCGTTTTTATTGATCTCTGCCTGCATGGCGTCAGCACTGATGGCAAGGCGCAACTCCTCAAGGTCGGTTTCGCGCTCGGCCTTAAGCAACTCAAGCTTGGCTTTTTCGCGCGCTTCGGGGTCGGGAATCAGCTTATCAAGCAGATCAGAAACGGCGGGAACTAGGGCTAACCATGCGGACATGAGGTAAGCATGTGGTTAAAATGATTGGCCGGGAAGGGGGAAAATGGAAGCGCACTTTTTAATGTTAGCGGTTTTCGCGGGTTTTCAAGAATTCAATATCCGGGAAGTCCTTGGCGATGCGCTCTAAATGCCAATCATTGGGGGCGAGATAGGCGAGTTGTCCGTTAGCATCTTCCGCCGTGTTGAATTTATTCTTATTGCAAAAATCATCGAGCGCTTTTTGGTCTTTGGCTTTAATCCACCGCGCCGCCGTATATTGCACGGCTTCAAAACTGCCCTTCACACCATATTCTGCGCTAATACGCGAAGCAATCACGTCAAACTGCAATGTGCCCACTACGCCGATAATCCATGGACTACCATCCATCGGTTTAAAAATCTGTGAGGCACCTTCTTCAGAAAGTTGCGTGAGCGCTTCTTTAAGCTGCTTGGATTTCAGCGGGTCTTCCAGACGAATACGCTGGAAAAGCTCCGGCGCAAAACTTGGAATGCCGGTGAAGTATAGTTTTTCACCTTCGGTGAGCCCATCACCAATGCGCAAATGCCCGTGCCCGGGAATGCCCAGAATATCACCCGGCCAGGCTTCTTCAGCCAGCTCACGTTCACGCGCCAAAAACAACACCGGGTTATTAAGCGCCAGTGTTTTGCCGGAGCGTACATGCAACACTTTCATGCCGCGGCGATATTTGCCGGAGCAGATGCGCACAAAAGCGATGCGGTCGCGATGGTTCTTGTCCATGTTGGCTTGAATCTTAAACACAAAGCCGGAGAATTTTTCTTCCTGCGGTGTTATTTCGCGTGGCTCCGCGGCCTGCACACGTGGGGCAGGCGCCATTTCACACAGCGCCTCTAGCAATTCACGCACACCAAAATTATTGATCGCGCTGCCGAAAAATACCGGCGTTAAATGCCCTTCCAGATAATGCTCTTTATTAAACGGTGGGCACATGGCTTTGACCATTTCCACCTCTTCGCGGAACTTTGAAAGTTCTTCAGCGGGGATGACTTCATCCAGCGCGGGGTCATCCGTTCCGCTATATTGTTTGCCTTCAGAAATTTGTTCACCGCCATCATCATCAAATAAATAGAGCGTGTCGGTGACGATGTTAAAACAACCGCGGAAACGCTTGCCCATGCCAATCGGCCAGGTGATGGGGCAGACATTAAGCTGCAGGCGCTGCTCAATCTCGTCGAGCAACTCGAACGGTTCGCGCGTCTCACGATCCATCTTGTTGATGAAGCTGATCACCGGCGTATCGCGCAGGCGGCACACTTCGAAAAGCTTGAGGGTTTGCTCCTCAATACCTTTCGCACCATCCAGCACCATCACCGCAGAATCCACCGCGGTCAGCGTGCGATAAGTGTCTTCCGAAAAGTCTTTGTGGCCGGGCGTATCCAGCAGGTTTACCGTCTTGCCATCATACTCGAACGTCATCACCGCAGAACTTACCGAGATACCGCGTTGCTGCTCAATATTCATCCAATCCGACGTGGCTGCTTTGCCGCCTTTCTTGGCTTTAACTGCACCGGCTAAATGAATCGCGCCACCAAATAAAAGCAGCTTTTCCGTTAGCGTGGTTTTACCGGCATCGGGGTGGGAAATAATCGCAAACGTTCTGCGCAGGGAAACAGGATCAGACATTTACGCAACAGCCTTTTGTTGCCAACCACCTTGCTCGCCCTGCTGCATGTAAGAAAGCTCGAGCCCTGCATCCTTGTAATGCTTCCAGCGCAGGCGTGCTGCCTGTAGTGAACTCAGGTCGTTGCCATCAAACATATCAGCCACGCGCTCATAGCCCGACGTATCTTCTACTACCGCACCACCCGTGATGAGCATCACGTTCGCATCGTTCGGTGCTTCAGGTTTAGTGGTGAGGTAAATGGGTTGCTCTTTTTCGTTGCCATCATTGGCGCTGCCATGTGGCAGAAAACTATTCTGGTCATAGGTCCAGAGCAGTTGGTTGAGTTGGGCCACGCGCTCTTCAGACTCCGCCACCACAGCCACGCGAAAACCTTTGCTGATAATGGTCTCCAGCAATTTAGGCAGCGCACGCTCCAGCGGCGAAGTAGTAAGATGGTAGAACTGAACCGAGGCCATTATTCGTAGTAATCTTCCACCAACTGGTTGAGCAGGCGCACGCCATAACCGGTTGCACCTTTGGCAAACAGCGCCGAGTCTTTCTTGCTCCATGCGGTGCCCGCAATGTCGAGATGCACCCATGGGGTGTTGTTTACAAAACGTTGCAGGAATTGTGCGGCCGTAATGGAGCCTGCTTCACGATCGGCGCCAATATTCTGCATGTCAGCAATATCAGAGTTGATCTGCTTATCATACACATCACCCAGTGGCAGACGCCATACGGGCTCATCGACTTTTTCACCCACTTTAGACAGCTGCTCGGAGAGCTTGTCATCATTGGAAAACAGCCCGGCGCGCGAACTACCAAGCGCTACAATGATAGCGCCAGTCAGCGTTGCCAGATCGATGATGAATTTTGGTTTGAAATGTTTTTGTGTGTACCACAATGCATCAGCCAGCACGAGGCGGCCTTCCGCATCGGTGTTGAGCACCTCAATGGTCTGGCCAGAATAAGAGGTGACCACATCGCCGGGGCGCTGCGCATTACCATCTGGCATGTTTTCTACCAGCCCGACAACACCCACTGCGTTGACTTTGGCTTTGCGGCCAGCAAGTGCTTTCATCAGGCCGATGACGGTGCCGGAGCCGCCCATGTCGAATTTCATTTCATCCATGCCGCCTGACGGCTTGATAGAAATACCGCCCGTATCAAACGTCACACCTTTACCCACAAAAGCAACCGGCTTTTGCGATTTAGCCGCACCTTTCCATTCCATGATTACGAGCTTGGATTCGAAACGTGAGCCTTGCCCAACCCCAAGCAGCGCACCAAAGCCCAGCTTTTTCATCTGCGCTTCGCCCAACACTTTTACGTTTACGCCAAGCTTGCTGAGTTCCTGACATTTCTTGGCCAGAGTTTCTGGGTTGATCACATTGCCCGGCTCAGTGACCACGTCGCGCGTGAGGTTCACCCCGTCGGCGATCTTAGCCAATACATTATAATGTTTGGAAACAGACTTGCTGCCAGACACGGCCACGCTAAATGTTTTAAGCGCAGACTTTTCAATATCCGGGCGTTTGGTGAAATATTTATCGAAGAAATAACTGCGTAGATACGCGCCATGCCCGATGCGTGCTGCCGCTTCAGAGGATGGTACCTTGCATTTAATGCCGTCTAATAGGAATGCAGCGGATTTTGCATTGGCGGCGTTGATATGAGGAATCGCCCCGCCACCCATCTTTTCGAAGCAGGTGTGGGTCAGGTTCTTTGCCTCGCCGTAACCGGCAAGAACTACGCGGTCTGCCTTCATCTTAGAAGGAAGTGCTACGGAAAGATATTGCCCCGGCTTACCGGCAAATTTGCCAGAAGCGATAGCTTTGGAAATGACGCCACCAGACTGCTTATCCAGGTCTTTGCCTGCCGCAGAGAGTTTCTTGTCTTTACCTACTGCCAGCACTAAAACAGCGTTATTTTGAGCAGTTTTGTTGAGTTCTACGAAATTAATTTTCATACGTTCTTCCCTTAATTGACGTTCCCGTCTATGTATTTAGCCTATGTACCAATATAATAAATATATCACGCGGCACCTGGTGCATTCGATGCTGCTTATTACGCTAAGCCTTACCAGTATCGTGTGGCTCACGCAAGCATTGCGCTTTATTGATGTAATCGTTAATCAGGGCGTGTCGATCATGGTATTTTTGACACTGACTGTGTTGCTCGTTCCGTCGTTAATCTTGATGATACTGCCGCCGGCTTTGTTGTGCTCTGTCCTGTTTGTGTACAACAAGCTAAAAATAGAAAGCGAGCTGGTGGTGATGCAGGCGGCCGGGCTTTCACGTTGGCGACTGGGGTTGCCGGCCATACAGGTGGCGGCGGGTGTGGCGATCATTGGCTATTTTATTGCCATGTATTTGCAGCCAGTAAGCTACAAGCAATTCAAGGAAATGCAATTTTTCCTGCGCAATAACTACGCATCCATCTTGTTGCAAGATGGTGTGTTTAACAGCCCCGTGCCAGGACTTACCGTGTTTATACGAGAGCGCGATGAAAATAATATCCTGCACGGCATACTCGTGCATGATGCGCGCACGCCAGATGTGTCCATCACCATGATGGCGGAAGAAGGCAAGCTGGTGGAAACTGCACAAGGGCCACGATTTTTGATGGTAAACGGCAACCGTCAGGAAAAACAAAACGGCAAGCTGTCTTTTCTGAATTTCGAAAAATATACGCTTGATATCAGCCTTTATACCAAGGAGATGGGCAAGCGTTACAAAGACCCGCAGGAGCTTTTCCTGCACGAGCTGTTTCGCTATGACGATACACGCAGCATGCAGGATAATTTGAAACGCTATGCTGAAGGACACCAGCGCATTTTATGGCCAGCCTATAGTTTGTGTATCACGTTGGTGGCGCTGGCCGTGCTGCTCTCTGGTGAGTTTAACCGTCGCGGTCATTGGCGACGCATTGCTATGGCGGTTGGCTTTGGTGTAGTCATCCTGTTTGCCTCGGTGGGCTTCCGTGGCATGGTGGCTATGAACCCATCACTGGTTATACTGGCCTATCTCAACTTGTTTATTCCCTGTATTATTGCTGCGCATGTGTTGAGCGGCGGGAGCCTGAATTTCAGGAGGCTCAGACACGCATGATGAGACTTCCCTGGACACTTTCTTCCTATATAGGAAAACATTTTCTGCAGTCCATTATGCTGGCGCTGTTTGGTTTGCTTGCCATTAGCATGTTAGTGGATTTGATTGAATTGTTGCGTCGTGCTTCGGGCAAAGATGGAGTGACCATTGGGGTCATTTTGCAAATGGTACTGCTTAAACTTCCCAGTATGGCTGAACGACTTATGCCTTACGCAGTGTTGATCGGTAGCATGTTGGCGCTGACCAAACTTACGCGTACACACGAACTGGTGGTGACACGTTCGGCCGGGGTGTCTGTGTGGCAATTTTTATATCCGGCAGTGATGGTGGTGCTTGGCATTGGTATGTTGATGACCACCGTGTTTAACCCGCTGGCTTCTGCCTTGTTACTGCGTTACGAGCATATTGAAGGGAAATATTTAACCGGTAGGCCGAGCTTGCTTGCGGTCTCGTCGTCTGGTTTGTGGCTTCGCCAGATTGAAGAAACTGGTAATGAACATATTATTCACGCCATGCGCATTTCGCAAAACGATATGTCGTTTGATAATGTGAATATCTATACCTTCGATAAGGAAAAGAAATTTTCCGAGCGGCTTGATGCAAAACGTGCCATACTTAATCCCGGTGAGTTGGTGCTTTCTAAGGTGATCCGTTCGGTGCCAGGCCAACCTCCGGTGGAAACTTCTGAAGAGGTGCTGCCAACCAACCTCACGCTTGGCTATATTCAGGATAGTTTTGCCTCGCCAGAAACCATGTCATTTTGGGCGTTGCCATCCTTTACCACTATGTTGGAGGATGCAGGGTTTTCTGCACTTAAACACCGGCTTTACTGGCAAAGTATGCTTGCTAGTCCGTTCTTACTCGCAGGAACTGTGTTGGTAGCTGCTGTATTCTCGCTACGTTTACCGCGCCGTGGTAAGGTCGGCATATTGGTGGTGGCCGGTATCTTGACCGGGTTTTTGATGCATTTCTTTACCGATCTGATTTTTGCATTAGGCTCAGCAGGCACGTTACCCATTTGGCTGGCCGCCTGGGCGCCTGCCGTAGTGATGAGCATGGTTGGTGGGGCATTGCTCTTACATTTGGAAGACGGATGATTTCCACGATGTTGGCCAACTTACTTGCTTTTTTACACTTCCGTTGCTCACGTACTTAGCTGTACGCTGCGCTACGGCTTCTAAAAAAGCTGCGCATTTGGCTCAGCCTAGCGAAAATGTAAAATCAACGACTTGTCTTTTATTGGCATTCTGCTAAAAATGCCGCTCTCTTTAATGCTCATGCGTCGCCATATGGCGGTGCGGTGAAATAGGAAAAACATACATGTTCGGTGGCATGAAAATTTATACGGTGCATGTGGAATCGGGTAGCTCGAATAGCTATCAAAAGCCGGTATTTGTAAAAGAGGGATTCAATGTTTTTGCCTTTCTGTTTACGTTTTTGTGGGCGTTGTATCACCGCTTGTGGCTAGCGGCGCTGTTCATTTTTGCAGTGAATACGGCATTGGCATTAATCACCAAAAGTGGCTTCATGAGCGCCGACGTGTTGGGTATCGTGCAGATCATGTTTAATGCGATGGTCGGGTTTCATGGTAATGACTGGATTCGTAGTGCACTTGCCAAACGCGGTTATATCATGGCCGATATTACCGCAGCCGATAGCCAGCTGCGCGCTGAGCAGCGCTATTTCGACCGACATTTTGCCCAAGCCTATACATAGTGTTGTGAGATTATGAGCGCCCGCGTCGAAAGAATAACCGAATTTCGCCATGCCGACCTCACCGAGCTGGTGCAAGCCACGGAAGACGCGATTCGCGAGGGCATCGGCTTTAACTGGGTGCTCCCCCCCGGAAAAGATATATTGGAGACCTATTGGAAAGGGGTCATCGTAGTGCCGGAGCGTGTGTTGTTTGCTGCGCGGCTTGATGGTGCTCTTTCCGGTAGCGTGCAACTCTTAAAGCCCGGCCCCAGTAAAGAGACTACTTCTTTTGCCGCTTCGGTTGAGGCGCATTTTGTGGCTCCATGGGCGAGGGGGCACGGTATGGCCAAGATGTTGCTCGAAGCAGTAGAACGTGAAGCGCGCGCGCAGGGATTCTCGATCATCAAACTTTCCGTGCGTAAAACACAGGAAGCCGCCATCAAACTTTACGAAGAAAACGGCTATAAAAAATGGGGCACACTGCCTTACTACGAGTTTGAAAGTGCCCAGATGATTTCGGGCTATTTCTACTATAAAAACCTGGAGCCAATCTCGACATTGGTGTGAGGGCAGAGGTGCAGCCGGCAAAATCATTGTATTTCAAATGGTTGTGCTGTCACAGAATCTTCACAGTATCCTGATTAATCCTTAGTTTCCATTATGTTATACTAATCGTTCACTTGGAATTTACACGTTGTAGATTCTTTACAGTCTGTCTGTCCTTTTCTAAGGAAGGAATTTGAAATGGGAAGTACGCTTAAAGAAAAGCAGAAGTGGATGAGTACTGTGTTGTTTAGTGCAGTTTTTCTGTACCTGAGTTTTTTGCTGGTGCCGTCGGTGCTGGATGTTCCGTCCGTGGAGTTGGCGCAGAACGTTTCCGAAACGGTTCCCAATGGGGAGCTGCTTCGAGAGGTCCCTGCGCCCGTTCTTTTGTGGACGAGCTATGTGAGTGGGTTCATCCTGTTCGTCGCTGTCATGTTCAACCTTCGGGAGTTGTATGACGGAAGGAACAGGTGGATCACTATCGCTCACATCGCTGGGGCACTCATTTTTGTGGTGTCTCTTGCGATGCAGCCGGATCAGATTGAGCTCGCGCTCGTCTGGTTTTTGGCATTCATCATGTTCAGGAGCGTGAGTTTGCTCTTGAACTGGCGTGCCGAAGCCGAACGTGCTGGCTAAACTCACGAAGTAGTCCAACCCGCCCCCCTAACCGGGGAGAGTTGGACTACTTTTTTCTTTTCTTCTGAACCAGGCTGGTAAAAAACCCAATAGCGGTTTCTTTCTTTTTGCGCGGGTCTTTCTTTTTGACGTAGGTATTTTTGCGATACTGAATCACAAATTTTTCATCATCCGTCGGCTTTACTTTTAATGTGTATTTCTGAATCGGCTTTTTGCGATAGGCCGTCGGCTCATAAATAATGATGTGTAGCTGCCCTTCGCCGGGAATGGAGATTTCCGGATAGTCCTGATGCAGGCGCATCAACTCTTCATGTGCTTCGCTTGCGTCATCATAACGCCGCTTTTTCTTCACACTGCGCAGGATGGGATGTCCCCAATCCGGGTGTTGCCGCTTAGGGCGCTTGCGCTGCGGATGTTGGTCGAGTTTCATTGCCATCTTTTCGGCCACGACAGTGTAGTGATCATCACGCGGGGTAACGGATAGCTTGGCGAAATTCCCTAAACAGCCTTCGGCATGTTCATCCGGGGTGATGGCAAACCCTTTAATCCATAATATGGGTTTAGCGGTCTTACTTTTTTTTGAAAGAATGAACCCACTCAAAATAGCGGCAAGCTTCTCCTGTGCTTGTTTTTTGCTGGCAAAGCGAAAATGCCCTTCGGTAATAGCTGCTACCGATGGATGACCAATAGTTGCATATTGTGTGCGGTCGTGATTATCTGCCATCAACTCAGTATATTAGTAGATTGGAGCAGCATGTCCACTGTCGATACATTAGAACATTTATATCAGCTTATTGAAAAGCAAAAGGGCGCAGACCCCAAGGAATCTTACGTGGCTAAACGCATGAAACAAGGCACACCCAAAATCACCCAGAAGCTGGGAGAAGAGGCGGTGGAAACGGTGATCGCTGCCATGCAGAATGATAAAAAAGAAGTGGTGGCAGAAAGTGCGGATATGCTCTTTCACTGGTTGCTATTGATGGTAGAGCAGGGCTTGCCGCTGAGCGATGTGATGGATGAACTGATGCGCCGTGAAGGCATGTTAAGAATTGAAGAGAAAAAACGTAGGAAAGGTGACGTATGAGCGCGGATAAACAAACTCTGGATATGATGTTTAATAATGCACGCACGCACAATGAGTGGCTGGATAAGCCCGTGGATGATGCGCTGCTTACGCAAGTATATGATCTGATGAAATGGGCGCCGACCAGCGCCAATTGCTCGCCAGCACGCATTGTGTTTGTCAAATCAGACGAAGCGAAGGCGAAGCTAAAGCCATGCCTCGCTGAAGGGAACGTGGAAAAAACCATGAGCGCACCTGTATGTGCCATCATTGCGCAGGATATGGAATTTTATGAAAAATTGCCGCAGCTCTTTCCCCATACGGACGCAAAAAGCTGGTTTACCGGTAATCAGGAGCTGATTAACTCTACCGCGGATCGCAATGCTGTGTTGCAGGGAGGTTATTTCATATTAGCAGCACGCGCTTGTGGACTGGATTGTGGGCCAATGTCTGGCTTTGATCATGCCAAACTTGATGAAGCCTTTTTTGCTGGTACGCCGGTGAAATCTAATTTCCTGTGTAATCTTGGTTATGGCGATGCATCCAAGCTGTTCCCACGTAGCCCGCGTCTCAGCTTTGATGAAGCCTGCAAGGTTTTGTGATGGCTTACGATACGGATAATATTTTCGCTAAAATCCTGCGCGAGGAACTGCCATGTAACAAGGTCTATGAGGATGAGCACGTGCTCGCTTTTGAAGACATTGCGCCAGTAGCACCTGTGCATGTGCTGGTGATTCCCAAGGGTGAGTATGTTTCATTCGATGACTTCATGACCGCTGCACCACAGGATTTGATACAAGGGTTTTTTGCTGGTGTGCAGAAGGTGGCTTCCCAGCTTAAGTTGCAGGAAAATGGCTATCGTATTATCAGCAATCATGGTGAAGATGCCGGGCAATTAGTGCCGCATTTTCATGTTCACGTAGTAGCAGGCAAGAGGTTGGGTGGCCTGGTAGCTGAATAATTATTTTGCGTGGCACTACTTTCCTGATAACATTGCCATGGAAAGATAATAAACGGGAAGGGGTCTTTAGATGAACAAAATGTATGCGATTGCTGCTGCGGGGGTGGTGCTGGTAGGCGCTGCTATTGCGGTGAGCTCAAAAAACGAGTCGCTTGAGACTAAAGAAAAAGCAGCTAAGACACAACAACACACCAAAGGAAAAAAGCGGGATAAAGGACCACGCGTTGGTCGTTGGTTTAAGTCGGCAGATGTTAATAAAGATGGCAAGCTCAGCAATGATGAGTTTCATGCCAAACATGAACAGTATTTTGTGATGACAGACACCAATAAGGATAGTGTGTTGGTACCACAGGAGATGAAAAAAAAGCGTGGGAAAAAAGATGCCAAAAAACCTGTTAAGGCTAGTCGTTGGTTTAAATCGGCAGATGCCAATAAAGATGGCAAACTCAGCAATGATGAATTTCATGCGAAGCATGAAAAATATTTCGTAGCGGTAGATACTAATAAGGACGGTATGTTGACGCCAAAAGAAATAAAGACGTACCGTGATAAAGAGCGCGCTAAATCACGTAAGGGTAAGAAGAAACAAGGCAAAAAGAAGCCGCCACAGCAAAAAAAATAAGTTAGGCCGCTTTTTTTAGCTCGGTTTTATGTGGCCGGGCTGGCATGTGGCGCGGGTTAAATAGCAATGGTTTGCGGTGGTGATTGCCGTGAAAATAAATGCCATGCCAGAGGTGGTTAGCCAGTTTGTAATATAGATTGTGGTTCAGGTTTGCAGCGGCCGTCTCACCGGTTTCTGAATTTACAGGGTGCGCGCTGTAATTAATGTCTACGAACATGAAATGATTGAACAGGTAAGAAGGGATGTAGAAAAATACAAACCCTGGCGCGCCTAATAACAAGAACCAGAAGGCAAGATTTGTGGTGGCCATGGCAACGAACACGGTAAGCCCCGCACGTTGTAGAAAACGTGTTTGAGCCGTATCCCCCCAATGTTCACGGTAGCGCTTTGACACACAGGCTGATGAGTACACAAACATGATTTTCGCAAAATGCCAGAACGTATGGCCTTTGGGCGGATGGGTGTCATGTTCGACATTATCGGAATACATGTGATGCAATAGGTGGATCAGCTTCCAGCCGGTAAACCCCCAAAGCTGATGTACGCCGGCGATCTGCCCGCATAATTCATTGATGTGTTTGTTCTTAAAACTACCATGGGTAGCATTGTGAATCCACACGGCCGAAAGGCCGCCCACATAAATACCTGCAGGAATAAGCAGCGCATGCCACCAGCTAACAGTGAAATTAAATACGTCCGTACCACGCCATGCATATAGCGCAGCACAAAGCACTAGCCCGGTAAACAAGCTGAGAGAAAAAGACCGGATATGCAGGAAACGGTCAGCGTAGAAACGCTTTATGAGAGGCATATTGCGCATAACAGGCGGGTTGTATAGCGGTCAGTGCCCCAGAACTCAAGCAAAGATTGTGTTACAGCGTAGTTTATGCAGCAAGTGTGGCGAGTTCTTTGCTGATTTTTTGTTGCAGGCGCGCGGCGACTTCGTCGATGAACCCTTCAGTAGTCAGGCCTGATGGGCCTGACAGGTCGCGAGTACCTTTGCCACCGGCCATGGCTTCGCACATGGAACTATACATCAGCTCAGTGAATTTGCGAATGTTGGTAGCTGTCTGATCATCAATTTCTTTGTTTTCCAACGCCAGTGTGGCGGAGTGATCAATCGCTCCTCGCAGCGCATAGACCATGCCGAGTGGGTTCACAGACGTTTCTTTGCCTGCTTTAAATGCCGCATATTGATCGGCAATGGTGCCGTGAGAAGCCTCAAATTCCATAATCTTCTGGCCGTCAGGTTTTGAGCCGGTTAGCACTGAAGAGATGAAGCCGGGGGATTTGTATATCTCTGCCAGCAAATCGGTCAGCACGTCGCCATCATAATTATGTGCAACCATAGAAAAACCGCCCTCATGCCATTTAGCCATTTTCATTACCGCATCATCGGAAAGCAGGTGACGTAACTCATCGCCTGTGTGTTTGAGCAAGCCTTTCTCCAAAAATTGTGCTTTGTAGTGTTTATCAAATACATCTTTCATCACCTGCCAGAAATGCTCCTGCCATTTAAACACGGTTTTCTTGGTAACCACATAAGGGGTTACTTCCGCTGCCAGTGAACGTTTAAAGAAATGATGTGCGAGTTCTTCTACATTGTCATACGGGTTGTGATAAACCACCGCTGCGTTCTGTTTATCGGTTAGCGTGCGTGTGTTGACCGTTTTGCGTGTGCCATCTTCTGCAACATGCACGAGTTCTAATGTGCCCGGCCCGACAAGGGCAGAGCCTGCGCCATAGCGCCCGCCCACGGCATGACGACAAAACAATACCGGCTTGGCATACCCCATTTGTTTTTCCAAACCTGCTATGGCGATGGTATCGCGATCAATCGAAAAACCATTCCATGCGCGGCGCATGCTGCCGTTCGGGCTGCCTAACTGGTTGTTGAGCCCCATCTCTTTGCATTGTTCCCCTGTAGGGGTGATGGTTGGCTCTTTAAAGATGGAGCCGATTTTAGCGCCAGCATCAATTGCATCACGCAATATCTGGTCATCTGTTTTGTCACGAGAAATACAGGAGAGATCGTAAAATTCCCACTTAGAGGTATCGAGATAGGGTGATACCCATTTATCCAAAATCATTTTCATGACTTCACGGGTCATCTCCTCGCCTGAAATATAGGCCATAGCGGGGGCAGGTAGCTTGTTGCCGGATTGCGACATGGGTAAAATCCTTACTAAAGTGAATATGGGCGTAAGCCTAACAAGAATATATTAAGAAAGGGTGAGAGTAGGAAAACAAGCATATCTTATTGTAATAAATAATGAAAATCTATGCTTAACCTATAATGGACTATGTGTCTACAATCATATTTGACCGATCGGTCAAATATATGTTATTAAATGCTCCCTATGTCACCATCTACTCGTGAAAAAATCCTGGATGCTACCACTGAATTGCTCTGGCAACAAAGCTATGGTGCAGTAAGCGTGGATGAAATTTGTAAAGAAGCGTCTGTGAAAAAAGGCAGCTTCTATCATTATTTTCCTTCTAAAGTGGATGTGGTTATTGAGTCGTTTGAGCGGCAATGGGAAATGAGCCGTCCTTTTTTCGATGAAATATTTTCACCATCACTAAAACCGCTTGATCGCCTGAAAAAGTTATGTGATGCAGCCTATGAACGACAAAAAGAAAAAGCTGAAAAATATGGAAAAGTGCTGGGTTGCCCATACATGGCGTGTGGTTCCGAGCTTTCCACACAGGATGAGCGCATTCGTCAAAAAATGGATGAGTTGTTTGGTCGTACCTCTAAATATTATGAAAGTCTGATTCGTGATGCGCGGGCAGAAGGACTTACTTCGGCCACGAACGCAAAAATAATGGGACAGGAAATGCAATCTTATATCGCCGGAGTAATGTATCAGGCAAAAATCAAAAATGACCTGGAAGTAATTCGTCGTGATTTATTTCCGGGGTTGTTACGCTTTTTCGACCGCTACAAACCTACCAAAACCAAAACAGACCGTTCGGTCAAAAAAACAGCTGACGCGTAAGGAGAACAGATGGCTCGCAAACTCATAATACTCATTATTCTCGCGGTGGCTGGTTATTACGGCTATGGCTACGTTATGTCGCCTAACATGATGGGTGGAGCGCAAATGGGCGGCGCAGTGCCAGTGTCAGTTGCCAAGGTTATCGAACGCAAGGTGCAAACCTGGCAGGAATTCTCTGGCAGATTGGTAGCAGTGGATGCGGCAGAAATTCGCCCACAAGTTTCTGGTACAGTTGATTCCATTCATTTTGAAGATGGGGCGATAGTAAAAAAAGGCGACTTGCTTTTTGTGATCGACCCAAGGCCGTATGCTGCTGCGTATCAGTCTGCCAAAGCGCGTTTTGACTTTGCGGACGCGGAGTGGAAACGTGCAGAGATATTGCTAGCTGAAAAAGCGATCTCTAAGCGCGATTATGATCAGCGTAAAAATGAAGCATTGGTGACTAAGGCTGACCTCACTCGGGCGCGCCTTAATTTAAATTATACCAAAGTGAAAGCACCGATTGACGGACGCGTAAGCCGTGCAGAAATTACCGTGGGTAATCTGGTTGAGGCGGGCCCGAACGCACCGCTGCTCACTACAGTGGTGGCCTCTCATCCGATTTATGCCGACTTCGAGCTCGATGAAACTAACTACCTGAGATATGCACGTGCACTTGCCGAGGGAAAAGATGTGCAGGCGATTCCGGTGACTATGCAGTTGGCTGCAGGTGGAGAAGCGAGACAGGGTAAGATTGAATCATTTGATAATAAATTGGATGTGATGTCGGGCACCATTCGCGTGCGTGCAGTGTTTGATAATGAAGATGGTGTGCTAGTGCCGGGGTTGTTTGCCAGTGTGAAGCTGGGTGGTGCAGAGGAAAAAGAGGCCGTGTTGATTACTGATCGCGCAGTAGGTACTGACCAGAATAAAAAATTCGTGATCGTGGTGGGCGCTGATGGAAAAACCGAACGTCGTCAGGTGACGCTTGGCGGTATGGCTGAAGGTTTGCGCATTGTAGAAGAGGGGCTTACGCCTGGCGAACAAATTGTAGTGAGTGGCTTGCAGCGTATTATGATGCCCGGTCAACCCGTAACACCTGAAATGGTTTCTATGGATGGAAACCCGGTGGAGGCAAAAACACCGCCTGCGGTTAACGCCGAAGATAAAAAGCCGGAAGCGGCTCCAGCCAAAGCAGAGGAATAGACAAAACGCATGAACCTTTCCCGCTTTTTTATCGACAGGCCGATTTTTGCTGCCGTATTGTCGCTGATTATTTTCATCGCCGGTTCGATTGCCGTATGGCAATTGCCAATATCCGAGTATCCCGAAGTAGTGCCACCATCTGTGCAGGTGAGCGCGCAATATCCGGGTGCGAACCCCCGTGTAATTGCCGAGACAGTGGCTGCACCGCTGGAAGAACAGATCAACGGCGTGGAAAACATGCTCTACATGTCGTCACAAAGTTCTTCAGACGGCACATTAGGCATTACGGTTACTTTTAAAATTGGTACTGACCCAGATTTAGCACAACAGTTGGTACAAAACCGTGTAAGCCAAGCATTGCCACGGCTTCCTGATATTGTACGCCAGTTCGGTGTAACAACCATCAAAAGTTCTTCTGACCTTACCATGGTGGTGCATATTGTTTCCCCTGATGAAAGCTATGACCCACTCTATTTAAGTAACTATGCGACACTTAATATTCGTGATCGTATTCGCAGGCTGAACGGTATTGGGAATGTAATGATTTTCGGTGGTAGCGACTACGCGATGCGCGTGTGGTTAAATCCGGAAAAAGTATCCGCCCGCGGGCTTTCTGCAACCGATGTGGTGGCGGCGATTCGTGAACAAAATGTACAGGTGGCTGCCGGGATTATCGGCACACCACCTTATAATGGGCACGATGTTGATATTCAGCTCAATATCAACGCGCAGGGGCGTCTCGAATCTGTAGAAGAATTTGAAAATATTATTATTAAAACAGAATCGACCGGGGCAGTAACGCGCCTTAAAGATGTTGCGCGCGTGGAGCTGGGTGGCTCACAATATGCGCTGCGCTCCTTGCTTAACAATAAACCCGCTGTTGCGCTCGGTATTTTTCAGGCGCCGGATTCTAACGCGTTGCAGATTTCAGAAGATGTGCGCGCAGCCATGGCAGAAATGAAAAAAACATTCCCTGCCGGGGTGGATTATAAAATCGTATATGACCCCACCATCTTCGTGCGTGATTCCATTAAAGCGGTGATCACCACGCTGCTTGAAGCAGTGTTGCTGGTGGTGATTGTAGTGATACTCTTCCTGCAAACATGGCGTGCTTCGATTATTCCATTGCTTGCCGTGCCTGTTTCTATCGTGGGTACTTTTGCCTTCATGTATATGTTTGGCTTTTCTATCAACACACTGACATTATTCGGGCTCGTGCTATCCATCGGGGTGGTGGTGGATGACGCCATCGTGGTAGTGGAGAATGTGGAACGTAATATTGAATCTGGTCTTTCCTCTCGTGATGCGACCTATCAGGCGATGCGTGAGGTGACGGGACCAATTATTGCCATGACGCTGACGTTGATCGCTGTGTTCGTGCCGATTTCATTTATTTCTGGTTTGACCGGACAGTTCTACAGCCAATTCGCGCTTGTTATTGCTATTTCTACGGTGATCTCTGCGTTCAACTCTTTGACTTTGTCTCCGGCCATGGCGGCCCTGTTGCTGAAAGGGCGCGACGAACCAAAAGACTGGCTCGCACGTTGGATGGATAAAAACCTGGCATGGATATTTAATCCGTTTAACCGCATGTTCGAACGCAAATCTGCAAGTTACTCCCATGGTGTATCGAAAATTTTAAAACGTCGCCCGTTGGCGCTTGCTGTGTATGCAGTGTTGATTGCCATGACCATCGTGTTGTTTATGCGTGTGCCGACCGGATATATTCCTCCGCAGGATAAGCAATACCTCATCGGGTTTGCGCAACTTCCCGATGGTGCCTCGCTGGATCGTACGGAAGAGATTATGCGCCAGATGTCGGATATCGGGTTAAAAACACCGGGTGTGGCAAACTCTGTTGCATTCCCCGGCCTGTCGATCCATGGTTTCACAAGTAGTTCTAATGCGGGTATCGTGTTCCTGCCGTTGAAACCGTTCAACGAACGCAATAGCGGTGATCTTTCCGCCGGTGCTATTGCAGGATCATTAAACCAGCAGTTTGGCGCGATTAAAGATGCATTCGTGATGGTGCTGCCACCACCGCCAGTAAGCGGACTTGGTACGGCAGGTGGATTCAAATTACAACTGGAAGACCGTGCTGACCTTGGGGAAGAGGCGCTGTTTGCCAAGCTGCAAGAGGTGATGGGTAAGGCACGGCAGAACCCAATACTTGATCCGTATAGCGTGTATTCCGGATATGAAATCAATGTGCCTCAGCTACGCGTGGATATTGATCGTACCAAAGCCAAACAACTCGGCGTGGCGATTACCGATGTATTTGCCACCATGCAGATTTATCTGGGTTCACTTTATGTAAATGACTTCAATAAATTTGGCCGCACCTATCAGGTGATCGTGCAAGCAGACGCGCCGTATCGTGCTTTTGCAGAAGACATTACCAAACTTAAAGTGCGCAACATTGTGGGTGAAATGGTACCACTTGGTAGTATCGTAAAAGTCGAACAAAGCTATGGACCAGAGCGTGCCATTCGCTATAACGCCTATCGCTCAGCCGATATTAATGGTGGCGCGGCGCCAGGCTATTCCACTGGCCAGGCGCAAGAAGCAATCAGTAAAATCCTCGATGAATCCCTACCGCAAGGTATGGACTATGAATGGACGGATCTGACCTATCAGCAGATTCTTGCAGGCAACACCGCCACGCTGGTATTCCCATTATGTGTGTTCCTCGTATTCCTCGTGCTAGCCGCACAATATGAGAGTTTAAGCCTGCCGCTTGCCGTAATTCTGATCGTACCGATGTGTCTGCTTAGCGCTATTTTTGGTGTGTGGATTATGGGCAACGATAACAATATTTTCACGCAAATCGGATTGGTCGTGCTGGTGGGGCTTGCCTGTAAGAACGCGATTCTAATTGTGGAGTTTGCGCGCGAACTGGAGATCGGTGAAAAAATGAAACCAATTGAGGCGGCGATCAAAGCATCGGGTATGCGTTTACGTCCGATTCTGATGACCTCATTTGCTTTTATCATGGGGGTATTGCCACTCGTGCTTGCCACCGGAGCAGGTGCAGAAATGCGCCATGCAATGGGACTTGCGGTGTTCTCTGGCATGTTGGGCGTGACCTTCTTTGGATTGATTCTTACCCCCGTGTTTTACGTTGCACTTCGTTTACTGTTCCCGGGGCCATTACATACGGCGGGTGAATGCCCGGTGCATTCTGAACCGCATTTGGATGAGGAGAAACCTCATGCATAAATTTACAGCTTTATTCGCAACTACCATGCTTACTGCATGCAGCCTTTCGCCAGACCACGAACCACCTAAAATGGATGTGCCTGCGCAATATAAGGAACAAACAACAAGCGATGTTGCTGAAGAGGTTAGGGGCGAATGGAAAGTTGCCGAACCGAATGAGAAAGCCGATCGCGGTGAATGGTGGAAAATATTTGCGGATGCGGATTTGAATGCATTGCAGGCACAAGCCATCGCTGCTAACCATGATCTGAAAGCAGCAGCGGCGAGAGTGGAGGCTGCACGCGGCGTTGCGGGTGCCAGTGTACCTAGTTTGATTCCGGATATTGATATTGGCGGGAATGTTTCTCGTACGAAGCAATCTCCTGCCGCACAGCAATCATTTGGTGGTGGGGGCGCAACTAAGCCTTACACGCTTTATTCGGCCGGTGGTGTAGCTTCTTATGAGGCGGATATATTTGGCCGAGTGCGCGATAACTATCAGGCATTACTGCGTGATGCAGATGCACAGGAAGCACTGTATAAAAGCACATTGCTTGCGCTGCAGGCCGACGTAGCACAACACTATTTTAATCTGCGTGCGCTAGATGCAGAACGCCAGTTGCTGCGTGACACAATTACCATCCGCGAAGAAGCGCACCGTATTATGCAACGTCGCTATGAGCTGGGTGAATCGGGCGCGCAGGATGTGAGCCGAACCATCGCTGAACTCGCTAGTGTACGTGCTGAACTGGTAGCACTTGATCGCAGACGCGCCGAGTTGGAACATGCGTTGGCTGTGCTGGTAGGAACAATGCCATCGCAGTTTACTTTTGAAGAAGCGCCGCTTGCTGCACTTCCA
The DNA here is from genome assembly GCA_964231325.1 of Rickettsiales bacterium. Classification (GTDB taxonomy): domain Bacteria; phylum Pseudomonadota; class Alphaproteobacteria; order Rickettsiales; family SXRF01; genus JAJTHB01. Next base: position 277,981 of record CAXRIF010000002.1, on the reverse strand, counting down.
CCGAAAATTCCTGCTGGCTTGCCGTCTTCATTACTGGAACGCCGCCCGGATATTGTGGCTGCACAAAATGTTATGGCAGCAGCGAATAGGCGCGTTGGTGTAGCACGTACGGCCTTCTTCCCACGCTTGTTACTAAATGCTTCCGCTGGTTTTGAATCGGCTAGCCTGTCTGATTTATTTTTATGGTCTAGCCGTAGCTGGACGTTAGGCCAGATGGCAGGTCAGGCATTGACCATGCCCATTTTTGATAGTGGTCGTAACTTATCACGGTTGGATACGGCAAAGGCGAATTATACCGAAGCCGTGGAGTTATATAAACAACAGGTGCTGGTAGCCTTTCGTGATGTGGAAACCAGCCTTGTCAATCAACGATTGATGGCCGAGCAAGCATTTGAACAGGATGCAGCTGCACGCGCGGCCACGCGCACTACTGAACTTTCTCAACGCCGTTATGATGAAGGGGAAGTGGATTATTTCGAAGTGGTGAGCACACAGCGTGATGCGCTTACTGCTCAACGAGCTGCAGTGCAAACAAGGGGCCAGCGTTTTATTGCTACCGTAACCTTGATCCGTGCATTGGGCGGTGGCTGGGATGATTTAGCAGCGAGCAGCGCTGAGCCTAAAAAACCACTGTTAGACTAAGAGTAATCTGGCATAAAACTTGCCAGTTATTAGCCCTATCCGCTATGAATAGCATATCTTTGTTTTACGATAGGTTACCATGTCTGCACTTATTCCCGTATTGAGGCCAAAACTACCTGAGTCGGATGCTATTCTGCCTTACCTGAGGCAGATTGATACAAATCGGTGGTATGGTAATTTTGGTCCGCTGGTGCTGGCTTTTGAGAAGCGTCTGGAAGAGGCCTTTGGCGCGGCTGAAGATCAGGTGACTATGGTGGCAAATGGCACGCTTGGCCTTACGGTTGCGTTGCAGGCATTGGAAGTGACGCGTGGGAGTTTGTGTTTGATGCCTTCCTGGACATTTACCGCCACACCTGCCGCCGCACTTGCAGCGGGACTTACCCCAGTGTTTGCTGATGTAGATGCCGCCACGCAAACGCTTACACCAGAGCGTGCTAAAGAAGCGATCAAAAAACTGGGAAAGCCGGTTGGTATGGTATTGCCTGTCTCTCCATTCGGAGCACCGGTGGATGTTTCTGAGTGGGACCGTTTTACGGAAGAAACGGGTATTCCCGTGGTGATTGATGCGGCTGCGGCGTTTGATTCTTTCATGAATGGTGCGATCAAGATTGGACGTACACCGGTGATGATCAGCCTGCATGCCACGAAGATTTGCGGCATAGGCGAGGGAGGTCTGGTGCTTACGCAGAGCCATGATATTTCTTTCCGCATACGCAAGATTATCAATTTTGGTTTTGAAGATGATCGCCTGTCACATCGCATTGCCATTAATGCCAAGCCCAGCGAATATAGCGCAGCGGTGGGTATGGCTGTGCTGGATAATTGGCAGGAAATTCGCGCAGGCTGGGCACGTGTGCAGCAATATTACATCGACCATTTAGGTAAGGCCGGTATTGAATGTTGGATGCACCCGAAATGGGTGACCAGCTCTTGTAATATTATACTCCCTGATATGGCACCAACGATAAGTAAAACGCTTCGTGAAAGTGGTGTAGATACACGCCGTTGGTGGGAAACAGGTTGCCATGCACATCCTGCCTATCGTGCGTGTGAAGTTGCAGAAGAGCTAACAGCAACGCAACATCTTGGGCAGTCTATGCTGGGGATTCCTGGCGCAATGGACATGACAGAAGCAACACTGGCTGGCGTATGTGAAAGACTTGTGGATGCAGTAAATGAACATGGGGGAAAAATTGGACGCGTAAGCGATAGAGAATTATTACAGGCCGTTGATGCAAGCGATATTAAACGGAACAAGGCATAATGAGCTCAAACCCAAAGATTTCAACGCAGGCAGATACACAAGCGGCACAGTTGATAAATCAAGCAATCGCTCTTAACCATCAACAGCAATATCAGCAATCACTCGAATATTTTAATCAGGCAATTGCGCTAAAACCAGATATGGCGCTGGCCTATTTTAATCGTGGCGTGTTGTTTAAAAACATTTCCAGGCGCGATGCAATGGTTGCGGATTTTGGTCGTGCATTACAGCTAGACCCGAATAATTTTGATATATGTTACAACGTGGCAGCATTTCTGATGCAGGAACGTTTGTATGTTGAGGCATTGAAAGTTGCACAGCGTGCGGTGGAGCTGAGGCCGGATAATGCAGATGCATGGTTTTTATTACCCACAGTGCATTACCAAATGGGCAATACAGAATCGGTGCAAAAATTATTAGCGCATCTGGTGCAGAAGTTTCCTGAAAATAAACGTATTCGTATCGCTGATGCATTATTTTTACCACCCATTCCCATGTCGAATGAGGATATTGACCAGTCACGCGCGCGGTTTTTAGACAAAATAGAAAGACTGATGGCTGAAAAAATATGGATTGAAAATCCGCTGTCAGAGCATCAAAACTCGCTTTTTTATCTAGCCTATCACGGCAGGGATAATAAAGAGATCAATCAGAAAATAGCCGAATATTTTCTGAAATCCTGCCCCGCGTTAGCTTTCGAAGCGCCTCATTGTAGTAAGCCACGAAAGCCGTCGGGTAAGAAAATTCGCTTAGGTTTTGTGTCTCCTTCTATGCATAAAGATACGCTGAATCAGTTCTTGCTCAAGATTATTGAGAAAATGAGTGAGCATTGTGAGTTTGATATTGTGGTGTTTTCTAATGCACCGGCACAACATCCAGAGGTACAAAAACTAAAAAGAGAGTTGCCTCATTACGTTGACCTGCCCATGGATTTGCACAAAGCACAGCAGGCTATTGCCAAAGAAGAAATGGATATTCTTTTCTACATGGAGGTAGGAAGCGACCAGCTGATGTACGCCCTGCCATTTGCGAGATTAGCGCATATGCAATGTGTATGGGGCGGGGTGCCGATTACCACCGGTATCCCCAATATGGATTATTTTATTTCCAATCAGGATGGGGAAGTAGAAAATGCTCAGGAACATTATACAGAAAAACTGATACTATTAGACCGTACCCTGGCGGTATATTCGCCACCTAGCATTCCGGATGAGCACCCACCGCGCGAGGCACTAGGATTGCCTGCAGGTGATGTGCGCTTATATAGCTGTCCGGTGCTACTTCATAAGCTGCATCCGGATATGGATACGGTATTTAAAGTGATATTGGAACGCGACCCCAAAGCACGCATCGTGTTGTTTGACCCTAAGAAGACCCTTGCCCAAGCAATACTTACTCAGCGTTTTGCTAAAACCATGTCCGCTGATTTATGTAAGCGCATTGCGTTTGTGCCATTTGCACAAAAAGCAGATTTCCCTGTCGTGCTGCGTGCGGTAGATTGTGTATTGGATACGTTCCATTATTCCTTCGGTACCACGGCCTATATTTGTTTTTCGGCCGGTGTGCCGTTTGTGACATTGCCTAACGACTATTACGCGAGCCGTGCTGGTCACCGTATGTATACGCGTATGGACATGCCGGAAATGATTGCTAGCACACCGGAAGAGTATGCAGAAATAGCAATAAAATTAGCGCAGGACAAAAACTTCTATAATGAAACCAAAGAAAAAATTATTCAGCGCCGCGATCAGTTCTTTGATGATTACGAGATTGTTGATGAATTTGCCGAACGTATGAAACAGCTTTATTTCGATGATAAATAATCATCCATATGCGCGGATAATATTTGCCGAATCCCTTTCTCACTGGGGAAAAGCGCTCTTTGTTGAGGAGTGGCATACACCGGTTATTTTGCGTGAAATTGATGGCGGTGGAATAGACGCTGCGGGTGTGTATCCGTTTTGCGTATTGCCCAAAGATGCCGATATTGCAGGCGGTTTGGAAAGATTGAAGGAGCATGGCGCTGTTTCTGTGGTGATGGTGCTGGATGATTCTCACCGGCCAGAGCTTGATGTGTTAAAACCACATTTTCCTATGCTTAGGGATTTCAAAACGCATTATGTGCATGACTACGCGAAGGGAGAACCACAATATGATAGCCACCACAGGCGCGCGCTGCGGAAAGCACAGCAACAGGTACGCGTGGATGTGGTGGATTTGAAAACACATTGGCGTGATTGGCAAAAACTTTATGATTATATCATTCGGGATATGAAGCTTTCCGGCCTACATGCATTCCCTGCCGCGCATCATGAAGCATTGGCACAGCTCGAAGGCATCACTGCTATTGGTGCATGGGTAGAAGATGAGCTGGTGTCCGCGCATATCTGGGCAGGGGACGGGGAGATGATGCATAGCCATTTGGTGGCCTCTAATGCCAAAGGATATGAAACACGTGCGGCTTATGCAGTGAATGATTTCTCGATCAAACATTTTGCGGGTGTAAAGCTGCTTAACTTTGGTGGCGGAGCAGGGGTAGCGGATGCTGAAGAAGACGGGCTTTCGCGCTTTAAACGCGGCTTTTCGAACGCTACTGCAAAATCTTACATTGCCGGTGCAATCTTAGATGAAAAACGCTACGCAGCATTAAGCGGTGATGTTACGACGTCATTTTTTCCGGCGTATCGTGACCCTGCCCGATGAATGGTTTTACGACATACGCATTGGGAAACCACGAACCGGGAATAGTTTCGATTTTATAATCTGGTAATAACTCGCTCACCGCACGCGTTTCTCCCGGTGCCAATTCATTATTATATTGATCAAATATCATGATGCCACCTGGTGCTAAGCGTGGCCAGAAAGCCTTAATTGCACTCTCTACAACCGGATAAATACCACAATCGAGATAAACGAGTTTAAAACGCAACTGAGGATGCTCTGCGAAGAACTTATCCATCTCTGTTGCTACATCCACATTGTGAATTTTAACGATGTTATCTAGTTTTTGCAGGCGAATTAATTCACGTAGTTGTTGTTCATCGTCCGGGTTGCCATCACTGGCATTGATAAGCTTCTCCTCCTCAGTAGGTATAGCACCCCGAAACCAGTCAAACCCATGTACTAGAGTGAGTGCCTCTGGCTCAAAAATTTGTGTCAGTTTGCCAAACAATAAAGTGCTGGCACCTTTATCTACCCCCACTTCAGCGATATGTCCGCAGATGCCTTGTGTTTTTTTATATAGCTCATAAAGCGTCAGGGTTTTCCATAAGGTCATATGACCAGTAAAAGCAGAAAAATGATGGATGAGGTCTTCGTTGCTGTAACCTAATTCTAATATTCCTTGGAGCCCTGCCTGATAATCTTTGCGGCGATGCGCAAATTTTACGGACTCATACTCTCCGTCATTATAAACCTTTTGCTTGCTCATTATGCATCCTCCCATACGGCATAGCCAAAACCAGATGTGCCAAAGCCATTGCCATTGTAAAACATATATTTTCCGGCAGGAGTATCCAGAATAAAAGGATAGGCAATCATCTCGCTATCCCAGCCTTCAGCACTTACATCAATGCCAGCCCTTTTATCATCACGCTCCCAGTTTTTGCCATCCTTGGACGTGGCGTACCCCATACGATAACTACCGTCACCGCCACGGTAATCCTTGCTGGTACGGTATGAAAACCACATATGGTACACTGCTCCATCAAAAATTACTGCTGGGCTATTGGCTGATTCATCGTCCGTTTTGCGTGGCACACAACATTTACCATCACGCAGCCAATCAATACCATTCTGTGATTCTGCGTAATAGATATGGTATTTGCGCTCATAAATATCATCTTGTAGGAGCCATTCTTCACCGGAGCTATACCACATGCGCCATAAGTTCTCTTCACGGATAATACTGGGGCCGATGGTGGAATATGGTTCGTTTTTACTAATCGGCATAATGGGACCCTCGTAAGCGCGCTTAAAACTGTTCCCACCATCTTTACTTATAGCCAATCCCACCATGGTTTGGCACGGCACGGTGTGCTGGCGTTGCCAGCCGAGATAATAAAGCCATACCTCATCGTCTACATGCATAACCAAATTAGGCATCAAGCCAAATTCATCGAACGTCCCTGGCTTACCAAGTTCCAATATAGGTTTATCGTGTACATATAAAACCTTTGTCGGATCCTTTATATCAACATCGATGTAGGTGATTAGACTTTGTTGTTGTTCCGGTCGGGTGCCAATAAAAACACGGATTTTATCATCTAGTAGTAATGGTCGCGGCACTTGCGCATGGGTTTTCATCCAGGAGGATTCGCCAGATGGTTTGAAGATCAGCCCACGTTTTTCCCACGCCATGCGATTAATGTGGAATCATATGATCGAACGCAACGGCACGCAGACCATCTTTCTTGAAGCGTTCAACCAGTTGTTGTTGCACGTAAGGGTTGGTGCCCAGCACCATGACATCATCGGCTGTCACGCCTTCTTTTTCAAACGGGCGCACTTCCTTATCGATACACACACCAGAGAAAGTGTCGACTAAACACGCCTCGACTTTGTTCCAATAGCGTGGGCAATAGGCGGCAAGTACATAGCTCCACAAGCCGCCGCCAAAATTATAGATGCGCTTTGCATTCTTGGTAGAAGCTAATAACACATCATCCAGCGATGCCCAGTGATCGAGATATTGCGTAATCTCTGCCTGTGATTCTTTAATTTCTTCCTTGCCGGCAAAGCTAGGAGCGGTCGCATTATCGTCCGGCTTGAGCAACACGAGCTGTTCATTGCGCAATGGACCGCCAGGGCATGGTAGTGTTTTAACGACGCGTAGGCCAGCCTTTGCTGCCAGCGCCTCAAGATGCACCGGCCTTAGGGAAATATTCTGATCTGCCATCAGTAGCTCCACATTTGGCAGGGTGCCATCAGGGCAGGTGAGCACCAAATCACCATCTTCTGCGAGCAGCGCTTTTTGTGCCTGCAGAAACGCGATAGGATCAAGCACATGCTGGATTACGTTATTGGAAAAGACGAGATCAAATGTTTCATCCACCTTGATGTTATCAATCCGACCCTCCAACACATTCAGTCCATTATCGTTGGCGATTTTCACCGCGCCCTCGTAGGGCTCCAGGCCACCGAGTGTTGCGTTGGGAAAATGTTCTTTTAAATATTCAAGTGTATTGCCCTGACCGCAACCAATATCAAAAATGCTTTTGGGGTTGCGCCCTGCAATGGCCTCTGCCACCCACTTCGCCAGTGTTTGATAGCGTATTTGATCACGCGAAGATGCGCCGGGGCGATCATAATAGGTGTATTCTTTTTCGTAAAAATCCGTCTCACCTAAACGCGGACGAAACACTTTCTGCACCACGCCGCAAGAATTACAGCAACCTTTGCCTAACGCGTCGGGCACAATTTTTCCTGCCGTGGTGATGGATTGTTCGCCGGGGGTGGGAAGCTCTAGCCAATCATTAGCACCGCATACCGCGCAGTTATGTATCGTTGCTTTTGCCATGGCTATGGTCTGAACCCCCCATCTACTTCAATAGTGGTCGCGTTTACATAATCATTTTCAATTACAAAGCACATTGCTTGCAAAATATTCTCTGCTTCACCCAAACGTTTTAGTGGAATCTTATCGGTGATGGCAGCAAGTTGTGATTCGCTAACCGCTTTGTGGGTCGATGGTGTGTTTATATAGCCCGGGGCGATAGCCACTGAACGAATGCCCATCGGTGAAAGTTCCTTCGCCCATACTTTGGTGAGTGATTCGATGCCTGCTTTGCTTGCGGAGTATGCGCTTTGACCTGCATTGCCGCCGCTACTCACCGAGCTCATATTAATAATCACGCCTTTAGTGCGCTTTTTGGCCATCTGGTCGGCCACCATTTGCGTCACATAAAATGCAGAGGAGAGATTTACGTTGATAGTGCGCTGCCAATCAGAAGCAGCTTGCGCGAAACGTGCAGTGTCTTTGTTTACCATATTTACCAGCGGCGCACTGTGCAGGATGCCTGCATTGTTAATGAGGATATCTACTGTGTGCTCGGCGAGTAGGGGAGTAAGCGTAGCCTCCACCGCTGCTGCATCCGACAGGTCGCAGGTGGCGGAGATGATCTTGTCTCCCTCGATTTTCTGTAGATCCAGCCCGATAACTGCTTTAGCACCGCCTTCGATCAGTGTCTGTACCATGGCATTGCCCAACGCTCCGGCGGCACCTGTTACCAGTGCAGTTTTGCCTTCAATCAACATAGGCCGCGCTGCTCCAACACATTATTGATAGCGCTTACCGATGTCATATCGGCTATTTCATCGCCAGTAAGCTCTATCTTAAATTCGCGCTCGATAGAAAGGATCACTTCCATATGCTTCAGTGAATCCCACTCCGGCATGGTCTTCATGCTGGCATCATCGCCGATGCGATCCAGTGGAAGGTTTAGGGTTTGGGCGAGTAATTCCTGTATGGTCATGATGCTCAATCTATAGTAGTTATCATCGTATTATGCCAACCGATATTTACAATATGGGCTTACAATTCAAGCAAGTAGCGAGCCAGAGCGCCGGTTGGCTGGCGCTGTCATTTGAAGATGGCACCAGTATGAGTTTTGCGGAGCTTGATGAAGCCAGCGACAGGGCAGCGAGCCACCTGCTGCAATCCGGCGCACAGGCAGGAAGCCCTATTGCGATTTATGCTGAAAAATCTCCGCTAACCTATGTGGCGATGGTGGCCGCGCTTAAAATAGGCACGCCATATGTAGTGCTGGATACGGAAAGCCCGTATGAGCGCGTGGATAAAATTTTGCAGCGTGCAGAGCCGTTGCTCATTTTGCGCGACCGTGAGTTTAACTGGCAGCAGGTGCCCTCCTTACCGCTGGAAATATTATCAGAACATGCTGAGCCGATTGACATCAGCATTATCGAAGCGGTGGGGGCGGAGACGCCGTCTTATATTATGTTCACCTCCGGCTCGACAGGTTTTCCCAAAGGGGTGGCCATCTCGCATGCCAGCCAGCTGAATTTCTGCCGCTGGGCAAGAGAGACATTCGCTATCACGTCGGAAGACCGGCTGACAGGTGTGAACGCGCTGTATTTTGATAATTCCGTGTTCGATTTTACCGCTTCGCTATTTAATGGTGCCTGCCTGGCACCGGTGACGCGTGAGACAGTGCAAAACCCTAAGGCATTGGCGTTGGCAGTAAGCAGATGTACTATATGGTTTTCTGTACCGTCGCTGCTTATTTATCTTACAACCCTCAGGGCCTTGAAGCCAGAAAGCTGGCGAGTCATGCGCGCCATTATTTTTGGTGGGGAGGGCTTTCCTAAAGCAGAACTGAAAAAACTACATACACTATATAATGCGCATACAACCTTGTGGAACGTGTATGGGCCCACGGAAGGTACATGCATCTGCTCGGCACATGCGATTAGCGAACATGACTTTGACGAGATGGACAAACTTGCGCCACTCGGCCATCTGGCACCAGATTTTAAAGGCGCAGTGATGAACAAAGAAGGCACGCAGGAGGTAGAAAAAGGGGAAGTAGGCGAGCTGTTCCTGATGGGTTCGCAAGTGGCGCTGGGTTATTATAATGACGAAGAGTTGACCGCCAAAGCTTTCGCTAAAAACCCGCTACCGCAATATGTAGATGAGCCATGTTATCGCACGGGCGATCTGGTCTATCAGGATAGTGACACGGGCTACTATCATTTTGCCGGGCGCAAAGATAACCAGATCAAACATATGGGCTACCGCATCGAGCTGGAGGAAATTGAAGCCGCACTTGCCGGCATGGACGAGGTGGCGCAAGCGGCAGTGATTTATCGCAAAAAAACACATGCCGGTTCTATTATTGCATTTGTGGCAGCACGTAATATTGCAGCCGATGAACTCAAGGCGCGCTTGCGTGAACTGCTTCCTTCTTACATGATTCCTGAAAATATTCATGTGCACGACAGCCTGCCACAAAATGCTAACGGAAAAGTAGACCGGAAAGCACTGGCCAACGAGGAGAAAAAACATGCCTAAACTCATTATTTTCGGAACAGGAAAGATCGGGCAGGTGGCTTATCACCACTTCAAAACCGACAGTGCGTTTGAGATAGTGGCCTTTGCAACGGATCGCATCTATCTGCCGGAAAGCGGCGAGTGTGAAGGATTACCGGTCTATGCGTTTGAAGATATTGAAACACACCTTGCACCCGCGGATCACACCATGTTTGTGGCGGTGGGCTATCAACAGATGAACGGCTTGCGCGCCGAACGTTTTACGCAAGCCAAAGAAAAAGGCTACGCCACTACCAGTTATGTGAGCTCGCAGAATAAACACCTGACGCGCGACCAGCTTGGGGAGAATTGTTTTGTGATGTCAGGTGAGCCGCTGCAACCGAAAGCAAAGATCGGCGATAACTGTTTTATCTGGACGAATGCATTAGTGGGACACCACTCAACCGTGGGCGATCATTGTTGGATTACCTCTGGTGTGGTGATCGGTGGAAACACCACAATTGGTGATTCCTGTTTCTTGGGATTGGGAGCTACCGTTGGGCATGAAATTTCTGTAGGTGAGCGTTGCATGATTGGTGCCGGTGCGCTACTGATAAAGGATGTGCAAAAGGAAGGCGTGTATATTGCCGAGCAAACATCACGTTTCCGTTTGGACAGTTCGCAATTCCTTAAGATGACGGTGATGAAGTAATGGTTTTTTAACAGACGAAAAATCACTTTAAAAAGCAGAAGTTTGAAGGGGTGATTTTTCGGTTGTAGAATCAATTTTATCTACATGTTGACAAGGTGATTGCAATTCATACTATATATTGTGTCGCAAGACATGTCATACCACTACTAACCGCCATGGGTCCTTATGTTACAGCACGCTTATGATTTCGACCGGAACGGTCACCTCATCACCTACGATCCCACTAAAACAGTTGTACAATTTCCCGAAACACCCGAACAAAAAAAACGCTATCAGCAAACGGCAAAAGTTCCAAAAAAGCCTAAGGTGGATCCGGCGGATATCAAGCTGGATTACTCGCGCGATAATTTGCTTTCGGATTTTGGTAAAGCCACGCTTGATGATCGCTATTTGTTGACGGACGAAAATTACCAACAAATGTTTGCGCGCGTATCTGCTGCGTTTGCCGATGATTTAGATCACGCACAACGTTTATACGACTACATGTCACGTTTGTGGTTCATGCCATCTACGCCAATTTTGTCGAATGGTGGTGCGGGAAGAGGCCTTCCTATTTCTTGCTTCCTCAACACAGTGGGCGATTCCCTCGACGGCATTGTATCTACCTGGAATGAAAATGTGCTGCTTGCTTCTAACGGTGGCGGTATCGGAACGTACTGGGGGTTTGTTCGCGGTGTTGGTGAGGCAGTAGGCCGCGCCGGAAAAACCTCGGGCATTATTCCGTTTGTACGTGTGATGGATTCGCTGACGTTGGCAATCTCGCAAGGTAGTCTTCGTCGTGGCTCAGCCGCAGTATATCTTGATGTCCACCATCCGGAGATTGAAGAGTTTTTAGAAATTCGTAAACCTTCCGGCGACTTTAACCGCAAGAGTTTGAACCTGCATCACGGCATTAATCTCACTGATGAATTTATGGAAGCGGTGCGTAATGATGAAGAGTTTGGTCTACGTTCGCCTAAGACAGACGAAGTGCTTAAAACCGTAAACGCACGTAAGCTGTTCCAGAAAATTGTGGAAATGCGCATTCAAACCGGTGAGCCATATATCATTTATGTGGATACGGCGAACAAAGCGATGCCTAAGCACCAGCGCGAGTTAGGGCTAAAGGTCAAAATGTCGAACCTGTGTAGCGAGATTTTACTACCCACCGGCCCGGATCATTTAGGCAAAGACCGAACTGCCGTATGCTGCTTGTCATCCATGAACGCAGAAACCTGGGATGAATGGAACGAAGACCCGCTCATTATTGAAGATGTGATGCGTTTTCTTGATAACGTGCTGAGCGAATTTATCGAAAAGGCGCCAGATGGTATGGCGCGTGCAAAATATGCTGCGATGCGTGAACGTTCGGTTGGTCTGGGGCTTATGGGTTTTCACTCCTTCCTGCAATCGAAAGGGCTGCCATTTGAGAGTGGTATGGCCAAAAGCTGGAATATGCGTATGTTCAGGCATATCCGCCGTCAGTGCGACTCTGCATCGGTGGCGCTGGCTGAAGAACGCGGCGCGTGCCCAGACGCAGAAGAGCGCGGCATCAAGGCACGTTTCTCGCATAAAATTGCGATTGCACCTACCGCTTCGATCTCCATTATTTGTGGCGGCACCTCGGCATGTATTGAGCCGATTCCTGCCAATATCTATACACATAAAACTTTGTCGGGTAGTTTCTCGGTGAAGAATCGCCACTTGAAAAAAATGCTCGAAGAAAAAGGCATGGATGATGATGCGACCTGGCAATCTATTGTCGAAAATGAAGGCTCGGTACAACATCTAGATGAGCTGACGCAAGACGAAAAAGATACGTTTAAAACGGCGTTTGAAATTGATCAGCGCTGGATTGTGGAATTCGCAGGCGACCGCGCACCGTATGTGTGTCAGGGGCAATCAATTAACCTGTTCCTACCAGCCGATGTCAATAAATGGGATCTGCTCATGCTCCATTGGCAGGCTTGGGAAAAAGGTGTAAAAAGCTTGTATTACTGTCGCTCGAAATCAGTACAGCGTGCAGAAAAAGTGGGCAGTGGTGAAAAAGACAATGGCGCTAAGATCGAAACACCACAAACCGATTATGAAGAATGCCTAGCTTGTCAGTAGCTGGCGTTTGCACATACATAAATTATAAAAAATAAAAACGTTCCGGTTTGTGTCGGAATGACAGGGGGAAATCTAATGGTCGACTATGCAAATAAAAACCCGCTCGAACTGCAGGGCAAAAATCTGGTAAATCTGCTGGAAACATCTGGTACCTATAATATTGAGCGCTACCCTTGGGCTTATGATGCATGGAAACGCCAGCAGCAGATTCACTGGATGGGTGAAGAAATTCCGCTAGGTGAAGATGTGAAAGACTGGGGTGGGTCTAAAATATCAGAGAATGATCGCAATTTGCTCACTCAGATTTTCCGTTTCTTTACACAGTCAGATATTGAGGTGGCGGACAATTATTTCAAACGCTATATCCCCATTTTCCAACCGCTCGAAATTCAGATGATGATGGCGGCATTTACCAATATGGAAACGGTGCATATTGATGCTTATGCGCTGCTGCTTAAAACACTCGGTATGCCTCAAACCGAATTTGAAGCATTTAAAGATTATGCCTGCCTGCGCGATAAGGCAGATTATATGCACACGTTTGGTACGGATAGTTGTTCTGACGTGGCGCGTACCCTTGCTATGTTTGGTGCGTTCACCGAGGGTATGGCGCTGTTTGCCAGCTTTGCCATGCTGATGAACTTCCCACGCTTCAATAAAATGAAAGGGATGGGGCAGGTGGTGACCTGGTCGGTACGCGATGAATCGCTGCACTGCGAATCGGTGATCCGTCTTTACCATGAATGGAATGCAGAAACCGGTGCAGTAACCAAATCGGTGGCTGATGACATTACTGCCGTTGGTGAAACCATGGTTGGGCTGGAAGACAAGTTTGTTGAGCTTGCGTTTGAACTGGGCGATGTAGAGGGGATGACCGCCGAAGATATTAAACAATATATTCGCTATATTTGTGACTGGCGTTTGACCCAGTTAAAATTACGTCCGATTTATGGGTTCTTCACCGGAACGGCAGGCGAATATAAACAGGAAAAAGAACACCCGTTACCATGGCTTAGCTCCATGTTGAATGGCGTAGAACATGCAAACTTCTTTGAGGCACGCGCGACCGAATATTCCAAGGCGGCTACTAAAGGGGACTGGCATGGTGAAGGCGGGGTTTGGGCCGCGTTTGATCGGGTGAAACAGGACGGTGAAGCCGCCTAATAATTTTAGCTATTTTGCCACATTGGGCTGATAAAATGTAAAAGTAATTATGGCGCATATCGCCATACATCTATATTTGTCTATATTTTACAATATGTTGATTGATTTTAGCCGCTGGGCTCAAAATCAACTATTTAACCAAAACTTCTTAATTTTATCATCCTATATTAACTAAAATACTCGATGATTAAGAACGCTGCCATCAGCTTTAGTGTGATGACACAACATATGGATTTTGGTCGATAAAATATGACGGTGATAGATAATAAACGCATGCGCTCCCCACGTATCAGAAACCTGATAGGGTTTTCTGCCGTGATCATGCTGCTATTTTGCGCTATCGTCGCTTATCAGGGGTCACGTGCTTACCTGCAAGCCGTGGAAGAAGGGGAAGAACGTTCGATTCGCCTGGCACGTATTTTAGCTGATCATGTGGAGCTTACCTTCCTCGGTGTGGATCTATCGCTGCGCCGCGCGATTGAACGCCAATATTTTAATACATTATTTGGCAATAACTTGCCGGAATATACCGAACAGAATTTCAAAATTTGGCTGAATGAAACCCCGCAAATTGTAGCGCTCGCGCAGATTAATGAAACGGGTGATGTAGAGGTTGCGGCACATAAAAAGAATTACGATAGCTGGCTGGACTACCACCAAACCATGGTAGGGCAGCGTCTGTTCGATCATATGCGCGACGCCGATGACACTTATGTGTTTATTGGCAAACACTACACGGACGACAATCATTCGCTGATTATTATGAGCCGACGCTTTAATAAGCTAGATGGCGATTTTGGCGGTATCGTGGTCGCGGCAATCAACCCTGATTATTTTATCGAGTTCTATCACTCGATTGCCTCCGGCGAGAAACGTTTTATGTCGCTGATGCTAAAAGATGGTTCCGTGTTGGTGTCTGGCCCGTATGAAAACCCAGCCGATGAAAAGCTGGCACAAAAATGGTTGGCCACAAAGAACGATAAGGAAGAAGAGGTGCAAACGCAGAGCCAGTCAGAAAATGAGGGCATGAAGGTGGTGGCGATTCGCCAGATTAAAAACATGCCAATTGCAGTGTCTACGGTGATTGCAGAAGAAGATTTCCTCGGCGATTGGCGACAATCGCGCTTGAAGGATGTGGGCTTTCTGGCGCTATTTACCATCTTTGGCTCAATTCTATCTTTCTTCGCGGTGGCCATGGCTAAACAGATTATCCGTGTGGAAGAATCCGAATCCTCAGCCATTCTGGCAAGTCAGGCAAAGTCAGAGTTTCTGGCCAATATGTCGCATGAATTGCGCACACCGCTTAACGCCATTATCGGTTTTTCTGAAATGATCAATTCCGGCTACTTTGGCCCGCTTAATGCAAAACAAAAAGAGCGTGTGCATGATATTAATCTGTGCGGTAGTCACTTGCTGCAACTCATCACCGATATTTTGGAATTCTCCAAAGGTGAGGCAGGTAAACTCGAGCTGGTGGAAGAAAAAGTCGATCTGGGTGATATCATCAATGAAGGTATGCGCATTATGAACGGCAAAATCAAGACACGTGGCATTAGCATGGTCACTGCCGTTGAGCCCACACTTCCTGCAATATTAGGTGATAAACGAAAACTACGTCAGGTACTGATTAATCTGTTATCCAACGCGGTGAAATTTACGCCGGAAAATGGTACGATTACGGTGACTGCTCAGCGTGACCCACAACAAAATATCATGTTGATGGTAAGTGATACCGGTATTGGTATTGCTGAGGAAGATATTACCAAGGCACTGTCGGTATTTGGCCAGGTGCATCGCAACAAAAGTCATGAAGGTACCGGGCTTGGCCTGCCGCTATGTAAAATGTATGCCGAGTTGCATGAAGGAAAGCTGGTGCTATCCAGCACGCCAGGCGAGGGAACTACAGTGAAGGTGATTTTCCCGGCGCACCGCGCGATAACTAAAGCTAGCTAAGTGCTAATACATCACGCATTGAATAAAGCCCGGGCTTCTTATCTTTAGCCCAGAGCGCCGCCGTCAGTGATCCATCGGCAAAGATTTTGCGGTTAAAGCCCTGATGCGACAATGTAATCATTTCATTTTCGCCAGCGAGTGTCACATCATGAATCCCGACCACGCCACCGGCGCGTTGTACGGAAAAGCCAATATCCCCTAATTTGCGTTCGCCACTGCGATCCACGGCCTTCTTTTCTTCGAGTTTCACACCACGGCCACGTGCGGCGGCGCGACCCAGCAATAATGCTGTGCCGGATGGCGCATCTTTTTTATGGCGGTGATGTACCTCATTGATTTCGATGTCGTAATTCTCATCGAGCATCTTGGCGGCTTGTTCGACCAGTTGCGCGAGCAAATTTACGCCGAGGCTAAAATTACCTGCCTGCACGATGGTCGCTTTTTCAGAAAGTGTTTCAAGTCGCTTTTGCTGACCACCAGTAAAACCAGTCGTGCCAATAATATGGATAGCGCCTTTTTCAGCGACGGCTTCTGCATGTGAAAGCGTGACTTCGGGGTAGGTGAAATCTATTAACGCATCAGCCTCTGCCATTAGTTCTTTGGGATCGGAGGTGACGCTAAGCCCATGGCAATCCGCCAGCACAAGTTGTGCTTTAGCGGCTTCGCTGTCAAACCCCGTGGGCCGGCTACCTGCAACCAATGTCATATCATCACGCGCGAGCACGGCTTTTACTACCGTCAGCCCCATGCGGCCAGTGCAACCAGCAACAGCAATTTTCATAGTCTTACATCCATTTCTATGGTCGATTTCGTTGTCACCTATACGCCTTCACAGACGCTTACGCAATAACCTTATAGTCCTTTTCGCGTAGGCTGGCCAGCGCTCGGTCAGCTTGATCCTGCTTTATCAGGATATAGTCGGTATTATAGGTAGAAAGGGCAAAAATGCTCACATTGGCCTCGGCCAATACGCCCGATATTTTTGCAATAATTCCCACCATGTCAAAATCCAAAATGGCATCGATCTTCAAGACTTTCCACCCGGATTCCTGCTTGTAGCCCTCAGGCACCAGATGGCTTTCACACAGCAGAGAGGTCTCTTCTAGCGTTTGTGTAAAGCTATAGAAATCACTGGATTTTGCCCAATCATAATCATCGCCAGAGGAGAGTTTTACCACGCTAAGCTGCCATGGCATGAGGCGGAGAGTCAGCATATCAGTCTTTCAAATCTTCCCAGAAATCTTTGACCTTGGCAAAAAAGCTTTCTGATTCCGGACTGGTATGGCCTCCGGCTTTGTCAAATTCCTTGAGTAAGTCTTTTTGTTTTTTATTCATTTTCACCGGCGTTTCCACCTTGGTGTGAATATACATATCACCACGATGTGAGGTTCTAAGCACGCTCATACCTTTGCCGCGCAGGCGCATCTGATGACCTGCTTGCGTACCTTCCGGAATGTTTACCTTCACGCGCGTACCATCAATGGTGGGGGCTTCGATGCTGCCACCAAGTGCAGCAGTAGTCATAGGGATGGGCACGACGCAATGTATGTCTGCTCCATCACGCTTAAACAGCGGGTGTGGTTTAACGCTGATGAAAATATACAGATCGCCTGCCGGGCCACCACGCATTCCCACTTCGCCTTCATTCGCCAGACGGATACGCGTGCCTTCTTCCACACCTGCCGGAATGCTGACAGACAGGGTTTTTTCCTTGCGCACACGGCCGCTACCGGCGCAGGTCTTACACGGGTCTTTGATGACCTTTCCCATACCCTGACAGGAAGTACAGGTGCGCTCCACCGTAAAAAATCCCTGGCTGGCGCGGATGCGACCGCTGCCATTACAGGTGGTACAATTCACAGGCTGTGTACCCTTAGCGCCACCACTACCGTTGCAGGAATCACACGAAACAGAAGTCGCTACTTTGATGTTTTCTTTTTTACCTTTAAAGGCATCTTCTAATGATACCTGCATGTTGTAACGCAGGTCGGAACCACGTGCAGGACCAGTTTGCCCCTGACGACCGCCGCCGTGGCCGCCACCCATGCCAAACAAATCTTCAAAAATATCCGCAAAACCAGACGAGAAATCAAACCCGCCCATGCCTGCGCCGCCGCCGCCAGCGCCACCCATGCCTCCTTGGGTAAAGGCATCGTGCCCATAGCGATCATAGGCCGCACGTTTCTGATCGTCAGAAAGGACGTCGTATGCGTGGCTTAATTCTTTGAATTTCTCTTCGGCCTTCTTGTCATCCGGGTTGCGATCCGGATGGTGCTTCATCGCTAGTTTTCGATAGGCTTTCTTCAGCTCATCCGCTGATACATCGCGGGAAACACCGAGAATTTCGTAATAATCTTTGGCCATAATGATTCAGTTTGCAGTTTGCGGTCGGTAGTTGTTAGCAGCATTGCTGCCGGCCAACAACCACCAACTACGAACTTTTTTTAGCCTTGTTTCTTCTTGTCGTCGTCTACTTCTTCGTAAGAAGCATCTACTACGCCATCATCATTGGCTGCTGAGCCAGCATCACCTGCACTTTCACCAGTGGCACCACCTTCGGCTGCTGCTTTTTCTTGCTCAGCTTTGTAGATGGCTTCGCCCAGCTTCATAGAAGATTGGGTGAGGGCTTGTGTCTGTTGCTCAATACGCTCAGCATCGTCTGCTTCCAGCGCCTCTTTAAGAGCGGCGATGTCTTTTTCAATCGCTTCCTTATCTTCAGCAGGAATCTTATCACCATGCTCAGCAAGGTTTTTCTCAGCAGAATGCACCAGACCGTCAGCTTGGTTTTTCGCTTCGATCAATGCACGACGCTTCTTGTCTTCTTCTGCATTGGCCTCTGCATCTTTAACCATTTTCTCGATATCTTCATCGGAAAGACCGCCAGATGCCTGAATACGGATCTGCTGTTCTTTACCAGTCGCTTTATCTTTAGCCGATACGTTTACAATACCGTTCGCATCAATATCGAACGTTACTTCAATCTGTGGCATACCACGTGGTGCTGGGGCAATACCCACCAGATCAAACTGACCAAGCATTTTATTATCTGCTGCCATTTCGCGCTCACCTTGTGCTACGCGAATAGTTACCGCAGATTGGTTGTCCTCCGCCGTGGAGAAGATCTGCGATTTTTTGGTAGGGATGGTGGTGTTGCGATCAATCAGACGAGTAAACACGCCACCCAAAGTTTCGATACCCAGTGAAAGCGGGGTTACGTCAAGTAGCAATACATCTTTCACATCACCACGAAGCACCGCACCTTGAATCGCTGCACCCATAGCTACCACTTCGTCAGGGTTCACACCTTTATGTGGTTCTTTGCCAAAGAATTCTTTTACCTTCTCGGTCACTTTCGGCATGCGTGTCATACCACCTACGAGAATCACTTCATCTACGTCAGAAGCGCTAAGCCCCGCATCTTTGAGCGCGGCCTTACATGGCTCAATAGTGCGAACAATTAGGTCTTCCACCAACGCTTCCAGCTTGGAGCGTGAGAGCTTGACGTTCAAATGTTTCGGGCCAGATTGGTCTGCCGTGATGAATGGCAGGTTCACGTCTGTTTGTGTGCTGTTGGAAAGCTCGATCTTCGCTTTTTCCGCCGCTTCTTTCAGGCGTTGTAGTGCAAGCTTGTCTTCGCGCAAATCAATGCCTTGTTCTTTTTTGAACTCATCTGCAAGGTAATCAATGATGCGTTTATCAAAGTCTTCACCGCCAAGGAATGTGTCACCATTGGTTGCTTTTACTTCGAATACACCATCGTCAATTTCCAGAATAGATACGTCGAACGTACCGCCACCTAAGTCATATACAGCGATGGTTGAACTTTTCTTCTGATCTTTATCAAGCCCGTATGCCAGCGCTGCTGCAGTTGGCTCGTTGATAATACGCTGTACTTCAAGACCAGCGATGCGACCCGCATCTTTGGTAGCCTGGCGTTGTGCATCGTTAAAGTATGCAGGCACAGTAATCACCGCTTGTGATACTTTTTCGCCCAGATATTCCTCAGCGACTTCCTTCATTTTAGTGAGGATAAAAGCAGAAATCTGGCTAGGGGAGAATTTCTCACCACGAATTTCCACCCATGCATCGCCATTATCGGCCTTTACGATTTTATAAGGTACCAACCCCATATCTTTTTTCACCATAGGGTCATCGAAGCTACGGCCAATAAGGCGTTTAATAGCAAACAACGTATTTTCCGGGTTGGTTACCGCTTGGCGTTTAGCGCTATCGCCCACCAGACGTTCACCGTTTTCTGCCATCGCTACAATAGAAGGCACCACATTGCGCCCTTCCTGCGAATGAATTACTTTTACTGATGTACCTTCCATTACGGAAACGCAGCTATTAGTGGTTCCAAGGTCAATACCGATAATCTTACTCATAATACTACTCCAAAAATTTACCCCTGCCGGGACATGAAAACTGGCGCTATGGCTGGTTTGTGAAGGCAAGGGTGGTTGCTGTTCACGACATGGATATAAGTACGATTTTTTATATGGCAACCCCCAATGGGTATATTTTTTTTGACGTCATCTAAATAGGTTAATTTGCTGCATAGCAACTCGCGGAATAATATAGATTTTATACGATTTTTTAGTGATTATTAAGAGTTTGGTAAATTAAGTGTATAAATTATAACTATATTTAACCAGTTATTAATAATTAATCTTTATTAACGCAAACGCTAATATTTATTAACGAGGTAAACAATGAATCCAGGAATAAATAATATAAAAGTCGTGGAGGCAGCACGGGATTTGCTGAAAGCACACGGCTATTTTGTCGAAAATCTATGGCATGTACGGGATATACACTTTATTTGCGAACAATATAATCTTACCAAATTGTCTGATACGGAGGCCATGGAGGTATTCCATATCGCTAATGACCAGTTTGACGGTGATAGTGGGCTTTCATGGCCAGAACTTGAAAAAGCCCTGTTTGTTTTTTTGCACCGTAAAGCTGTTTTGCATGGTATGTGCGAAACTAATGATGATTCCGTATCGCTAAAGTAGCGATTTCAATGAAGCAAGTAGCTTCACTTACTTTTCAGTAATTCTTTTGTTTTCCGCCGTAATTGTGGCACCAGTTCTTCTTCAAACCATCCATTCTTTTTTAGCCACAGACTGTTTCTTGGTGATGGATGCACCAACGGTAAATACCCATCGGCGATATATTCACGCCATGATTTAACCGTTTCAGTCAGGTTCTTTTTCATTTTATCCCGCAAATAATAGGATTGCGCGTACTGCCCTATGAGTAGCGTGAGCCCTATGTCTGGCAAATTTTCTAATAATCTCTTATGCCATATTGGCGCGCATTCCGGCCGTGGTGGCAGATCTCCGGATTTCCCCTTTCCTGGGTAACAAAACCCCATTGGCATAATCGCAATATTTTTTTCATCGTAAAACTGTTCGCAAGAGAGGGCTAACCAGTCACGCAGACGATCGCCGGATGGGTCATCCCAAGGCACGCCACTATTATGCACGCGTGTTCCGGGTGCCTGTCCGATGATAAGCAGTTTTGAAGTAGGATGTGCCCGTACTATAGGGTTAGGAGGAAAGGGTAGCTGGGCAACGCAATGAGTGCAGGCTCTGGCCTCGCGCAAGGTTTGCGCAAGTGACACCATGCTAAATTACGACTTTTTGTCGTCTTTTTTGTCTGCTTTTTTGCTGCCACCAGTTGCTGCAGAGAATGCACCAAACTTGTTGGCGAACTTTTCCATCTGGCCAGTTTTGCGCAGATTCACACCACCAGTCCATGCCGGGTGGGTTTTAGGATCCACGTCTAGCTGCAACACATCGCCCTCTTTACCATAGGTAGAGCGAGTTTCATATTTTGTACCGTCCGTCATTTGCACGGTGATTTTGTGGTAATCTGGGTGTATATCAGCTTTCATAACCTAAATCCTTTGTTTGAGGGCGGATTAAGTAGCCTAAAGATGCGCTGAATGCAAGCTAAAACCGCCCATTTTTCTATTGTTTTGCTAACTATGTAGAAAAGCTATTGAAAATCGTGTTGTTAATCCCTATCAACACTACCACCGGGGGATTAGCTCAGTTGGTTAGAGCAGGGCGCTCATAACGCCTTTGTCGGGGGTTCAAGTCCCTCATCCCCCACCATTTGCCAACTGTAAATTGGACAGTAAGATAAGGAGCCGCCCTATGTGCCGATGGATAGCTTATACAGGCAAACCGATTTACATGGATACGTTGGTCACACGGCCAGCGCATTCGCTGGTGGAACAAAGCCTGAACACCAGAATGCGTTTCAAGCCCGATGGCAGCATTTTATCCACCAACGGTGATGGGTTTGGTGTGGGTTGGTATGGTGAGCAGGAAGATGCCGGGTTATTTAAAGTGTCTGACCCTGCCTGGAGTAATGAGAATATTCACGAGATATGCTCGCATACCAAGTCGCATATTTTTATGGCGCATATCAGGGAAGCGACCACCGGCGAAATTCAGCGCAGCAATACGCATCCGTTTAAATATAAAAACTGGCTCTTTCAGCATAATGGTCGTCTGAATGGATTTGCTGAAATGCGCCGTGATTTGCAATTCGATATTAGCCCCGAACTCTATCCTATGATTCGTGGCAATACCGATAGCGAAACCATGTTCTTCTTGATGCTGACTTACGGGCTGGACAATAACCCGAAACAAGCGGTGGAGAAAATGATTTCCCGTGTGCGCAAGGCATGTGAGGACAATAATACCCCGATGGAGTTTGCGCTTTCAATCGCCTTTAGCGATGGTGATAAGCTGTACACGGCACGCTATGCATATGGAATGCCAGAGAACACACAATATTACTCGACTCATGCAGACTGCATGAAAGATATTAATGATGATTGCGACCAAATGCCGCCAAATGGGGTGGTGGTTGTATCAGAACCGTTAGATCATTCTGAAGAATATTGGGTGGAAATGCCCGAATCTTCTTTTGCTACTATCAAGAATGGTAATATCGATGTGGAAGAGCTGAGTGTTTAGCCGTTTTTGCTGCTCTGGCTAAGTCCGATAGTCATACTTAAGCTGAACCAAAACAAAATAGCCGGCCAGTTGGCAAAAGCGCTTTGTGTGCCAATAATCGGGAACAGTAGAATAATGAACATGGCCACACTGCCAGCCGCTAAGATGTGGGGCATCTGCATCAGTTGATGTTTTACAAAACGCTGTACGATAATCGCCATAGCGGTAATGAAAAGCACCAGACCGATGATGCCAGTTTCCGAAAGCCATTCCAGATAAATATTGTGAGGATGGATAGCACAATGTGTGGTGTTTATTTTTTCCATCATGGCATCGCAATGGTTTCTGAAGCCACCCACACCAAGACCGGTGATTGGATGCTCTTTCCAGAGTGCATAGGCGTTGCGAAATAGCTCGCCATAATGGCTGTCCCAGAAACTGCTCATGGTTTTGAGAAACTCCGCACTACGCTGTTGGGTAGGGATTTGTGTTGAAAATAACAACGTTATGATAGCCGCCATTATGGCGGCATAGCCAAAAACATATTTCCTGATTTTAGGTTGGTAAAGAAAGAGGAAACCGAATAAGCCGCTCATGCCAAGGAACATTAATATACCGATGGATCGTTCCCCACTTATCACTACAAGTGCTGCTATCGCCATTAGCCCAATCAGGGAGAGAAGCATTTGTGGTTTATGGCTAGATTGATACGCGCGGTAAAACCAGAAACACAGCACCGGTATGCTAGTTTTTAGTAGTAGGTTGCCAATATTGTAGCTGCTGAGAGGGCCACTAAGGCGATGCCCAAACTTGGGGTTGCCAGAAAGCGACACCGAGGTGATATATTGCCACGCCGTGTCCACCATCAGGAAGAGTAGGGTGGGGAGTATAATGCGGCATATCAGGCTCAAATGTTTGGAGGAAACAAGAATCCAGCTTGTGGCGGCAGCAAAAAACAACACCATGCGCCCCCAGATCAGACTTTTGATCAGGCTGGTTGAGGGATCGGACGCAGTCAGTGCGCTGGCCATTAAATAGAGCCATAATATAGTCAGAACCATGATGTCTGGTCGTTTAAGCCATTCCCATTGTCGGGTGAATGCTGAACGCACCAGAAATAATACTCCGATACCAGTAATCACAATATCAGCCCCAGCACGGCTAAAGGCCAGTAATAGCGGGACAAAACCAAAAGCAACGACCACTAACATGGTTAGCTTCTGATCCCATGATTGGGTTCTAGGGCTTGTAAGCGCCAAATTGCCTCCAGATACGTGAAAAAACTAGAAAAATACTTGCTTTTGAGGCGTTGTATCCTAATTTTACCAGCGTTATGAAATACTAGCCTGTATAAAGACAGTATGGCGAAGATGAGCAAGCAAAAAATAGCAGTAATAGGATGTGGTTATTGGGGAAAGAACCTGGTGCGCAATATGGCGGAACTCGGTGTGCTTTCTGTAATTAGTGATGCAGATGCAGGTACGGCCGCCAAGATGCAACAAACTTATGATGTGCCGGCACGTTCGATTGATGACATATGCAAGGACGAGTCAATTGATGGGGTGGTGATTGCCTCTTCGGCAGCAACGCATGCTATCATCGCAACGCAAGCACTAGAAGCTGGTAAGCATGTGTTTGTGGAAAAACCAATCGCGCTTAAACTAGAAGATGCCGATAAGCTTGCGATGCTTGCACAACAAAAGGGACGCATTCTGATGGTAGGGCATTTGCTGCAATATCATCCGGCATTTGAGCAGCTCGTGCGCGAGGTTCGCGACGGGCGTATCGGAGATGTTCGATTTATTGGTTCAAACCGCATGAGTTTTGGCAAAATTCGTACCGAAGAAAACGTGCTATGGAGTTTTTCACCGCATGATTTTTCTATGGTACTCGCATTGGTGGCAAAGCCGGTGGTGAGTGTGTCCGCTAGTGCCGCAGGTTATGTGTCGCCGGGGATTGCCGATATTGTGACTACACAACTCACCTTTGACGGTGGTGTGCGTGCGCAGGTAATGGCCTCTTGGCTACATCCGCAAAAAGAACACAAGCTCACTGTGATTGGTGACAAAGGTGCATTGGTATTTGACGACACACAGGGCTGGGAAAGTAAACTGACATTCATCGAGAATATCGTGGGCGAAGAACACGGCAAACCCATCGCACAAAAAGGCGAAGTGCTTACTATTCCGCTGCAAGAAGGTGAGCCACTAAAAGCTGAATGCCAACATTTCTTAGATGCGATGGCAGGTAAGGTGGCCACACGTACTCATGCGCATGAGGCGATTAGTGTGTTGAAATTATTGACTGCAGCTGAGAAATCTATTCAGCAGGGAAAAGAGGTGATCATGGAAGAGCAACCATACTTTATACACCCTACGGCAGTGGTGGATGACGATGTTGAAATTGGTGATGGTACAAAGATTTGGCATTTTAGCCATATCCTTTCTGACGTGCATATAGGAAAAGAAGTGATTATTGGCCAGAACGTGATGGCGGGGCCGAAAGTGTCCATCGGCGATGATTGTAAAATTCAAAACAATGTAAGTTTATACAAAGGCGTTCATCTGGAAGAGGGCGTGTTTTGTGGGCCATCTTGTGTGTTCACCAACGTAAATACGCCGCGCGCACAGATTGAACGTAAGGATGAGTTTCTGCCTACCAATGTAGGACGCGGCGCGACGATTGGCGCAAATGCGACGATCGTATGTGGTAATGACATTGGCGCCTACAGCTTGATAGGAGCGGGTGCCGTGGTGACTAAAGAGGTGCTGCCACATGCACTGGTAGTGGGTAATCCCGCGAAACAAATTGGTTGGGTAAGCCATGCGGGTGAGCGTTTGGGTGATGATTTGGTGTGTCCACGTGAAGGACGCCGTTATCAGGTGACATCGTCTGGTACGCTTGAAGAGATTACAGAAGAAAGCAGGAAAAGCGCATGACAAAACCTGCACAACCACGGTTGGTAGAGCCCACCCTAGATTACGAAGCGTTGCTTGAAAAATTTACAACATGCAACGCTACCGTTGCCGTCATGGGTATGGGATATGTAGGATTTCCTTTGGCCCTCGCTACGCATCGAAATGGTTTTTCTGTGTTGGCTTATGATGTGGATGAAAGCAAAGTTGAAAAACTGAATGCGGGCCATTCTTATTTAAAAGGTATTGCCGATACTGACATTAAAAAGATGGTCGATGTCGGTAGGTTTCATGCCACCGGTGAGGTAACTAAACTATCAGATGCAGATGCGCTTATCATGTGTGTGCCTACACCCCTTACGCGTAACCGTGAGCCAGATTTAAGCTATGTGATTGCGACAACGGAAGCGGTGGCTTCGCAGCTACGTCCTGGGCAATTGATTGTATTGGAATCGACCACTTTCCCAGGCACTACAGCCGAGGTGATTATCCCTATTTTAGAGAAAACCGGACTTGCCTGCGGTGAAGATTTTTTTGTGGCGTATTCGCCCGAACGTGAAGATCCCGGCAATGGATTCTACTCTACCCATTCTATTCCGAAAGTAGTGGGCGCGGATGATGAGAAGTCGCAAGCACTGGCTATTGCACTATACAATAATATTGTGGAACAAACGGTGCCTGTTTCTTCTGCGGCAACGGCGGAAGCGGTGAAACTTACCGAAAATATTTTTCGCTCCGTAAATATCGCGCTGGCTAACGAGCTGAAGATGGTGCTCTCACGCATGGATATTGACGTGTGGGAAGTAGTAGATGCGGCGAAAACCAAACCATTCGGCTTTATGCCGTTTTATCCGGGGCCGGGAGTAGGTGGCCACTGTATCCCGATTGATCCATTTTATCTGACCTGGAAATCACGCGAGTTTGGTATGCCTACACGCTTTATCGAGCTTGCGGCACAAATTAATGAACGTATGCCGGGCTATGTGATTAATCGCCTGCGTGAAGCACTCGATAAGCAAACCGGCAGGGGATTAAATGGTTCTCGCGTGTTGATGCTTGGGCTTGCCTATAAAAAGAATGTGGATGATCTGCGCGAAAGCCCCGCACTCATTATCTATGAGCGCTTGCTTGGCGCTGGTGCGAAAGTAGATTACCACGATCCGTTTATTCCAGTGATTCCGCATACACGTGAACACGCACATCTGGACGGCATTACGTCGGTTCCATTGACTGCTCAGCAGATAAAAGAGTATGATGCGGTGGTCATTGCCACAGATCATAAAGATGTAGATTATGCTATGGTCGTCAAAGAAGCAAAGCTGGTAGTAGATACTCGCAATGTGACGGCAAAACTGGATGGATCGGATAAAGTAGTATACGCATGATTAGGAAAAAGCCTGCACAAACTGTAATTAAGCGTGGTATTGACATCATAGTTGCCGCGAGCTTGTTGGTGATGCTTTTCCCATTGTTGCTGTTGCTTGCTTTGTTGGTACGCATGACTATTGGTGACCCGGTGATATTCCGCCAACAACGTGTTGGTTATCACGATAAGCCATTTTATATTTTGAAATTCAGAACCATGACGAACGAGAAGGACGAGCATGGTAATCTACTGCCCGATGAAGAACGACGTCATGGCGTAGGGAAATGGATTCGTTCATGGAGCCTCGATGAATTACCGCAGCTGTGGAATATTTTGATCGGTGAGATGAGTCTAGTAGGCCCACGTCCGCTGATTGAAGAAGATTTATGCTATGAAAGTTGCAACAAACGTATTCGCCATACGGTGCGCCCTGGAGTGACTGGGCTTGCTCAGATTAACGGCCGCAAAGAAGTGCCATGGGAAGCAAAACTTGCCATGGATAATGAATATGTGGAAAATTGGAATTTATGGCAGGATATAACCATATTATTCCATACGCTGCCTATCGTGGTGCGCAGGGAAGGTGTTGAACATCAAGGTGCTGATATTCAAACATTTTATCCTAACCCTAAGGTTAAATTGCACCATCCGCCAGCTTTTGATTCACAGCTGGTGCGTAAGACTGGCTCTTAAACTGCTGACAATCCCTTCTTGAGGTGTTAGAAATTGGCCTCTTAACAAGGGTTTTCTTATGTGTGGTATTGCAGGTACGTTTAGCCTCAACGGCTCCGTTATTCCCGGGCTTGCTTCGTCGCTCGCCTGCATGAATAAACTGATCGCGCATCGTGGGCCGGACGGGCAAGGTGTGTGGCAAGCAGAAAACCACTCATCTGGGCTAGCGCATCGTCGCCTGAGCATCATTGATTTGACTGAGAATGCTGCCCAGCCAATGCGTGCGGAAAATGGCACAGTCATCTCGTATAATGGTGAAATATATAATTATCGTGAGTTGCATGAGGCATTGCAGTCACGGTGGCCTTTCAAAAGTAAATCGGACACAGAAACGATTCTTGCTGCTTATGAGGCGTATGGGCAAGATTGCCTGTCACACTTGCGCGGCATGTTTGCCTTTGCCATTGTGGATCAGAAAACCAACACGCTGTTTGCGGCGCGCGACCGTTTCGGTATTAAGCCATTTTACTACACTATTGTAGATGACGTATTTTATTTCGCTTCTGAAATCAAAGCATTACTGCCGTTTGTGCCAGATATAAAAACCAACCCGGCCAGCCTTACAGAATATTTCATGTTCCAATACACGCTGGGTGAGGAAACCATGTTTGAGGGTATCAAACAACTGATGCCCGGACACTGTCTGACCATCACAAATGGCAAGGTGGCAGTGCGTCGCTATTGGGACGTAGAATATAATATCGATTTCCACCATACGTCTCAGTATTTTGAAGAACGTATGACAGAGCTATTCCACGATAGCGCAAAATATCATCTGCGTAGTGATGTGCCGGTAGGTAGTTATTTAAGCGGTGGTGTGGATTCCAGCCTTATATCATTACTGGCAGCGGGGCATAGCGATAATTTTGCTGGTATGTTTAATGGCCGTTTTACCGACCAGCCGGGTTACGACGAAAGTCAATACGCACAGATTGTAGCGGATAAAGCAGGTCACGATCTGCATGTTGCGACCATAACGGCGAATGACTTTGCCAGTAATATCGAAAACATTATATACCATCTCGATCAGCCTGTCGCAGGGCCGGGATCATTTCCACAGTATATGACCTCAAAACTGGCAAGCGAGCATGTGAGTGTGATACTTGGCGGGCAAGGCGGCGATGAAATCTTTGGTGGTTATGCCCGCTATACACTTGCCTATTTTGAGCAATGTATCAAAGCCGCTATTGAGGGTACGTATAAGAACGGTGATTTCGTGGTGACGCCTGAGTCGATTATTCCAAACCTGACCGTGCTTAAAGAGTATAAGCCGCTAATGAAACAGTTCTGGAAAGAAGGGCTGTTTGAAGGGTTAGATGATCGCTATTTGCGCCTGTGTGATCGCTCTACTGATATTAGCTCGGAGGTTAATTGGTCTTCGCTGGATAAAGCGCCTGTGGTGTCGCGTTTCAAAGAAATTTTCAATAACGAGAAAAACACCGGCAAGCAGGCCTATTTTGACAAGATGACGCATTATGATTTCAAATGTTTGCTCCCCGCGCTGCTGCATGTGGAAGATCGGGTGAGTATGGCGCATGGGTTGGAAGCGCGTGTGCCACTTCTTGATCATAATTTGGTTGAATTTGCGGCTACTATTCCGGCGGACATCAAGTTTAAAGGTGGGCGTATGAAGCATCTCATCAAAGAAACCTTCAGCGATGTTATCCCATCGGAAATAAGCGAGCGCAAAGATAAGATGGGCTTCCCAGTGCCTCTGAAAGAATGGTTCTCAGGCGAACTTAATGAGTTTGTTAGAGATATATTCCATTCTCAGGCGGCCAGTACGCGTACTTTTGTTGATAATGATGCCATTACCGCCAATATGGGCAATATGGGACAATTTTCACGCAGAATATGGGGTTTTTTGAGCCTGGAGCTATGGCAACAGCAATTCCATGATCGTGCCAGTTATTACCGAAATTTGCGTGATGAAAAACCTGAGCAAGACGTGCTTTCTGCCTAGGATTTATCAGCTTTACAACTATCTGGTGGTTTGTTAGAAACAACCATCTTTTACACACGCTAAACAAAGGAATATACCGATGAAAGTATGTATTACCGGTGGTGCCGGATTTGTGGGTTCACATTTGACTGATCGCCTGATCGCCCGTGGTGATGAAGTGCTCGTTATTGATAACTTTGCAACGGGTCGCCGTGATAACCTTTCTGAAAAGGAAGGTCTGACCTTAGTCGAAGGCAGCATTACTGATAAGGCATTGATGCACAAACTGTTCGGCGAATTTAAGCCAGAGCTTGTGGTGCATGCTGCAGCATCTTATAAAGACCCAAATGACTGGGAAAGCGATATTGCTACTAACGTACATGGTACGGCCAATGTGGTAAGCGCTGCTAAAGAAGTTGGTGTCAAACGTTTCATCTATTTCCAAACGGCATTGTGCTATGGCCTGAAACCTGTTGAGCAACCAATCACTCTTTCTCATCAGATTGACTCGCGTGGCTCTAGCTATGCGATCAGCAAAACAGCGGCTGAACAATATATTGAACTTTCCGGCATTGAATTTGTGAGTTTCCGCTTAGCTAATGCTTATGGTCCACGCAATATCAGTGGCCCACTACCTACCTTCTATCACCGTCTGAGTAATGGTAAGCCATGTTTCGTGATGGATACACGTCGTGACTTTATCTATATCGATGATCTGATTGATTGTGTGCAAGGTGCGGTAGATGGAAAAGGCGTGGGTGCGTATCATATTTCCTCTGGTTCGGACTATGCGATTAAAGAACTTTATGATGCGACTATTGAGGCGATGCGCCTTAATGATCTGGCAGATGTGGAAGTGCGTGAACGTCACCCTGATGATGCGGAAACTATTTTGCTTGATCCATCACGCACGAAAAGTGATTTTGGTTGGGAAATTAAGACTCCGCTGAAACAAGGTGTGGCTGCGACTATTGAGTATTACAAAGAATTCGGTATCGAGCAGACCTACACACATCTTACGCAGGATGAAAAAGTAGCGTAGCATGTCTGGTTTCGCAGGAAGCACGGTAGTTGTTGTTGGCGGCGCTGGTTTTGTTGGCAGCAACTTGTGCCTAAAGCTACTAGAACAGGAACCAAAGGAACTTGTCATTATTGATAATCTGCTATCGGCAGATAGCCGCAACGTGCCGCAAGGTAGTAATGTTACGTTCGTTCAGCGTTCTGTTAACGAGCCGGAAGCGCTTGCTGCAATTCCTACCCATACGGATTATGTGTTCCACCTATCGACATATCATGGCAATCAATCTTCCATCGCCGACCCTCTCGCCGACCATGAACATAATACGCTAACCACGCTTAGCTTGTGTGAACGGCTGAAAGATATTAAGGGGCTTAAGAAGGTGGTTTATGCTGGCGCAGGATGCACCGTGGCAGAAAAAACCTTTGAGGATGCTGAGGCGACGGATGAAGATGCTCCCGTATCGCTCTATCTCGATAGCCCATACCAGATTTCTAAAATCATCGGCGAGTTCTATGGCAATTATTACTTCATGCGCCATAAACTTCCCTTTGTAAAAGCACGGTTTCAAAATGTATATGGCCCGCGTGAAATACTCGGGGCAGGACAGTGGCGCGGTACACCGGCTACGGTGTGGCGCAACGTGACGCCGACCTTTATTTGGAAATCCATGCAAGGTGAAGCGTTGCCAGTGGAAAATGGTGGTATTGCCACACGTGATTTCATTTTTGTAGAAGATATGGCTGAAGGACTAATGGCCTGTGCGCTCAAAGGCGAAGCTGGTGAGGTGTATAACCTTGCTTCGGGTGTAGAGACTTCTATCAAAGAACTTGCAGAGACGATTAATGAGCTCACCGGCAATAAAACACCAATTGCCCTGACCCCAGCGCGTGAATGGGATCGCTCTGGCAAGCGTCACGGCACAACCAATAAGGCCAAGGAAAAACTTGGGTTTGAAGCAAAAACGGATTTGCGTTCCGGGCTTAGCAAAACCATCGCCTGGACGCGTGAACATCACGATGTCATTACGGACTGCATCAAACAACATGATGCACATATGGCCGCGAAAGCCGCCTGATAAAGTAGAGGCCCCATGAAAAAACTAGTGACAGTAATCGGGGCAAGGCCACAATTTGTGAAGGCTGCCGTGCTGTCTCGTCTGTTGCAAAATGATGATTCACTGCGTGAAATACTGATCCACACCGGGCAGCATTATGATGCTAATATGTCCGATATTTTTTTCGATGAGCTTTCTATTCCTAAACCGGGCTACCACTTAGGTATTAGTAACGCCTCACATGGCGCGATGACAGGCCAAATGCTAGCAGCGATAGAAGACGTACTAGTCAAAGAACAGCCCGATGGTATGTTGGTGTATGGTGATACGAACTCGACATTGGCAGGAGCACTCGCTGCGGCCAAACTATCCATTCCCGTGATTCATATCGAAGCAGGCTTGCGCTCTTATAACCGCGCTATGCCAGAAGAGATTAACCGTGTGATGACTGACCACCTCAGTGAGTTGTTGCTATGCCCTACGAAGAACTCGCTGGATAACCTAAGCAAAGAAGGCCTCACCGAGGGTGTGCATCATGTTGGTGATGTTATGTATGATGCTACCAAACACGCCACTGAGCGTGCATTGGAAACCTCACAAATCCTTGCTACATTAAAGCTGGAATCAAAACAATATGCGCTGGCTACGCTTCATCGTCAGGAGAACACCGATAGCAAGGAAACTCTGGCACGCGCGATTACGTTTTTGCAAGAACACGCAAAAAATTTTCCTATTGTGCTGCCACTACATCCACGTACACAAAAATATTTGGATGAGTATGATATCGCAACCGATGGGCTGATACTGGTTGAACCGCTGGGCTATATCGATATGCACCGCCTGCTGCATGATGCGGCCAGCGTCTATACTGACTCTGGGGGGCTGCAAAAAGAGGCGTATTTCCATCAGATACCATGCGTGACCATGCGCACGGAAACTGAATGGGTAGAAACCATTGAACATGGCTGGAATCGCTTATGGACAGTGGATGACTACAAACCACGCACCCCCATTGGTGATTATGGCGAGGGGGATACGGGAAGTAAGTGCCAGCAACTTATTAGCCAGATACTCTGATGCGCACACTCGTTCTTACCAAAATTTACCCACACCGCGCTTCTTATTATGATGACTGGCTGGATGCGTTTTCCAAACCGCCCTTTAATGCTGATAGCTTCAACATCATGCAGATGGGGGCAGCAAAAAAACTGGCAAGCGTGATTGATGACTATGAGCTGGTGGTGTTGCTTCATGCTTGCACGGCTGATGCATTAGGTAACATAGATGCGCTGAGCAGTGTATTGCAAAACCGAAAGAACAAGCTGCTTGTTCTTGTGGGTAATGAAGGTAATTCACCCGATAGCCCTTTAGGCAAAAAAATAGCCTTCTTACAAAAAATCGATGCAGATTATATCGCAACGTATCTCCTGAAAGAGACGGCTGAGTGGCTTTATAGCGATTGCAGAGGTAAAGTAATTGCTATGCCGCACGCGCTCAACCCAGAGGCATTTAAACCAGATATGGCACTTGCGCAGCGACCTATTGATCTGGGAACACGCACTTTCCGTTATCTTCCTTATATAGGTGATCGTGACCGCACCCGTATCATGGAATATTTTGAAGAGCGTAATTTTAATCCGCCACTAAAGCTGGATTTTAGCACTTCAGACCGATTTGATCGCACAGGATGGAGCGCTTTTCTAAATAGCTGTCGCGGTACGGTATCCACCGAAGCAGGTAGTCATTACATGGATAAGGATGATGCGCTGGTGATAGCCATTCGCCAGCATGTGCTTAAAGGGCGAAAAGGGGTAACGCTTTCTGGCCAGAGCGCTATATGGCGGTTGGGAAGCCGCTTGCCATACCCCGTAAAGGCAATGATTCATAAGCTGATGAGGCGTGGGCCGATTACGCATGCGGCAGTAGCTGATGAGAAGCTGGATTATGATGAGATTATCGAGATGTTTTTTAAAAACGCTGAGAAATGTCCGCATTACAGCAAGGTGCTTTCCTCACGCCATTTCGACGCGATTGGTACTAAAACGGTGCAGGTTATGTTTCCTGGCCGGTTCAATGATATATTCAAAGCGGATGAACATTATATCGCGCTCGCACCCGATTTTTCCAACATTGACGAGGTGATGGAAAAATTCCGCGATGATAGTTTCGTAAAAAATATGACAGATAAGACTTATGAATTTGTCATGGATGCGCATACTTACGCGCATCGTATGGATCAACTATATACTAGGCTGCAAGCGTAGTATTCATTGCCTGTTTAATAAGAATATCACAGATTTTCTGGCTGCTATCTGGCGTGCCGAAAGGCCACCCCCAGTCGGTACCTTTTTTGTGTTCTAATACGCTGGCAGCCTCAATGATGCGCTTCTCATCACACCCGGCAAGGATATGCGCACCAAGCTCTACGCCTTCTACCCAGGCGGTTTTTTCTACGAGGATGACTGCAGGAATACGGTGAATGACTGTTTCTTGTGCCACACCTCCGGAATCGGTAAAGACGAGCCTTGCACTGGCAAGCAGCGCCATGAAATCCA
This sequence comes from Rickettsiales bacterium, assembly GCA_964231325.1. Lineage (GTDB taxonomy): Bacteria > Pseudomonadota > Alphaproteobacteria > Rickettsiales > SXRF01 > JAJTHB01. The sequence continues at coordinate 243,606 of CAXRIF010000002.1, read as the reverse complement.
AATAGGCTGCGGGTTCTTCAATACGTAATTTGGGTAACGATTTCGCCCACTCGGTTAGACCAAATTGTTCCAGACGCTTCTTCGTGCGCGGGTGGGCAAGAAAGAGTACTTCTTCCAAGTCAGTGCTTTGCGCCGCTTTGGATGCTCCTTGTAATGCCCCCATGACCTTTTCTTTGTGATCCGTGTTTTCCGCACGATGGAAGGTCATTAACCCGTATTTTTCTGGCGTGACTTTGAAACGTGAAACAGCGTCGGATTCTTTTTTTGCCCGCTCTATTTCCTGTACCGAAATATCAACAATCGGATTACCGGTAACAAAAATACGTGATTCATCCATGCCCTCACGAAGCAAATGGCCTTTGGCTTTCTCACCAGTGACGAGCAAGTAGTCAGATATTACATCAATAATACGGCGGTTTTGCTCTTCAGGCTGATGCCACTCAAAACAACGCTCACCCGCCTCTACGTGCGCTACCGTGATACCCAGCTTACGGGCGGCTAGCGCCGCTGCCAGATTGCTGTTCGTATCGCCATAAATTAACATTACACGCGGTTTGCGCTCGAGCAGAATCTTTTCAATACCAGAAAGCATTGCACCAATTTGTGCGCCATGGGTTTTATGTTCCTGAATACCTTCCAGCCTGTATTCCGGTTGCGGGATGGCTAGGTCATTAAAAATATTCGCATCCATGTTCGGCGAATAATGCTGTGAGCTGTGGATTACAAAGAAGGGGAAGTTGCGCTTGGTAAGTTCACGTACGACAGGTGCCATCATGATGATGCCGGGGCGGGTACCGGTGATGATGCCGATTTCATCAGCAAAGTCATTTTGTGTGAGGATTTCAGGCGGCTGAGGATTCATGAGCGTTACCGGAAAGAAGTGCAGTCAACTCTGCTTCTAGCTTAGGATAAATCGCATTGAAATACAGGTCATGACCTTTGAGGCTTAGATGCAGCCCATCATCAAGCACCAACTTCTTGGCATCTTGCGGGTTGGTTTTAATATGTTCCGCAAAGATATGTTCCATATCCGTTAGCATGACGTCATCATGCTGTTCTGCCAACTCACGAATGATCTGATTATAGCGCTGGTTACTTTGCTCATAGGTTAACTCCGTATGTGCCATTTTATCGGCATTACGCGTACTCATATGGTTGGTGTTAAGCAAAATTTTCTGAGCACCAAACGTGCGTCCACGTGCGAACATCTCTTCCAGATTGGCACTAAAGGCTTTTTCACTTACGCGGGGATTACCTTTGTCTGTTTGCCAATGGTTGCAGTCATTCATGCCGAACTGTACCAGCATGATATCCACGCCGTGTGATTGCACATCATAAGCCATACGCTCTAACGCCTGACGAGTAGTATTGCCGTTAACAGAGGCATTGACCACTAGCAGCTCTTTGCCCAATTTTTTGCTGAGTGCTTCCATACGCTCGGCAATGCGCGCTACCCAACCGGCATGCACAGAAATGCCCTGGCCGACACAGATGGAATCGCCAAAAAATACAATCCGAATTTCGCGGGAAATATCGTTCATTAATTATGCCTGTCCTTTTATTTTTACCATACATACCTGCCTGCCATTTGCATAGAGCGAGGGCGGATTTTCCTTAAGCATTGGTAGAGAAAAACCTTCAATTTGGCCAGCAAATTTCGCAAGGCAATTACCCAGCACTTCGCCGTCCCAGGCCAGCATGGTGAGGTATTCTTCTGCATTGACGCGGCGGGTTAGATAAAAACGCGGGATGTTGTAGTAGGTTACCAACAGGCGTAGTTCTTTACATACAGGCAAGAATCTTTCGATGAACAGGCCTAAACGCTGATCGGCATTAGGAAAAAGATCATTGGCGATGACTACATCATAAGGTCCTTCAGGGGTAAATTCATACCAATCCATAGGGGCAACATTGAGCTTTGGTGCGGAGGCTACATAGGCATCTACGAGCGGTTTTTCATCATGTGCCATGAGATCAACCAACGTGTAGTCATTTTTCTCGCTTAAATGGCGTATGACCCCGGTAATACCACCACCTATATCCGCCACTTTCTTGCCGCCGGGCTCAAGTAGATCTTCATAAATTTCTTGGAAAATGGCACGTTTTTGTGGAGTTTCACGCAACCAGCGATGACAAACCAGTTTCTCATCTTCTGGTTGGCTTACCTCATCCATCAGTGTCAAAATCGCATCATTCTTCAGATACGCATCGACCCAGGGTTTTTCTACCCGTTGCATCATGCTTCTTATGCTCCTACTACCTGTTTTAAGAATAACGGCTCGTAATGCGACCAGTTATAATGCTCTGTAGCATAAGCAAAGGCATTTTGCTGACATTTTTTCACCATTTCTTCATCATCAATACAGCGATTAATAACCTTGATCATATTATCAATATTGCGATGATCGTACGCCAACCCACAATCCGCTTCTTCTATAACACCGCGCACAAAATCCAACTGCGTACACACAATCATGCGACCGGCGAACATGTAGTGGCTCAATTTGCGCGGGCAGCAATTTTTGTTGTTTAGAGTCACTGGCAGATAGGGAATGAGGCAGATATCTACTTGTCTGGCAGCATTAATCGATTCTTGAATGGTTTCTTTCGGGTTGGTGAGCGGTGGTAAGAACACGACACCCTTATCCAGCACGCCATATTCACTGGCCATTGCTTTATATTTCTGACTGAACACATTGTCGGGCCCGCGTATGATCAGTACTGCTTTGTTTGCATCAATGTGGCGCCAAGCCTCTAGTAGTTCTTCAATGCCACGCTCATCAGCAAAATTACCCTGATACATGAAGCTGCGTCTTCCTGCGATAAGTTCCTTCATCATTGCATCTGACTCACCAGCAGAAAGCTCTGGCACAGGGTCCACATTAGGAATCCAAATCACCTTATCTTTCATGGTAGGGTAGGCTTCTTCGATGGCTTGTTGCATTTGCGGGGTAACGGTTACAGCGTTGGATACGGAATGGATCATCCATTTTTCCAACCGCATCAACGCACTCACAGCCCAACGCGGAAAGCCAGGAATGCTATGCGGATAGAATTCGTAGCAACCATACATGATAGGTGCTTTGGTGAATTTTTGTATGGCGACCGCCGCAGGCAGCGTATCTAGGTCTTTAACGTAAATAATATCAGGCTTTACACCTTCGCTTTTCCAGTCATTGAAATGTGCGCAGGAACGACGAGTGATGACTTTGAGCAGTGCCAAAAGCCTTATGATGGAAAGGCCTCGGAACCAACTGTTTAGTGGGCTGATGGTTTTTTTATATGATCTGGCAATAGCCCTGGATGTATCTGTTTCCTTGGCATGAATCCATAACAAGCCATCAGCTATTGCATCGAATAATTTATTTATAACACGGTCAATAACATTACGAATACGGTTTAAGGCTCTAATTAAAAATGATACGCATACGTGAAGAGCTCTGAGTGACTGTCGTTTTACATAGCGTACTACTTTTACCAACCAAACAGTGCCACGTTTGAAGTAAAAACTTAGCTTCGCTCCAATTTTTGGAATAATTGAAGTAAAAAATATTACAGGCAGTAACAACGCAATTATTGGAATTGCAATAATAGTAGCTAGTGACGCTAGTAACATAAACCCTAGCAATGAAAGCAATTTTCCTTGTTTGATACAGGCCGTAACGAAATATTTTGTGGTGGCCAGAAAACCAAGAAAGAAGGGGGGCGGCATGGTGCGGTGTTCTTCGTATCCATCGCGCTCTTCATGTGCCGGAGAATCAGCAAAAAAGCGAATGCCACGCAACACTACCTTATGACCTGCCCGCGCCAGACTTTCTGCTTCAATGCGGATGCGGTAGGCCAGTTGTGGCTCACAGCCAACTAGAAACAGAATATTTTTCTTGTTCTGCTCATCAGCCATGGCTTACCCCAAGCATGTTTTTTACCATTGGCTTAAGCCAAGTGCGTAGTGCAAGTTTCATCCAGCTTACGATATGGTGACACTGATTTACGTAATAAGTCATCAGCGCTTGAACGCCTGAACTACGCGGGGAAGTTGGCAGGTAGTCAGTAATTTGTACGAAAAATTCACCCACAAATTTCTTATAGCTGTATTTGCCAGATGCGATGAGATCTTCATAGGCTTTATCTGCAATGCGTTTGCGGCGTTCTTCATCGTCAAGACTTGCCAACACCTCATCAATATCTGAAAAATCTTTCTTGATGGGAATGTAATGCACATTCGGCTGCATAATGCCGCTATAATCACCTTCCACCAATACTTGGCAGCAATGCGCCATCGCTAGTTCAAACACGCGAGGCGAGGCCATAATGTAATGCAGCGTTTCGCCTTTTCCCGGGAAGCAGGCGGATTCAATATCCTCATAAGTGGCATCCGGGTTCGCTTTTTCAAACTTCTGGCAACAGGTTTTGATGGCACCATCTCTATCCATCACCGTCGTGCCACCCTCGACGCCTGCCTGATAGCGGCTGCGGGCGATAAACTTCCACCAGGCAGGGCCTGCGATAATGTCTTTCACTTCTACCGATACATCGGCCTTGAGATTGTGCTTGGGAGCATGCTCAGCAATCACATCAGAGATCTGATATTTAAGCACACCAATGCGACCATTACGTGCTTTTGCTTTAAACGAACGATAACCAATATCAATATCCTGCTTGCCTTCAAACTCGCTGCGGTAGCGCTCTACCATAGGCATATGACGCTCTTCCACATAGCCCGCGAGGCACTGAATGATTTTTACATCTTCTGCGATATGCCCTTTATAAATCGTATCAATGTCCTGCTTGCTTGGCGCGACGGTGTAGATCACTTTCACGCCATAATCATTGATGAACTTACACAGCGCATCGGCGTGATTATGTTCATCCTGCGCTATGGCAAGTTTCAGGCAATCTTGTTTGGCTAGCGGCGCAAACTCTTTGCTAAGACGCTCAAACAAAGCAGGGTTTGAACGGGCGATGAGAAACGTATTGTGAAATATAATCGCGTCCCACTGCATGTTCTGTAGGTGGGTAGGCAATTTCTGCCAATAGGCGTTGACGTAAAAAACACGGTGCTTGCTATAACGCTCCAGACAATAAATATGGTCTAGGATGGCGTAGCGCGTAGGGTACGTAAACGCGTTATAGCAAACGAGAATGTTCATGCGACGTGTTTTTTAGGGGTGGACCATTTTACGCGCGGCATGATTTTTTCTTTATCAATGCTTCCTTTGAAAGCAGCGATCTTTTCAATCATACCCGCGATGACTTCATCCGTAAGGTAGTGAGGCTTAAGCCCTAATTCCATTAAGCCGGAATAGGTTGGGTTATAGTAATGTTCCTCGGCCTCCTTACGCGGATTTTCAATAGGCTGAATGGCTGCCTTATAGCCAAGTTCTTTGCCCACCTTGCTGATTTTTTCTGCAAGTTCCATTACCGTGAAGGTTTCGGTAAGTTGGTTTAGGATGCGCAGTTCACCCACCTTGGCAGGCGTGTTGGCGGCTAGCTCAATACATTGCAGCGTGTCTTTAAGGTTTAGGTAACCGCGAGTCTGCCCACCTTTGCCATATACTGTCATGGGAACGTCTGCGAGCACTTGTACCAAGAAGCGATTAATTACCGTGCCGAAAATATCATCATAATGGAAGTTTGGCAGCAACCCATCATCAGCGGCGGATTCATCGGTAATCAAACCATATACCGGCCCTTGCATGAGATCGGTGACGCGGATGCCGTAAGTGCGTACATAAAACCACAAAAGATCTGTATCGAGCACTTTAGTAGTGTGATACAGGCTTCCTGCCTGACGAGGATAAAGGAATGTATGTTTGCGACCTTTATGTTCAACATCCAGCCAGCCTTCTTCAATGTCGATGTTCGGCGTGCCGTATTCACCCATGGTGCCAAGCTTGATAATGTGGCAATCTGGGCAAATATCTTTTACCGCCCAGATAAGGTTGAACGTTACCCCAAGATTATTATTCATGGTTTTTTGTGCAGCGCTAAAATCCATCATAGAGTAGGGGGCTGATGGTTGCTCAGCATAATGTACTACGGCTTCTGGCGTAAATTCTTTAAACAGTGAAAACATTTGCTCAGGATCAGCCAGATCGCATTCCTTCCAGCTAATTTCCTTACCAAACGTGCTTTTAAACAAGTCACAACGCCCAGCCATATTGCTGCCTTCAATAAGGGCCTCGGATGAGGTTTGTTTGGCAATGTCTTTACGCAGATAGTTATCGGCAATCATGACTTCATGGCCACGCGCTGCAAAATGCATTGCCGTTGGCCATCCTAGATATCCATCGCCGCCTAAAATTAGAATACGCATTATTCGTCTCCTTTACTAAGTTCAATACCGCAAAGTGTAATGTTACCTGATCCATGCACTAGGATGCAGGCCTGTTCGGATGTTGCTTTGCAGGTAGTAGAAATGATTTGTGGGGTGAAATGATGATAATCCACCACACGATTAGCTATTGGGAAGGCAACACTATCTCCACATGGCATCACCTGTTTTAAGGTGATCACTGCAGGATCTCCCTTAATCGTATGTTCCCAGGGGGAGCGATAACCATTTACCACATAAAGCGTAAGCTTATATGTCTTGCCGGCTTCCAGCTCATTCAGGTAACACATATGCTGAATGCGATAACCCGTACCGGTATAGCCCAGCATGTAAGCCCATGACAGGTGATCTATGCTGCCATCTTCGTTTTTATATTCGTGAGTTCCAAGTTTAAGCCATGGTTTGGGTTCTGCTGCTGTGGCACTAAATTCTTTATGGCCAATTAGTTCGCCGGGCTTAAGGTTGATATCAATTACATCAAGCGCACCGCTATTTTGCACGCCGAGTGTTTTATAACCCAATATGCGTTCCGCATAGTATAAGCCACGTTTTGCGGGGTCTTCTTTGTCATCCAGACTATATACATCTTCAAATGCGGCCATCGGAATAGCCTTGCCATTATCATCCTTAGTGCGAATAGAAAAATACGTATCGACCTGACCAGCCCGCATTTTCTTCTTAATATCAAAAATAGAAACCGGTTCCAGTGAACCCTTTTCAACATAAAGTGTGCCATTATACGGATCGAACAAGCCGCTTTTGCCATTACTAAACGTGGCCTCCACCATGGAATGTGCAGGCTCACCGCCAATGCCATATGCAAGACGTGACGCTATGCCACGTGAGTGCAGCATCTCCGCCAGCGATAATGTCATACCACCGCAATTTCCTTGTGCTGAGGTGAGCGCCTCATAGGCCGAGTTGCCACCCGCCCAGTTCTTTTTGGTAAAGTAGCTATAGACATATTGATTAATCGCTGCAGCTACCATGAATTCATCGCTATCATCTTTTAAGCGGGAAATGGCATGCTTTGCCGCCTTATCCACCACCGCACGTTCCTTGATGCTGTAGCTCTGATACGCCTTGATGAAATTGATATTTGGAGAAGAAACGGTCTTAGTGTTTTTGGGTGGGGAAACAAAAATATCCGATGCGGGTTCGTAATCAATGTGCGCGGGAGAGGATGGCTGATTGCTAGCTGCGCCCGTCATTTTCATAGCCAAGTTAGACATATCAATGCGGGACTCATGAACAATAATACCTGCCTGTGTAATGAGCTTCGGATTGTTATAAAACGCGAACACATAAAGACTTTTAAGCTTGTCGAAAAGCCACCAATTACGCACATGACGGTATATTCTATGCCACGGAATCATAGCGTTTATTGTCCTTCAATTGTTCGAGCATTTCTAGCAATGCAATGGAATCACTCACCGCTACATTGGAAGCAAGCGCAGGGTCATTTATGACATGCACAAAATGTTCCATTTGCGCATCTAACAGATTAGCCCTTGGTGTATCTAGGTTGTTCCAGCCTGCCTGATAATTTGCCGTTGGTTTTGCGCAAAACAAGCGCGCGGGAATATCCGGCTGGATAGAGCCCATGAAGCTGCCTTGCTCACCTTGTATTTCGATATGTTGAGAAAAACCCGGCGTTACCAGATCAGATTGAATAAGCACGCGCATGCCGGATTGCATGGTAAGCTGCACTACGGCGAAATCTTCTGCGTCAACAGTGTGTATGCTACCTTGAATCTCACGCTTAGGCCTAAGCAGATCCTTAGTTAAAAGCTCGGTATGTTTTACCTCGCCAAAAAGCCATTGTGCAATATCAAGCATATGCACCAGCATTTCGTTCATCACCCCACCGCCTGCATGCAGTTGATGTTTCCATAGCTGGTGTGAACCGCGACCACCAATGCGCAGCGTAGCCAGTACCGGTTTGCCTAGTGGTGAACTATCTTCTTGTTGGAGCCAGCCATGCGCCATCTGAAATAGGGGAGAGTAGCGATATATATAACCCACTAATCCGCGTTTATTATGTTCCTTGCAAAGCTTGGCAATGGTTTCAGCTTCCTGCACTGATGCACATAATGGTTTTTCACAAAAGAATTCTTTGCCAGCAATGACTGCTTGCTTAATCAATGTCATGTGGGTTGGCGTTGGTGTGCAGATAGCGACTGCCTGCACGGACTGATTTTCCATCAATTCGTCAATGGTTGCTATGGATACATCAAAACGCTCAGCAAGAGCCTGTGCTTTAGGCGCATCAATATCAGCCACGGTAATGGCAATACCATCCAGCTTTTGCAGGCTGGTGATGTGTTTTTCTGCCTGCTTGCCACAACCTATGATGCCGATATGTGTGGGTGAACTCATGCGCTGACCTTTTCTTCCTGAGGAGAAACTTCTTCAAGGGCGGTGCTATCAGACCACTCACACGGATAGACGAATAGTGATTTATCATCTTTTTGCGGATTAATGACTTTAAACTCAAAGCTGCGCGACAGGGTTTCCATATTGTCTTCTGCTTTGATCGCGCCATCCGTTTCAAACAGTGCCACCGTAAATACGATGTCACCATTACCCATAGGGTTATCGGGGAAGTGTAGGGTTTTTCGGTATTTTGAACCTGCAGCACCCTTTATCGTTTCCGCATCACTTATCTGACGGGCTAACCAGTGACCATGGGAGTTGAAAAACAACACCACAAAACGGCAAGTAAAAGCCTCTTCTTTGATAAGCTCATAGTCGATGTGAATATTAAAAGGTCTGCCTGTATGTAGAACACGAGCTGGCTCATTCTTATCGTCCAGTAGCGTAACACCCGTAATATTGATGCCCTCTTTAAGCTGTGGCCAGCGCGATGCACCTGTTTTGCAAAGTACGTTACTCTCGATATTTCCCTGGGCTTCCGTGCTATTTTCATTATCACTCAGCAGCATTTGATTGGTCTTAGAGTAATTTTGCAACGTTTGATCTAATACTTCGCGGCGGAACTCATCATTTTGCAACACACTACGGCCCATCGGCGCAGTGCGGCTTTTGTGACGCAGATGCTCGATATATTCTTCGTACGCTTTAATGACTTCTAGCGACTCGCCATACATGGCGACATTGCCTTCTTCCAGCCAAATAGAGCGCTCGCAGAATTGCAACACCTGCTTGGTAGAGTGAGACACCAGCACCAATGTAGTATTGCCACTAAACATGGAACGAATGCGTCGTGCTGCTTTGGCACTAAAATACGCATCACCCGCACCAAGTACCTCATCGACCACCACAACATCAGGCCGAAGTGAGGTAGCAACTGCAAAGGCCAGACGCGTATACATGCCTTTGGAATAGTTTTTTACGGGCTGGTTGATATATTCACCAAGCTCTACAAAATCGATCACATCGGCAATCGCTTCATCCATCAGGTGAATATCTTTTCCCAAGCGAAGCCTTAAGCCATTTTGGATATTTTCCATGCCCGTTAGCTCGGGGTTAAACCCAGCCGAGGTATCAAACAGCGCTTCAATCTTATGCGCTACCTCTCGTTCACCAGAAGTGGGGCAAATAGCTCCCGTGATGACTTTGAGCAAAGTTGATTTGCCTGAGCCGTTACGCCCGATAATGCCCAAGCGCTCACCACGTTTTAACTCTAGTGATACATTTTTGAGTGCCTTACGTTCTGGAACAACCTCGCGAACCGCCGGGATTAGCTTCCCATAACGCTCATACCCCATGCCGTAGACGGCTTTTTCCCAGGGATTATCGAACAGCTTGTAGTTTTTGCAAATATTGGTGAGTTTGATCACTGGCTGTTCCATGGTGTGCTCCTAGACGTAGTCCACCATGGTGTTACGCATGCGCATGAAAAAGCGATAACCAGAAAAGAAGGTGATGGTGCTGAGCAAGACCGTACCGCACAAAATGTCAGCTGACGGCATGCGCCCAAAGATGAGTAGCTCTTGGTATGGGATGATAAAGTAAGATAGCGGATTTAAATAAATCAATACTGCCATTTTCGCCGGTACCATGTCTTGTGTGTAGGCGATGGGGCTTGCTACCACGAGCGCTAGCGTAATAAAGCGAATCATGAAATGCAGGTCTTTGATGAGTAGGGTGAGGATGGAAAAGAACCAGCCTAGGCCAATGATAAATAGAATTTGTAAAAACAATACTACTGGCACCAATAGAAGATAGGGGGTGATGTAGCCGCTGACAGTCATAATTACGGTGGCGATGCTGATACCCATCAAGCAATTAACAAAACCAAAAAGGCTGGTTTGCGCTACCAATACTTCAGGATCCAAGTAACTATTGAGCATCAATGCCTGATTGCTGGAAAATGCGCCGCTGCTACAGCCTAGTGATTCAGCAAAGCCAAATACACACATCAGTCCACAAAACATCATCACCATGAATTGCAGGGTGGTGGCGCCTTGCGGATGCACGCCAAAAATAACCATATGCACACTGGCATAGACCACTAAGAAAAATAGAGGGGTAACAAATACCCAGCCAATACCAAGCAAGGTGCGCTTATATTTAATTTGTAAATCGAGCAGGGTTTTTCGATAAAAATACTCAACATTCTTGAACACTAAACGCAACGGATTTTGTGAAGGTTCGTTCATACCGCCTCCATGTATTTACGCCATGAAAGTGCGGTATTATCTTCGCGCAGTTTTTCTGGAAGTGATGAGATTTCACCCGGAACCCCTTTAACCAAGCTTTGCGGTGGCACATCGCGCGTGACTACGCTACCGGCTGCAACAAAACTTCCTGCACCAATCGTAACCCCTGGACAAACCACTACGCGTGCACCAAGTGTAACATTGTCTTCGATGGTAACGGTTTCAGGCTTATAACTATCACGCTGGCGTAGCGGGTAGCGGTCATTAGTGAGCGTTACACCTGGGCCTAAAAATACGCGTGAGCCAATTTTTACATGAGTGGGGACGAAGCATTGGGATTCGATTTTGACAAAGTCGCCAATTTCTACCTGACCCTCAATAACGCTGCTAGTGCCAACGGTGACATGTTTGCCAATCGTAGTGTGTTCACGGATAAGCACGTTATGCCCACATTGAAAATGCTTACCTAATGATACGTGGTGGTAGACAATAGTGCCGCTGCGTAGGCGTGCATTATCACCAATTGCTACATGTGTTTCGTTCTCAGAGGCCGCTCCATATCCTAACGTAACGCCGGCATCAATAACACAATTGGAAGCAGTTTGTTTCATAACACTATTTGTAATTTTTAGGCGCTAAGCAGGCGTAGCTTCTTTGGAACATTGAGCTCAATTTGCTGACGCAGGTCAGCCGGTAACACGCCTTCTTCCATTAGTAGTTTAAAAATTTGCTCTTTAGAAAGTAGTGGCTGGTTCTCTGGTTTGTAATGCTCGCTAACCGGAGTTTGTCCATCTTCATAATTATAATCGCACGCTTTAAACTGGCTTTCAAAAGCGGGGCGGATCACCATGAAATCTTTGATTTCCAAAGTGCGTCCCACTTCTTCTTCGGTCATGACTTCTTCGTAGAGCTTCTCACCGGGACGCGAGCCAATGATTTTTGCTTCAATTGCTGAAGGTGAAAATCCATACACCGGCGCAACCGCTTCGATCAATGTGTCCGCAAGGTCTTTTAGGTTTACTACTGGCATTTTCATGACAAAAACTTCGCCGCCTTTAAATTGGCGCATTGTTTCAAGCATAAGATCTACCGCGCTTCTTAGCGTCATCACAAAACGTATCATCTTAGGATCGGTAAGAGTGATGGGATTGCCATTTTTAATCTGCTCAATAAATAGCGGAATTACCGAACCCGCCGAACCAAGTACATTGCCAAAACGTGAAGAAGCAAACGCAACATCTTGATGTGCTCGGCATAATGCGCTTGCGGAAGTAATAACGCGCTCTGCCATCAGCTTGGAGGTTCCCATTACATTGGTTGGGTTGACTGCCTTATCAGTAGAGGTGAAGAGCACCTTCTTGACGCCAGCGTGAATGGCAGCCTGTACAACGTTACTGGTGCCCTGAATGTTGGTCTCAATGGTTTCAAGTGGGCTGCGCTCACACGATGGAACATGTTTTAACGCTGCTGTGTGAAATACATAATCTACCCCTTCAAAGAAACGGCGTAGGCCAACATATTCGCGAATGTCGCTAACAAATGCATGCATGCGTGGCTCATCGCGATATTGTTCTGAAAGGTAGAAGAGAGCATTTTCATTATTGTCCAGTGCGATCACTTCTGCAACATCGAGTGAAAGTAGCTGGCGGATAAGTTCTTTTCCGACTGTGCCGGCGGCACCAGTAACGGCAACACATTTACCAGCAAAAAATGCTTTCTGCAGATCGTTATTCATCGAGGTATTCCCTAGCTTAGCGCGCGTTTAATCTGGGCGATGATATAGTGCTGAACCTCTGGTTGCAAGTAAGGATGCATCGGCAGAGAAAAGACGTTTCCAGCCAATTGTTCGGTGTTGTTTAAGCCACTGGGATCTAATGGATAATCAAGATATGGCCCTTGCATGTGCAGCGGTCTTGGATAATAGACCTGCACGGGGATGCCGCATTCTTTAAGACTAGCAATAATATCATCACGTTTCGGGCTTTGTAGCGTATATTGTGCCCAAGCGCTTGTATAACCATTTGGTATAGAAGGTGTTTTTACTATGTCCCTCAGTCCATCGCCGTAGATATTGGCGACTTTCTGGCGCGCTTCCACTTCATCAGGGAATATAACCATTTTTTCAAGCAACACCGCTGCTTGAATGGTATCTAAGCGTGCATTGGTGCCCACACGAACATTATCATATTTTCCGCCCGTGCCGCGCCCATGAATACGAAGTGAACGCAGAATTTCTACTGCTTCATCATCATCAACAAAAATCGCTCCGCCATCTCCATAACATCCGAGCGGCTTGGCTGGGAAAAAGCTGGTTGCCGTATAGCTGGCTAGTGAGCCCACTTTTTTGCCGTTGATGCTGCCACCAAAGCTTTGCGCCGCATCTGCGACCACAGTAAGGTCATGTTCATCGGCTATGCTAGCAATCGCTTCGTAATCTGCTGGCAGACCAAACAGATCGACGGCAATAATCGCACGCGGTGTGAGATCAGTTTTATTTTTTACGTGATCAATACTGCGTGCAAGGCTTTCTACGCACATGTTGAAGCTGCCAGTATTGACATCAACAAATACCGGTGAGGCGCCAGTCAGGGCGACGGCTTCAGCCGTGGCGGTAAATGTAAATGATGGAATAAACACTGCATCACCCGGACCGATACCCATGGCAAGCATAGGTAGCCACACCGCATCGGTTCCGCTAGAGCAGGTGACCACATGTTTTGAACCCGTGTAGGAAGCCAGTTGTTTTTCTAGCTCAGTCACCTCCGGCCCCATAATGTATTTGCCATGCGCCAGCACTGCTTCAATGCGTTTTTGTACCTTATCAACAATAAGTGCCTGTTGGGCCTTTAGGTCGATGAAGGGCAGATTGCCTTCGAACGGTTTTGTCTGCGTATCCATGGATTTTGCAAGATTTGTGTTCATGGTAATAGATCCTCATAACGTTGCGGTGCTACTGCATCTTTTCCGCTGTCAATAACAGTTACATCAATAACGCGAGATGATTCATAGGGGGTGCTAACGAAAGGCACGTTCTGATACACGTAACTTTTTTCCTTACGACCTAACCAATTATATTCATAGATAAGTTGGTCATCGCGGTTGATATCGTATTTGCTCTTAAGCCAGTTTTTATCAAAAAACTTTGCTTTAAACGGGATGTATTCTTTCGGGCGCTTTGCATCGAAATCGCTGAGGTCACCCACATCCATCTGTTTAATGTTACTGGCGGTATACAGTTTACCTAACCATGGGTCGATGGGAACTTCCAGCTTATCAGGATAGGAATCAAAAGTTTTATCAGTAGCATAGACCCAGCCCTTACCCCATTGCTCAAACCAAAATACCGTATTGAAGCTCTCAAGGGCTGTGCGCGCAAGGCCGGTATAACCAATCAATACCAAATAGCCGCCCGGTTTGAGTGCTTGTTTGGTAAGGTCAAACATCTCTTTCGTATATAGGTTTGAAGCGCCACTCGCACTAGGATGTTGCACACCAATCTGAATGAGATCATATTTTTCACCTTTGGCAACTGCGTGGCGAACGAAGCGCCTACCGTCCATTACGTGCAAGTTGACCTTAGGATGGCGGAACGATTTAGCCAGCGCTCTTGGGGTGGTATAATCTTCCCAGGCCGATATTACCTCAGGAGAAATTTCTACTACATCGACTTTATTCATAAAGGGAAGTGCCATCGAAGCGTAATGGAAAATACCTTCGCCAATACCGAGCTGCGCAATTTGTTGTGGCCGGTATTCAGGATCAAAAGCCATAAGACGGGTAAGCGCCCAAGTAGAAATAGGGCTAGGCTCTACTAAGTTGGCACGTGCCGAGTGACGACGTGAGGCAAATAGCCACGTGTATTTTTCTGGTGCATTGGTAAATGGTACGGCGGTGACTACGCCGGTTCTACCTTCTAGGTGACCATAAGGTTTATACTTGCCGAATGGCTGGCTGTAAAATCCATAAGGTAGGGCGCTGGCGGTCATCAGGAATGCGCCAGCCGTAAACACAAGCCATGGCTGACTTGGTAGCGTTTCTTTTAATGTACTAAGTAGGCGGGCTTTAGGGGTGTTTATAATCTTTTGCGCGTATGCATAAGCATCATCATTGATGAGTATGCATCCGGCAAATACAATAAGCAGAAGCACCAATAAACTGCCCCAAGTGCCAATAAGACCGAATAGCAGCACCGTGGTAATGAACACGCCTAGTACGTTACCTAAGGTTGATATGCCGAGCACAAATCCGAAATTCGGTGCGACATCACCTAGTTCACGCGTGATGATTTTTAGTAGCAACGGCAGATAACCTGCTAAAAAGGCGACTGGCACCATAGCCGCCACGATATATACCCAGATATGACGAAATTCTTTCATGAAATCGTCACTCGCCATCTCTGCGACAGGGAGGGTAAGTACGGCAACGAAGCTTATCATGGCTCCGAAGAATAACACATAGCCTATGCGTTGTAGTGCCTGATTGCTACGTGATTTATCACATGCATAGCCTGCGATATATTCACCCACTGCCATCATGGCAAGATATATCGCTAAGATGATAGGGAATAAGGTAGGAAGAGGTGTGTAGAGATAAAACATGATCCTAAACAGAATCATTTGCGCGGCTAAGGTAGAAAAGCCAAAACACAATGCGGCATAAATATAGCGGCGCTCAATTTTTGGCAGAGGCGTATCGCTCGATTCTGCAGAGAGTTTTTCTTTGCGCGCCATATACCAAAACGGGGCAATCAGCAAGGCAACGGCGGCGATGCCAAAATTGATATAAGCAGCGAACTGTACAGACTGATTAAGGCCAAACATCTCAATCATATATAGGCCGCATACTAACGCACCCGTGGCAGCACCTAATATATTGGCACCATAAAATACGCCAATGAGCCTGCCTAGATGGGTAAGCGAGCGCTTGAGCATGTCCATGATAACGGGAGTGGACATACCCATAATAAATACCGGTACAATCAACAGGCCGAGATTGAGGATAAAGTCAAACAGCAGATTAGGTACAAGTATGGAGGCAGCTAATTGATTGCCACCGCGTAGGATGTCATTGGCAAACCATCCATATACACCAATGCCAACTTCCATGAGTGCATAAATAACGGGCAGAAGGTGGGGGTATTTACGTGTAAAGCGGCCGCCATAGAGCGAACCGAAACCAAGCCCCATCATAAATACGGCCACGACGATCGCAACGGCTGCACTATCGATACCGATTTCCTGACTGAGCACGCGCTGCCAAATAACTTGATAAATCAATGCGGCAGCACCTGAACAAAACATCAGGATGAAATAAAAACTACTGACTATGAAATTCATAATGTGCTGTTAGAAATTCAACCAACGCCTGCATACAGCCAATACGTGCCTAACTCAATCATTAATCACGAGGCAACACTGCTTCCAGGTAGTGCTTTTCGTGATATTCCCAGTGATACTGATTTTTCGCATAAAGCAGGGCGTTTTCTTTGTAGTGGGCCAGCACGGCCTTATCAGCGACAATACGTTCAACTCCTTTAGCAATGGCTTCAGGTGATAATGCTGATAAGGTTAGGCCGCAGCTGGCTTCATCAATAACCGATTTTACATACAGCATCGGCGTAGAAAGTAGCATCCGTCCGGCCAGCAGGTAATGACTAAGTTTGCGCGGACATGCATTGAGATTATTGGCGCAGGCAGGGTCATATAAAATTAGCCCCACGTCTATAGCTTGAAGAAAGCCTAGACTTTCTTCCAAAGATTCTTTGGTGGAACCGGCGATAGGAGGTAAAAAATATACAGCATTATTGTTAAGCCCTAAATGCTCGGCCTGTGTTTTGTATTTTCTTTGGTTCTGATCATCAGGCCCACGCAAAAACAGACATGCTTTGGTGCTATCTACGTGTTGCCATGCTGAGATCAGCTCATCTAATCCACGTTCGGCAGAAAAGGTCCCCTGATAATAAAAAATGATACGCCCATTGGCCTGTTCAAATAGATCGTGTTTTTGTTGGGCAGAGCTTGTTGGTAACGGATCCACGTTTGGTACCCATGTAATTGGTATGAACAGTTTGTGAGCTATGCGTATTTGATCGGCCATGGAAGGCGTAACGGTAATGATAGTATCAACCTGATCGATAAGACCTCTTTCATATCGTAGGATAAACCACGAAGCCCAGCGCGGCATTTCCGGCATAGTATGTGCCGAAAATTCATAGCAGTTATAGATTAGTTTGCTGCCCGTTTGCAGTTTGAGAAGCACGCCAAATAACAGGCAATCCACATCCTTAATGCTGATAATATCGTAAGGTTTGGGGTCACGTAACCAGGCGGCGTAATGCGTCAAGGAATGGCGCAACACCAGCACAATAAAAGCAATGCATTTTCCATGATTATACAGTCCAAGCCTGCGTAGGCATTTTTTGACCCTATCTTTTGAAGAAGCTTCAGGGCTTGTTTGTGACGTGTCACTCTGTGGCGCTGCCCCACGTATGGATAAGGGTAGTAGAATCAGCCAGAAAAGCCCTAACAATAAACCCATCTTCCATTTGCCATGACGCAGCAACAGGTTGCGAGCTTTAGGTAGAATACGCCAAATCATATGGCGCATGGGTAGGGTGATATGGGTATGGTGTGAGTAAGCTGATTCTTCACTAGTGCGAGCAGAATCACCGATGTCCCATAAGGTGAGACCGATGTGCTTGGCCAGGCTATTTGCTTCGATACGTGTACGGTAAACGGCGTCCAGCTTGCAACCAATGGCATATAATAATGTTTTTTGTGTCATGATAGAAGCAACTTATACATGCTCAGGTTTGCCTGCACCACAGCTGCTTGTGAAAATTCTTTTTCGGCTTTTTGGCGACTATACTTTCCCATGCGTAGACGTATTTCTTCATCGTTGGCGAGTGTTTCGATCGCTGTAGATAGTGCATCTATATCCCGTGCGGGAACGAGTAACCCGTTCTTATTATGCTCCACTACTTCTCTGCATCCTGCGACATTGGTCGTAACAATAGGCAAGCCACAGGCAGCAGCTTCCATAAGGGATTTAGGTAGACCCTCACGATAAGAAGGTAGACAGGCTATGTGAGTGTTATGATAGATGCTGGCAATATCATCGCGCTGGCCTAAATTTTCTATGATACCTTCTGCCACGGCCTTATCAATTTCACCGGAAGAAAGAGAGGTCGGGTTGCCCGCATCTGGTGAGCCCACTAATGTAAAACATATATCATCTCGTTTCTGCTTCAGCAGACGCGCTGCGGTAATAAACTCTCTGATTCCTTTATCAGCTATGTAGCGGGCGACTAATGTAACTCGTATTGGAGGGGGAGGGGGAGTGAGTGAAGGCGAGAAGGTTTCCAGGTTAACCCCTGCGCCACGTATCAGCATTGCTTGTTCGGATTTAACGAGATGCTTGCGGATAAAAAAATCCTGATCATCAGGGTTCTGAAAAATGATTTTTGCATTCGGATGATCAAATGCCAGCGGATAAAGCGACATCACCATTGTTCGCAGTATGCTCGCTTTCAGGGCTCGTGCGCTCATGATGTAGCCCATACCGGTGATCGTGCTGCTCATGGCGTTGATACTGGCAATGCGTGCCGCTAGACCACCATAAATCACAGGTTTAATGGTCATATTATGGATAATATCTGGCTGTATTTGTTTGAGCGTATGAATAATCCTAAGCAACAACAGCGTTTCAGCAAAAGGGTTAATGCCTTTGCGGCTTAGCTGGACGGAATGGAATTGAAGGCTCTCCTCCGTAAAGCGTTGTTCAGATTGCGGATGGGGTGGTGCAAGTATATGCACCTCAAATCCGGCGTCACGTGCAGCTATTGCAATAGGGAGGCTGTCGGCAACAAAAAATGCTGCATCATTGACGAAAAAAAGCAGCCGTTTCATGCGGCAGCTTTATATATGGTAGTGATCTTGAAGGTTTTCCGGAGTACGAGTCTTCATCATTTTGTACATCTTGGTGATTTGTTCGCTCCCAGTATGTTCAAACAGGAAGGGAAGTAACCCGTGTATCACCATGGCAGCACCGACCCACATGAAGCGAAACATCATCTTTATAGTAAAGGTTAGGTGCTGAAAATAGTTCTCACCGATATCTTTCGGATGGTCAGTGAAAGCTTTAACGATAGATTTTAGCATGGCGCTCCAGATAATCTCCTGCTAGCGTTTTAATACAAGTTATGAGTAGCATCAACCTTTTAGATATGCCAGATCATCATAAAAAAGTGCAAAAATAGCCTCCTTGGTACTAGACGATTGTGTTTGCTTAGGCTAAGACACTATTTCTTCTCACGACAGTTATTGTCGTAGCTTTATGCGGAAGCATGGCCTAGTGCCAGCCTTCGCGGCGTTTGAGCGTCAGATAATAAAACCACTCAGTAGAAATACTGAGATTATATGTGGAAGCGTGGCCGAGTGGTTTAAGGCAGCAGTCTTGAAAACTGCCGTAGGGGCAACTCTACCGTGAGTTCGAATCTCACCGCTTCCGCCATTTCCTGTGACTATTATGATACTGAAACCTTCCTGGCTGGTGTGCAGGCAGGACGTTTTAGCGCATGCTACCCACTATAAATCTCTCCACGCAGAATACTAGAGTATTGTTATATAATGATAATATTGTTACAGCGTTGTAATGATTAATAGATCAATTGTCATCTAACCATAAAGAATAACTTTACCTTATTATGCTACAAATTAAGATAAATTAACTGTATCGGATTAGTCAGTACATGGCGAGTAAGACTACATACCCTCCACTGCCTGAAGAATTAACTACACCCTATAAACCGGGTGATGACTATTTTGTGGCTCGCAAGCCCTTTTTGATTAACAAGAACGCATTGATGTATGGGCCTGATGAAAGTGCGCTCGGCCCCTCAGAATTTCTGGATAAAATCGGTCGCAGGAAGATCAAGGGGAATGATGTATTTGTCGGGATCGCCGGGCTTAAGAGCCTGGATATCCTAGCGACTGCCGGTAAAGAGAGCACAACAAGGGATCCTTATCAGCACGTGGTGTTGTTTGATGTAAACTGGCATCAAACACAAGCAATGAACAGGGTACTGGAGCTTGTTAAAGAATGTCCTACAGCTGCTGAATTTAAAGAAAGGTTCGTTCCACTTTACATGGAATATATGCATCGCCCAGAACAGGTAGCAGGCACCTTTAAGGCTGATAAACCCGAAGAGCTTGCCGCTTTGAGAGAAGAGCAGCGTTCGTATTTCAATGCGTTTGGCGTCAATAAAGAAGAATATCAACCACAAACGGAAGCAACCTTGCGTGCTTATCTGAAAGAGCAGGGCACAGATAAAGCACCGCATAGCTGGCTGGAAGAAACGAACTATAAGAATGTTCGTGGCATGGTGGAAAGTGGTAAGATTAAAGTCATTAATATGGATGTGCGTGATGAAAAGCGTAGAGAAGCTCTACAACAATGGCTTGATGGTAAGGACAAAGATGGTAACGAAATAGGAGCTAAGCTCCATGTTGGCGATATGTATATTTCGTCAGTGGTTGGGTTTATGGATCCTTATTTGCATACGGATTACCATAGTAAACCGTGCGGTCTTGCCGGGGCGCAAAAATTCTACAAGGACCTGCTGGCACTGGTAGATGATAAGGGTGAGTTTATTGTTTCAAACTCCCATCCGGATCAACAATTTATGCAGACCTATCATCTAAATGTTCTGGATAGGACGCAAATGCAAGACATTAAGGATGCGCTACCCAATGCAGAACCAGAGCCTCATGAAAAACACTATGATTATATCTTTGGCACCAAAGATCAGGCATGGCAGGTGATGAGCATGGGGGGTGATAAAAATCCCGATGATTCCTCTAACATTCTCTATTTCAGAATTACCTCTGAGCGTCCACCAGCTGATATATCTACATTACAGAATGAAATAGTGGCTATCGACACAGTTATTGACAATGTGAATGCAGAACTTAAACGACAAGGCTATGCGCAGATTACTGAGCCGGCAAGTGAAAGAGTAAAAAATCAGCCGGATACTAAACACTTTGCTAGAATGTCAGAACTTGCAGAGCGGATGCAAAAACACCCGGATGGGGTGCAGGATAATCTGGATATTCAGCTTTCCAGTAAACCTTTTGTGATTGATGCTAAGCCAGGGCAAGACCCTGCGGATACATTACGGGTGCTGGAAGCCGCGATTAAAAAGGCATTAGGGCAGGAACAAGGGTTGGCAGATAAGGTGGTTGAAGTTAAAACAGAAAAATCTGATGAGCCGCCTGAGATAGTAGTACCGCCTAGAAAAAGAAGCGCAGCGCAACGAATAGAAGATCGCAGAAATCAGGATAAAGAAGCAGGGGGCGGGCTCGGAAGGTAGAGCTTTTGCCAAATAGATCTAAAAAAGGTATAATAGGGACATGGTAATAAGTAACAGACATATAAAACCAATCATTGCGGCGCTTGGCTTAGTAATAGCGCTAGGCGGTTGTCGTCCTATGATGATGCAGATGGTGGATCCTTCCGGTACGCCTGAATACCAGCTTGGCTGGGAAGATGGTTGTGACTCCGGTATGTCGGCGCAAGGTGATTGGCGCTATAAAATTGCCTTTGGTTTCAAAAAGCGCCCCGAGCTTGCGAGTAACGATCAGTATAAGCAAGGATGGAACGAAGGCTTCTCATATTGCCGTTTTGCTCTGGCCTCTTCTGATGCTTCCGACTCTTGGGAAAGTATTGGTTTAGGTGACGGCTATTAACAGCGTTTTTACCTTTGCAACGTACATAATAGAGGCGTAAGCAAAGGAAAAAATATGACCACCCAAGTAAGTATCAATCCCGCCACTGGCGAGATAATCAAAGAATACCCTATCCATACTGAAGATGAAGTGGAAAATGCGCTAGCGCATGCGCATGAGAGTTATTTGGAGTGGAGGCATGTGCCTGTAGCTGAACGTGCAGCAGCAATGCATAAGGTAGCAGAAGTGATTCTGGCCAATAAGGAAAAATATGCTGCCATCATCACTGAAGAAATGGGCAAGCCATTTAAGGAATCGGTTGCTGAGGTAGAAAAATGTGCGAGTGGTGCGACGTATTATGCGCAGAATGGTGAGGCATTTCTTGCCGATAGGCCAGTTGAAACACAATATCAAAAAAGCTATGTGACCTTTCAGCCCATGGGGCTTGTGCTTGGTATTATGCCGTGGAATTTTCCTTTCTGGCAGGCGTTGCGCTATGCCGTTCCCACGCTGGTTGCAGGTAATGGTTGCCTGCTTAAACATGCTGCCAACGTGCCGGGCTGTGCGTTGGCCATTGAGTCCATTTTCAAAGAAGCTGGGTTGCCTGAGCATATATTTAAGACGTTGCTTATACCTGCAAAACGGGTGGAACCACTGATTGCCGATCCGCGTATTTGTGCGGTGACGCTTACGGGGAGCACGCCAGCAGGGAAGGCAGTGGCCGCCGCTGCCGGAAAATATTTGAAAAAAACGGTGCTGGAACTTGGGGGTAGCGACCCCTACCTGATACTGGAAGATTGTGACATTGAACATGCAATTAATACGTGCGGTACGAGCCGCCTGAATAATTGCGGGCAATCCTGCGTATCAGCAAAGCGGATGATCGTAGTGGAAAAACACAAAGAACGTTTTGAACAAGGCATTGCAGAAATATTCAGCAAAGCAGTGCAGGGAAATCCGGCAGATGCACAAACCACTATGGGGCCAATGGCGCGAGCCGATCTACGTGACGAGTTGCATGGCCAGGTGGAACGCAGTGTGAAGGCCGGTGCAAAACTGGTGATGGGTGGCAAAAACCCGGGTGGTGATAGTGCTTTTTATCCGGCGACGATTCTAAGTGACGTAAAAAAAGGTATGCCCGCATACGAAGAGGAAATGTTTGGCCCTGTGGCCGTTATCATTCCGGTGAAAGATGAAGAAGAGGCGATTGCGGTGGCTAATGATACACCGTTCGGATTAGGTGGTGCAGTATTCTCCACCGACATTGAACGCGCCGAAAACATTGCGCGTACGCGTGTAGATTCCGGCCTGTGTTTTGTGAATATGATGGTACGCTCCGACCCACGACTGCCATTTGGCGGCATCAAAGAAAGTGGCTATGGGCGCGAGCTGGCCTTATTTGGCTTGCATGAATTTGTAAATACTAAAACCATTATTGTGGCGTAAATTAGCTACGCCACCTCAGCAGTTTTTCTTTAAGCGGGTTTTCAAATGCCACATTCTGTGCCTGTGATTGCAGATATTCGCGTTTGATTTTGTGATACCACAATGCTTGTTGGTCTGCATCACCGAGCAACATTAATGCGGGATGCTCACCGCGCAAACCTTCCTGTTGTTTTTCCACAATGCGCACATCTTGTTGGATGAACGCCTTGCCAAACGGTTTAAGAATAGGCAGCAACATTTTGACAAATCTAATATTTGTAAAAATAAATTGATGCAGTGTAGTGCTGCCTTCATCAGTAGGGGTGAGTGCGGTAAGCAATACAATGTGGTTGTTGCCGATGGTGATATGTTCTGTACGAAGTGATGGTAGCTGGAATGCAATTTCTGTGACGGGTTCACCACCTAGAATTTTATAAGCGCGGGAATTGGAGGATGGCTTGTGTGCCACCATTCTAAAGCCCAGCTTGGTTGGGGCAAATTGTTTCTGTTTCACATGCATGGAGCGCTGCGAGCGCCACCACCATGATGCATGGACGTATGGGCCGTGTGATGGATCCATCAACCCGATCACCGCATGATCAATATTGCATGGCATATTGACGGAATCCACCCAGTAAAATGGTTTGTTCTCAGGCCCGGGTAGCTCCGGTAAATCCGGTAGGGTTTCTGGTGTACGAGTTTTGGGGGCTAACACATATACCCAGATCACACCATTTTCTTCACGGCAGGGGAAACTTGCAGCTTTCACGCGCGAGATATCTACCTTGTCATCATCGGTAAGTGATGGAATTTTGGTGCATTGCCCATTACTGGCAAAACACCATCCATGATAGCAACACTCAATTTCGCTTCCGTCATAACGTCCGTAACGTAGCGGTATACCACGATGCGGACAGAAATCACGCAGGGCACTGACTGTGCCGTTATTATCGCGCACCAACAGCAGTTGTTGCCCTAACAATGTGACAGGGAACATACTCGCACGCGCTACCTTTCCAGAAGGTGCAGCGACGTACCAGCTATTATAAATCAGTTCAGTAGATGGCATTGCAGGGTTTATACGTCATTCATCCTGCGGAAATCATCACCTTCTGTGCTGGGTTTTCCATAGTTATAGCCGTCCCATGCTGATTTTTTGGTGAAGAGACGCTTGAAGAAATTTCTAAGCCAATTCATATGCATACTCCTTTATTGGTGCAGACCACCAATACCCCAAAAACGTTTGCAGGGGAAGGAGAGAAAAATCAGCGAGGAAAAGCCTATCTAGCCGGAGCAAAAGTGGCCGGTGCGCTTTCTTCTTTTTCAGCAATGTCCTCAGCTTCGGTTGTGTTCTCTTCAGTGTTATCTTCAAATTCAGCCATACTCTTCATGGGTTTGTCTGAATTTACACGACGCGACTCAAGGCGAAGCAATTCGAGGTCATCAGCAATCACCCCGTCAATTTCATATAGTGTGCCGCCCACCAGCGTGTGCGTCGTTTCCACATGTTTACCTGCCACATAATAAGTGTTGCGGCTGGATTCGCTTACATTGATGAATTTACGATCAAGGTTAGGCAGCGCACCGCGTGCGTCGGAAATATAGTAATTTCCTTTCACGATATGATTGCGCACAATATCCGCCACTTCTGCTTTGCACTCCGGTGAATAGAAGCACGGGTATTTTTCTTTAGAAAATTTCTTTTCAAATGCTTCGTTGGTTGGTGCAAATACAGTGTATGAGCTACCGCTTTCCAGCTCTTCCGCCACGCCGCTATTCATTAGCGCCTGATAAAACATGGATAAATCTTCACGGCTCTTGAGCGCATCTTCAATGGTGGCGCTGTTAGCGTAGGCAGATGTGGTTGCAAACATTATGGCAGTTGCCAGTGATAGTGTTTTCATAAAACCTCCCGATGATTTTTTTATAATTGTGTAGGAGCCTAGAACGGACAATGTAAAGAAACAATGCTTTAAAAGTAGCGCGATAATCTGAATTGCGCAAAATCATCCTGATCCAATGGCTTAGCAGGGCTTTCGGCATCCTGATTTACAAAAAACCGCGCATCGATCTCTGCTTTCCAATTGGTGTTGATGCGGTGTGAAGCCTCTAGCACAACAAACTGGCTGGCATGGTTGGTATCCGCGGTGATGCCGGCGAGCAATTCCGTGTCGCTTACATCGTTGAATGTATAACGGAAGCCGGCAAATACATCATTATCCATATTAGTGCCAGGTGCACGATGATCGCGCCCATCACGGTGATACTCCAGTAATATGCCTAAATCATGCGCGTCATTCACACCATAAAACGTGTATTCAAAACCGCCCGTGGCCGCCCCAAAATAATCCCCCTGACCAGCGCGGCCAATGGCTTCCAACTTCCACAGCCAGGAGCCGGTGGTGTATTGTACATCAAGACTGGATTGGTCGATGATCTCGTAAAATGGAACCAGCACACCATTTTCTATACGCAACACCGGTTCGCGGCTGGTGCCATGGAAATGCGCTAGCCCGACATCCCACGCGTCTATGGTGTGTTGATAGCGCAGCGCCATATCGGGATGCCATTCTTTGGCACCGTTAGCATAACGCGCCTGATCCGTATCTACTACTAAAGGCCCGCGCAGACGTCCCGCGCGTCCAGGGAAGGTGCGCTCACGGAAATAGGGTAGGTAGAAGAACCGCAATGTGCCCCAATCCTGAAAAGTGGCGAGCTGAACCATGGGCTGCCCGAGTCGGTCTTCGTCGTCGATATCTTCCACACCATCGACTTGATTGATGATATCGACCAGATGGCGTGACTCGGTTACGCCCCAATAGACTTTGCTGATTCCGGCGCGTATTTCCCAGTCATCATCTGCGCGAACCCAATCAAGCTGGCGAATATCGTAATGGGTGCGCTCATCATCGCTCGGATCGAGATGGATAAACACACGAGCGGTGTAGGTATTTTTTTCATCGTCACTAACGTGGTAATATTCCGGCTCTACTATGACGCTGGGTGTGGAGCCAAATTTTTGGCCAGCGTAGGAATCTTTATGAAAAAACTGCCGGTGTTCGAGCGCCACATAGCCCGTGAACTCACCAGCACTTACCATGCTGGCATAGCTCGTGGCACCAATGAGAAAGCTACTTAATGCGCTTAAGTACAGCTTGGTTGAAGTCATCATCTGTCAGTCCAGTGTTAAATTCATAAGACTTGAATTCGAGATCAGTCCGTTTGTCTGTCTGGTGGTTTACGATCGACCACTTATCCGCCCGCCAGTATTTTCCCAGATATTGTTTATAGCTGTCAAATGTCTGTGTTTTCATCAGCTCATCTTTGCGGTCATAGTAATCGGTTTGTTGAGGGCGGAACTCCTGTGTATCAACCCATGAAATGCGCTTGGTGTAGCCCGAATGCTCGTATTTAGGATATGACGCTAACTTGAAACACTCAAGCGATGGCAGGTTAGGGCATGCCTCAAGGCCTAAATATTTCCAGCTATATTTACCGATTTCGTTGCCGGTAATGTCTTCGTAAGCAAACTCACTACCCATAAACGGGCCAGATTTATTATTCGAAGAAATACGTTTTACACGCTTCAGGCTGGGCAAGAATAACCATTGATCATCCTGCGTGAGAATTTCTGCGTAAGAAAGAAGTGCCGTGCCTTTAACATCGCGCGGATTATCAAAAATGATAAGCGATTTATCGCCAACATCACGCGCTGGTCGTTCTAAGGTGCGCGACCGCATGGTGCGGCGGGTTTCTTCGCCGTAAGCATTTCTTAAAATCATGTGCATCTCAGAGCGCTGGTCACCAAAGCCAATATCTCGGTCATCAAGCTCAATAGCAATTTCCTCACCCACCAGCTCTGCTTTGCCAAGTGCTAGCAGCTCTTCCTTGCTACGCTCCGCATGAGCAGTAGTCGCTAAGCACGTGGTGATTAATGTAGCTACGGATAGTGTTTTGAGATTCATCTTATGCTCCTTTTTCAGCACTGCTTACATTATTAGCAGGTTTTTGTTTTTTATCTAACCAAACCATTAGTGGTGCAAGTAGAAAGAAATCTGCAAACAGCGCACTGGCGATCACAATGGCGGTGAGTAGGCCCATATGGCTGTTCACCTGGAAGGTAGATTGCGTAAGAATCGAGAAGCCGAAGACCAGAATGACAGAGGTAACGATCAAGGCTAGCCCTACATTATGGAAGGCATACGCAACGGCCTCTTTGCCCATTAGCCCCTTTTCACGCCGCGCACGCAGATATTTGCTTAAGAAGTGCACTGTGTCATCGACAATAATACCCAGGCTCACCGCAGCAGCCATGGCAACGGCCATGTTGATTTGTCCAATGAACAGGCCCCAGATTCCATAACCAATGGCGATGGGTGTAAGGTTCGGGATTAGGCTGATAAGTCCGGTGCGGAAACTGCGAAGCGCTATCATGATTACAAAAGAAATTAGTATCAGTGATATGAGGTTGCCGGACGTCATGGCGTTAATATTACGATCGCTGATATAGGAGAACATCACCGTAGGGCCGCTGGCTAGTGCATGCATATAATCAGGCGTATTCTCCACCAGCCAGTTTTCTGTCCGTTCCTTAAAGGCTCTGATTTCCTTTGTAGAAGCATCTTTAATGGTTACGGTGACACGCGTGGCGGATTTATCAATATTGATGCGATCATTAAGATCCAGCCCGTATGGCAGGCTGAACTCATAAAGCAGTAAATATTGTGCAGCCATATCCGCCGCGTCAGGAATGCGATACCACTTGGGATCATCGCCATGCATGTTCATGTTCAGGCGTTTAAAGATGTCGGACATGGAAAACACATGGTCGACTTCCGGTTGTGTGCGTAACCATTCAGTATATTTGTCGAGATGCTTTAAATATTCCGGCTGACTTACTCCGGCAGGGCCTTTTGATTCCATGGTATATTCCACGACATAAAGGCCGCTGAGGTTTTTCATGGTGTATTCCGCATTGGCACGGAACGGAATGCTGTCATCAAAATATTGGACGAACTGATCATTCACTTCAATGCGGCTCATCATGGAACCAAGTCCGATGATTATCGCAAGACTCACTATCAGGCATTTTTTGTAATGGCCGGTAATAAAATTACTCAGCTTATCCATGCCGGTGATTTCATCTTTTTGGCGTGGCTTTACTTTGATAGGAAGCAATGTAAGCACAGCAGGTAATAGGATGATGGAAAGAAGAAATGCTGCGCCAATACCGAATGCTGTCATATTCCCTAAATGCCAGAACGGCGGAGCCTCTGATAAATTAAGCGCAAGAAACCCGATGATGGTGGTAAGGCTGGTCAGAAACACGGGCTGCATATTGATGCGCAAGCTTTCGACGATAGCAGCGTGTTTATCCATGCCTGCTCGCATGGCCGCCTGCATGGACACAATAATGTGAATACTGTCGGCGATAGCGAGTGTGAGTACGATAGTGGGAACAGAAGAGGCGGGAGGTGTCATTGGATAACCAATCCAACCGCCAAATCCCATCGCAACCATGGCAGAGAACATGATAACCAACAGCGTGCCAAAGGTAGCCGCCCAGCTTCGCAGTAGGACAATCATGGTGAGCAACAGCACAAGATACATGATAGGTATT
Organism: Rickettsiales bacterium; assembly: GCA_964231325.1. Lineage (GTDB taxonomy): Bacteria > Pseudomonadota > Alphaproteobacteria > Rickettsiales > SXRF01 > JAJTHB01. The sequence continues at coordinate 214,875 of CAXRIF010000002.1, read as the reverse complement.
AGTGTCATCATATCGTGCATGGAGGCTTCCATGAAGGCATTATTCATAAACACCATGCCGGACGGCACGATCTCAATTTCTGGGTATTTCTCGCGGTATTTAATGAGTAGCGCCCGCGCTGCTGCTGCGGCTTCTGGCACTTCGGTCATTTCCTTGCGTGGCATATTGGTAATGATGTTGATGCCTGTGGCGTTGCCATCTTTGCTGATTAGCTTTCCTGCCAGGGTGGGTTCATTCAGGGCGATTTGTTTTCTAAGTGCTAACTCACCCGGCAGGTAGCTTTCCGGATCTTTTTCTACCAGATCGATTACGGTAAGATCATCTCCTTGTGCGAATGTGTGCTGATAATTGGTGATGGAATCTACGCGCTGAGCAAAAGGCAGTTGCCAGCTTTCTTTCGTCATTTCCTGCACAAGTCGAAGCACTTTTGGCTGGAACACGTCTCCAGATTTAGGTTTGATTGTGTATAAAATATTGTCGGTTTTGCTAAAGACTTTTTCGATTTTCTCGAACGCGGCGAGATCGGGGTTGTCACCAGAGAAAAACACACGGTAATTATTATCAAACTCTAAGTTCTTAGCTCCTGCGGTTATGGCCATGACTGCGAGTATTGAAAGCAAAATCATTTTCCATGGATTGGAAATAATATAGTGGCTGAAACGCGATAAGAGAGTTTGAGAACGTGTCATGTGGTCGGACTTTTCTGTTACATGGGGGTGTGGAAAGTGAGGCGGTAGCCTACGAGAGCTGTGAGGCAGAGTCAATTATAGAAGAATGGTTCTTGCATTTGGCGCGTCTCAGGCTTAAAACCCGCTACTATGTTAGCAATGCAATATTCTATTCATTTACCACCGAACTATGATTCGGAGCTGATTACACAACGTGTAGCCGCTCGCCGTGGGTTATTCGATACCCATAAAGGGCTGGTGCATAAGTCTTTTCTTTTCAATGCTTCTGAGCGCATTTATGCGCCATTTTATATATGGAAAGATGCAGGGGAAGCTCGTAACTTCCTGATGGATGAGTTGTTTCATGGGGTGGTCGAAACCTTTAACCGTCACCGCGTGCGTAGCTGGTATGTGCTAAGCGCGGTAGATGGGAATCAAAACGTAGTGCCCGGTTATGCGTGCCGCGAGATAGATGTGATTCCGCAGGAAGGAAAGCTGGAAGACTATCTGGAGCATGAAAAGGCCGAACAGGCCAAGTTGGCAGATAATCCGGACTTATATAGACACGTGCTCGCGCTTGATGCTGATCGCTGGGAAATTCTACAGTTTAGCTTGTGGAAAGATAAGGCCTCAGCAATTCGCAGCGGCGGTGATTGTGTGGTAGATTATGATGTGCTGCACGTTAGCGAGCCAACAGACCCAGAGCTGATTAAGTTATAAGCCACCACTGCCGGGTTGACGGCCGGGAGCAGCGCTGCTTGCGCCCGATCCCCCGGGTCGATTGAAGCGACCGATATTTCCGATAAGCTGTTCGATAAAGGTGAGCTTGTGGCCCTCTGTGGGGGTTACGCGTGTGGCTAGATCAAAGTCTTGCGAGTTTTCTTTATCGTAGCTTTCAACACTGCTTACCAAGCCATTTTCATCAAATACCAACCGTACAACCTGCTGTTCGGCAAGGTCTGGTTTGAAGAAGGCAGTAGTCTCTTTGCGGGCACTTATGTAATACCAGGTTTCATCCCCAAAGCTTGACTGCACCGAGGGAGAACCGAATCTGGCGAGTATTTCTTCTCTGGAAGTGGAGCCCACCGTAATGGCTTCCTGCCAGGCATCCGCATTGACATAGCCACGATTGTCTATTTTTGGCTCACATGCACTAAGCAGGAGGATAGCGGGTAGAAACAGTATAAAATGTTGTTTTTTATTCATAAAATATGCTTTTTTTACGATTGAGGCAAGATTAGCGTAGAATTTGTGCAAAGGCAATGCACAACATGCCCATTTTTACTTTGGTTTTTCGCGTAAGTCGGATAGAACAAAGCATCCAAAAAATTATAGAGAGGAATCGCCATGGGCATCATGCCAGATAGCTGGATTCGCGACCAGGCAAAAGAAGGAATGATTGAACCGTTTGTAGAAAGCCTTAACCGTGAGGGGGTGATTTCTTACGGTGTGTCTTCCTATGGTTATGATGCACGCGTATCAGACGAATTCAAGATATTCACCAACGTGGATTCTGCTATTGTTGATCCCAAGGATTTCTCGCCAAAGGGGTTTGTAGATCGCAAAGGTCCTGTGTGCATTATTCCGCCAAATAGTTTTGCGCTGGCACGTACGGTCGAATATTTCCGCATTCCCCGCGATGTGTTGGTGGTGTGTGTAGGTAAATCCACCTATGCACGTTGTGGTATTATTGTGAATGTGACACCGCTGGAACCAGAGTGGGAAGGGCATGTGACGCTTGAATTTTCAAACACTACCCCACTGCCTGCAAAAATTTATGCCAATGAAGGAGCATGTCAGTTTCTTTTCCTGAAAGGTGATTCTGTATGCAGCACATCTTATGGTGATCGCAAAGGTAAGTATCAAAAACAAACGGGCGTAACGCTGCCCAAAGTAGAAGATAAGGTTGCATAGATGGCAACGCCTGCACAATCCATTACGTTTGATGATGTGACGTTGCGTCCTATTACGCAAGCGGATGATTCGCAGGTGGCATCGCTGATCCGTGAAGTGCTTACCGAACATGGGTGCACGGAAGAGGGCTTTGCTATTCACGACCCCGAAGTTGATGCTATGACTGAGGCCTACAGCCACGCGCGTAGCATTTACTATGTGGTGGAATGTGATGGTAAAGTGGTTGGTGGCTGTGGTGTTGCTCCACTACGCGGTACGTATCAGAATATTGGTGAACTACAAAAATTTTATATTCTTTCTGACTATCGTGGCCGCGGTATTGGTAAAAGGTTGCTTGATATGTGCGTCGCATTTGCACGTGAGCAGGAATATCAACGTTGCTATGTAGAGACCATCGATAAGATGGATGCGGCTGGTGCGTTGTATCGCAAGGAAGGGTTCGAATCTATCGGTATGCCGCTGGGCAATACCGGCCATCATGCGTGCACTAAGTTTTATGTAAAAGTATTGATGGGTGAGAATGGATAAAATTCGTATCATAGGTGGCACGCCACTAAAGGGATCGATTCCTATTTCCGGCGCCAAGAATGCTGCGTTGCCGCTTATGGCAGCGAGCCTGCTGACGGATGAAATCGTGACGCTCTCAAATGTGCCATATCTTGCAGATATTATCACCATGGCGAATTTGCTGGCGCAGCATGGCGTAGCGCTGAGCATGAATGGTGACGGCGACACTATAGGCGGCCGTAAACTTTCCATGAATGCATCTAACGTGAATAATCTTACCGCTCCGTACGAACTGGTGCGCACCATGCGTGCCTCTGTGTTGGTTTTGGGGCCATTGCTTGCGCGTTTTGGTGCCGCTAAAGTATCGCTGCCGGGGGGGTGCGCTATTGGCACACGTCCGATTGACCTGCATCTCAAGGCGCTTGAAGCCATGGGCGCAGTTATTGATTTGCAGGATGGGTATATCCATGCGCGAGTGGATGGAAAGCTGAAAGGTGCCGATATACATTTTGAAAAAGTATCCGTAGGCGCCACAGAAAATATCCTGATGGCTGCGTGTCTTGCGGAAGGTAAAACCACATTGCGTAATGCGGCGCGCGAGCCGGAAGTGTGTGACCTTGCACAGTGCCTGGAAAAAATGGGCGCGAAAATAGAAGGTATTGGCACGGATACAATTACTATTACCGGAATAGAAACACTACAGGGTTGCCAGCATGCGGTGGTGGCAGACCGTATTGAAACGGGTAGCTACGCAGCAGCTGCGGCGATCACTGGTGGTGATGTAGAGCTGATTGGTGCCCGCGTGGATTTACTTGATTCTGTGATTGAAAAATTTGAAGAAGCAGGCATCGAGATTAGCGAAACAGCTAACGGTCTTCGCGTGCGTCGCAGCCAGGAACATATTCAGGGCGTAGATATTATGACGCAGCCTTACCCAGGCTTTCCGACCGATATGCAAGCGCAAATGATGTCGCTGCTGGCAGTGGCAGAAGGTGCTTCGATGATCACGGAGAATATTTTCGAAAATCGCTATATGCACGTGCCGGAGCTTTCACGCATGGGTGCGAACATTACTGTGCATGGGGCGTCCGCGCTGATCCGTGGCGAGCAGGAATTGCGTGGGGCAGAGGTAATGGCTACGGACTTGCGTGCTTCGGTGTCGTTGGTGATTGCCGCGCTTGCTGCTAAAGGAGAAACCATTATTCACCGTGTGTATCATTTAGACCGTGGTTACGAACGGCTGGAAGAAAAACTATCGGGATGTGGTGCGCAGATTGAGCGTATTTCCGAGAAAAAGCCGGCCAATGTACTTGATAAGAACGAGGCGGCTTGATGCCAATAGATGATGCGTTAGGTTTTGACAAATAGTGACTGAATCTATCGCCAAACTCACCCTTGATGAAAGTAGTATCAAACACCTCTCAGAAGAGGTGGAGCATGAGCGTGGTGTGGCTATTGCTGATTTGCTGGGCGAAAACACGTTTGCCCCGGCTGAGATGGAGTGCGGTCCTTATGATGTGCATCTGAGCATAGAGGAGGGACGGCTGGTGTTTGATGTCCATTCCCCTAAAGAAGGCCAAAACAGCCACGTAACCATGTCTGTATCCCCTTTGCGCAGCATTATCCGGGACTATTTCCTGATCTGTGAGAGCTATTATGAGGCGTTGAAAAACGCTACCCCATCCAAGCTGGAAGCGGTGGATATGGGGCGTCGAGGGGTGCATAACGAAGGCTCAGAAAAGCTTAGGGAAATGCTGGAAGGTAAGATTTCTATCGACCATCAGACTTCCCGGCGCTTATTTACCCTGCTATGTGTTTTGCATATCAAGCAGTGATGGCCGCTTGCGCTCCGTATAAACTATGCTATAAAGCCCAAAATAAAGGATAAATATGGCTAAAGAAGAACTATTAGAATTTCCTGGTGTGGTCGTTGAGCTGTTGCCCAACGCGACGTTCCGCGTGCAACTCGAAAACGAGCATATCGTGATTGCCCACACGTCTGGAAAAATGCGTAAAAACCGCATTCGCGTATTGGCGGGCGATAAGGTGATCGTTGAGATGACACCTTATGATCTGACCAAAGGTCGCATCAAATTCCGCGAAAAATAAATCCACGATGCTGGCCGGCTTGCTTGGCCTTTTGCGCTTCCGGTACTCACGTATTAAAGCATACGCTGCGTGCCGGTTCTAAAAATCCTTCGCATCTGTCTCAGCCTAGTGAATTTTGGATCTACATTTATGCCCCCGCATTTCATTCTCGCTTCCGCATCCCCGCGCCGTAGTGCGCTGCTTACACAGATGGGTATTGTGGCTGATGAAATAATCCCTGCGGATATTGATGAAACACCCCATAAAAAAGAACTACCGACTCGCTATGTTGAGCGTGTGGCTCGCGAAAAAGCACAAACGATCGCCAGTCGGAAACCTGATGCCGTGGTGCTGGCAGCCGATACGGTAGTGGTATGTGGAAGGCGCATTTTACCAAAAGCAGAAGATGAGCAAACGGCAAGAGAGTGCTTGCAATTACTCTCCGGGCGCAGGCACCGCGTGCATACAGCAGTGTGCATTATCGCTGGTGGGAAGCTGAAAGAACATCGGGAAGAAACGGTGGTGAATTTTCGCAGGCTTACTCCGATAGAGATCGAACACTATATAGAATCAGGTGAATGGCAAGGCAAAGCAGGGGGTTATGCTATTCAGGGGTGTGCAGAAGGCTTTATTCCCTGGATTCGTGGCAGCTACTCCAACGTCATCGGCTTGCCACTGGCCAAAACATGCCATATGTTGGCTTCTGTAGGCGTTAAGCCATAGACTAAACGCGAAGGAACGCGCACATGGTTGCACATGTTTCAACGATAACATTCGAAGGTGTTGAGGCCATTCCGATTGATGTGCAGGTGCAAACCGTCACTGGTCTGCCCTCGGTCACTATTGTGGGCTTGCCGGATAAAGCTGTTGGTGAGTCCAAGGAACGTGTGCGCGCGGCGATTCATTCGCTAGGGCTTTCGCTTCCGGCTAAGCGTATTATCATTAATTTATCGCCAGCTGATATTGTCAAAGAAGGAAGCCACTTTGACCTGCCAATTGCCATAGGTCTGCTGATCAGTATGGGCGTGCTGCCGCAAGATGAAATTGAGCCATATATTGCGCTGGGTGAGCTCTCGCTTGATGGCAGCATTCTGCCTGTTGCCGGTGTGTTACCGACCGCGATGCATGCGCTACAAAAAGAGGGTGGTGTTATTTGCCCTGAGTCATGCGGTTCAGAAGCGGCATGGTCAGGGCTGGATACCATTCTTGCGCCTTCGTCACTACTTGCGCTCATCAATCATTTTAAAGGCACACAAGTACTCAGCACCCCAGGCTGTGATACAGAGACAGATACATTGAGGGCAACAGATATGCGCGAGCTGCGTGGCCAACACACAGCGCGTCGTGCGCTGGAAGTAGCGGCTGCTGGTGGCCATAACCTGTTGATGGTTGGCCCGCCAGGGGCAGGTAAATCCATGTTAGCGTCGTGCTTGCCAGGCATTTTACCTCCCATGGATGCGAAGGAAGTGTTGGAATCGAGCATGATTGCCTCCATTGCAGGTAAGCTGGAAGGCGGGCGTTTGAGCCGTAGAAGGCCATTCCGTGACCCGCATCACTCGGCCTCGCAAGCGGCGATGACCGGTGGAGGAAGGCGCGCATTGCCCGGTGAAATCTCGCTGGCGCACCATGGCGTATTGTTTCTGGATGAGTTGCCAGAATTTCCGCGCGCCGTTTTAGAATCGCTTCGTCAGCCGCTGGAGAATGGAAAGATTACTGTGGCGCGTGCGCAAGCGCATGTGACCTATCCGGCGCGTTTCCAGCTGCTTGCGGCGATGAACCCATGCCGTTGTGGCTATCTGGGAGATGCGGAACGTGCCTGCAACAAAGCACCGCGCTGTGCGCAGGATTATCAGGGGAAGGTTTCTGGCCCATTGCTTGATCGCTTTGATATGGTGATCGATGTGCCGGAAGTGCCAACGCTTGATATGCTGAATCAGGAGCAGGGGGAAAGCAGCGAAATGGTTGCTGCGCGTGTGGCGTCAGCACGACAGAAGCAAAAAGCACGTTATCAGGAGCTGGGTTTACCACTGCGCACGAATACCGAGCTATCGGGCGATAATCTGCATGAAATCGTGGTGCCGGACGCTAAAGGGAAGGCACTGCTCGAACAGGCCACTGCTACGTTGAAACTCTCCATGCGCGGCTATACAAGGGTATTGCGTGTGGCGCGTACTATTGCCGATCTGGAGGGTAATAACGATATAAATCAACAGCATATATCAGAAGCGCTGTCTTATCGCCAGATGCAATTTGCCAAGCTTGAGGCCGCCTAATATCATCGAACTGTCACATAATGAAGGGCTCATTTGGCGTATAATAACGCTATGGTAAGCCGAATTATACATGATGTGGAGCCCAAAGAGACGCCTGAGACGCCAGAGCTGCAACAGCGGGTTGTGGAGTTGGCGCAAAGAAAGTTGACCATCGCCCTGCCAGGCCTTGAGAGCTCTCTTAAAGATACTGCCGCGGAAACGATGGAACAACTCGCTCCTTATTTGGTAAAAAAATCCCAACCAGGTTTCGTTGATGACGTGGTGCATTCTGTAGAATGGTATATGGGGGGTATCTTAAGCGAGCAGTTCGATAAGCTTGAAGCGAAAACAGATGAGCAGCAGGCACTAAAGGTGATGGGGCAAGCGATCCGTAGTGTGATAGATAGTGTGCACGAAATAACGGGTGTTAAAACTTCAGTGCCACATTCCGGAAAGGTAGCAGATTTGCTGGAGAGGCATCGTCGTGAAGCAGAATTTTGTACACCTGTTACTGGTCGAAGTGTCTGAAACCTTGTTGTTTCAGTGTGACTTCTTTGCCATTCTCATCTAAGACGCGCACGTTTTTTTCCTCGACCACTTCACCAATTTTAGTAACTGGTAATGCAGAAAGTGTCGATGATTTCTCTTTAGAAGCGGTGAATAATAATTCGTAATCATCACCGCCAGTAAGTACCACTTCCCACAAGGTGGCATCATCTTTCACGCAGCGCGCAGCGGATTCTGAAAGCGGAACAAAGCCATGTTGCAAGACCGCCCCCACATTTGATGCACGGCAAATATGCCCCATATCCTGCACCAGCCCATCGGAGATATCCATACAGCTACTGGCAAGGCCTCGCAATTTAAGCCCGAGATCCAGCTGTGGTTCAGGCAGGTGGTAACGCTGCTTCAGATATGCATCGTTCTCGATTTTCTTTTGCAATGAAAGAAGCCCTAACGCTCCATCGCCGATAGTGCCAGACACATAAATATCATCACTAACCTTCGCGCCATTTCGAAGAAGAGCTGCCCCTTTGGGGACTGTGCCTATGGCGGTGAGCGAAAGGCCGAGTCCGTGTTTCGTAGAGGTGGTGTCTCCGCCTACCAGCTGAATACCATACGTTTTTTGATCCTCATCTAGACCTGCAGCAAAACGTGCTACCCATTCTTCATTTGTGCCTTTGGGAAGCATGCCTGCAAGGAAATAGCAGTGTGGCGTGGCTCCTTTAGCCGCGAGATCAGAAAGGTTGGTGCGCAACAGTTTCTTGGCAATCAGTGCAGCATCTTCGCCTTCGAAAAAATGAATGCCTTCACAAATAGCATCTTTGGTGACGACAAGCTGATGGCCATCAGGCACATCGATTAGCGCTGCATCATCAGTAAGATTCAAACTGCCAGAAAAGTCGCGTGCCAGTGGAGAAAAGTATTTATGAATGAGGCCAAACTCATCCATGATACTGCTTGGAAAGTCCAGAAAGTGCGCCATATACAAAGTTCACATCGCCATCTTCCAAGAAGCTACGCGTAAGGCGCGTATATTCATCAATAATGATGCCGGGCTTATTGTCTTTATGGAAAAACAATTCGAAAATAGCACATTGTAAAATAGCAATGAGCAGGGGGCTCATGCGTTCACGTGTCCATTCATCGGTGAGTGTAGTATTGAGGCGCTCATCAATTTTTTCTTTCCATTCATCAACACCGGAAAGAATGGCTTCCAATAATGTATAGTTCGGTTCTATAGGTGCGCCTACTAACAGTTTTTGCTCATTGCGGTTATTCTTGAGTTGTGCCTTCAGAGCTGTAACCTGCGAGGCAACTGGCGGTGCTTTAGTATCATTCATCACACCCCGATATAAGCATTGGGCGGCAGCCATACGTGCAGCAGATTTTTTCTGTAAGGAAGGATTCAGGCTCATTCGTTGCATCCAAATTGTTGTTTGAGCTCAATCATACGCAGGCATGCAGCGGCTGCGTCTTTGCCTTTATTGCCTTTATCGACATCCGCACGTGCATGTGCCTGCTCTTTGTTTTCTACCGTGAGAATACCGTAACCGATGGCGGCATTATGTTCGAGCGATAAATCCATTAGACCACGTGCGCTTTCGCCACATACATAATCATAATGCGTGGTTTCACCACGGATGACACAGCCCAACGCAATATAGCCATCAAATTTTTTGCTGCCCAGAGCGAGGCGGATGGCGCCTGGAATTTCAAATGCACCGGGCACTTCAATTGCTTCGTATGACGCGCCAGCTTCTGCGAGTGTGGCAGTGGTGCCGCGCATCAGCTGATCACTGATTTCGGGATAGTAAGGGGAGGATACAATTAATATATTCATGTCAGGTTCCTTTGTCCAACCACGCGCAGGCCATAGCCATCAAGCCCTACGATAGGGCGGTTGGAGCTGGTGATTAATACCATGTCGCGCACACCAAGGTCGAGCAGGATTTGCGCACCAATACCATAATCACGTAGGTCGCTATGATCCGGTTTTTCGCCTTTTTCACGCTCCGCGATACGTGCTTTTACGCTGTCGGAAAGGCTGGTAGCACTTGGTTCGCGGATGAGCAATAATACGCCGCCTTCTTTGGCAATCATTTCCAGTGAGCGTTGCTTGCTGCTGCCTGCTTCGTTGTCGCCCAGCACATCGCGCAATACATCAAGTTTATGTACGCGTACTAATGTCGGTTTATCAGGATCAATTTTACCTTTCACCAAGGCCACATGTTCCGCGTAATGCAATGTGTTGGTGTAGATTACCATGTTAAATTCGCCGCCATACTTACTGAAGAACGGCGTTTCCACTTCGCGTTTCACCAGTTTTTCCTGTCTTCTGCGATAGGCAATAAGATCAGCAATGGTTGCGACTTTAAGGTCATGCTGTTTGGCAAATTCCATGAGCTCTGGCAGCCTTGCCATGGTGCCATCTTCGCTCATGATTTCACAAATTACGCCAGACGGATTCACATCTGCAAGCTTTGCGATATCCACAGCAGCTTCGGTGTGCCCCGCACGCACGAGCACGCCTCCATCTCTTGCTACCAGTGGAAACACATGGCCGGGAGAGCCAATATCCGCTGCACCTTTAGAAGGATCAATCGCCACTTGAATAGTGTGTGAACGGTCATGTGCGGAAATGCCGGTGGTGACACCTTCGCGTGCCTCGATGGAAACCGTAAAAGCAGTCTGATGACGTGAGGCGTTATCGCGTGCCATTAAGTTAAGCCCTAGCTTGTCGACACGCGTACTATCGAGCGCCAGACAAATTAGGCCGCGCCCATGTTTGGCCATGAAATTGATGGCCTCTGGCGTGGCAAACTGTGCCGGAATCACAAGGTCGCCTTCATTCTCGCGGTCTTCATCATCCACTAAAATGAACATGCGCCCGGCGCGAGCGTCTTCGATAATATCTTCAATAGGGGCGAGTTGTGGGTGTGACATGGTTATGCAGTTAATCGTTCTACGTAGCGGGCGATGATGTCAATTTCGGTGTTTAGTGTGTCACCTTGCTTGCGTTCGCCCAATGTGGTCATTTTCCAAGTGTGGGGAATGATGTTAACCCAAAACGTGGTACCTTCAACCTTATTTACGGTAAGGGACACGCCGTTTAGTGTCACGGAGCCTTTGGCAGCGATAAAGCGCGCCAATTTATCCGGTGCTTCAATTTGCAGAATATGTGAATCACCATCTTCGCCAATCTGTTTGATGGTGCTTAGCCCATCTACATGGCCGGTTACAATATGCCCATCCAGGCGATCACCTAGCTGCATGGCACGCTCCATATTGACCTTATCGCCAATGTTCCAGTGCGGTGCGGTACAGTTGGTGGTTTCGCCGGAAAGCTCGGTAACAAAACCATCGGATACGGTTTCAATCACGGTGAGGCACGCGCCATTACAGGCGATGGATTCACCTATTTTCAAATCATTCCACGGGCAGGAGATAGTAAGGCGTAAATCGCCCTGCTGTGCAGAAGAAGTGATGGTGCCGATGGCGCTTATGATACCGGTAAACATGGTTCCAAAATATCCAGTGTGTCAGGAGGGAGGGCAGTATGGTCAACTTTATGCCAGTTCGCAAGGGTATAAAGCCCGCCGTCTGCAGCGTCCAGCCCTTTATTGCCAATACTATCAGGGGATTTGAACCAATAAACGCGGTCTACAACGTTGCTCAGCAGGAATGCGGTATTGAGCGTTTTGCCGGCTTCTACCAACAAACGTGTAATTCCTTTTTCTGCAAGTTGTTCAAGTGTTTCCTCTAATGTGGGAGTGCTAAGCACCCAACTAGTATATTTGTTGGTGGTTTGTGCGATCTGCGATTTATCCGGCAGACGATTATGCCTATCCAAAATCACACGTACGGGCGAACGATCTTCAAGCCCGACAATGCGCACATTGAGCATAGGGTCATCAGCGAGTACCGTGCCAATGCCGGTAAGGATCGCATCATACTGACTGCGTAGGCGATGTACTTCCTGACGCGATGCTTCGCCTGTGATCCAGCGATCTTTTCCACCTGCGATTTTGTCGTCAGCCGAGGTGGCAATTTTCAGTGCGATATAAGGGCGTTTCTTTTCGACAACAGAAAGAAAGCCGCGATTCAAAAGCCGCGCTTCCTCTTCACAAACGCCTTCGACGACCTCTATGCCGGCCTTACGCAAGGTGGCGGCCCCTTTGCCATTTACGTGCGGGGCAGGATCGCCACAGGCGATAACCACACGAGCGATGCCAGCATTGATGATGGCGTCAGTGCAGGGGGGGGTTTTCCCGTGATGTGCGCAAGGTTCAAACGTGACATATAATGTAGCGCCTTTGGCTTTATCACCGGCTTGTTTAAGCGCTTGTGGTTCGGCATGTGGCCTGCCTCCACGCGCAGTGAATCCTTCACCAATAATCTTTCCATCTTTCACTACAATCGCTCCCACTGCTGGGTTAGGCCAGGTTTGCCCCAGATTGGTAGCAGCCAGTGCAAGTGCTTTATGCATGATTTCTATATCAGTGTCAGACATGAGCTAGGGTCTGGAAAGAGGAGACAGAGCTTGCGGGGGTGCTCCGGGAACGGTTGGGGTTAAAATAGTTTCATCGCTATTGCTATCACTATCACTTACAACTTCTTCCTGTTCAATTCTGGAGTTGTGTTTGGGGTCTTGGTAATCGGCAATACATTGCCACTGTTCACACCGTGCAGTTTTTGCACCAGAGGTGTAGTCAACCTCCATCCAACTACAATTCGCGATTCCAAATGGCAGCATCGCAATGGCAATCAAACGGATCATTCTTTGTCTTCAAGCTCCTCAACGATATCCTCAAAGTCTTTGGCTTCGCGGAAATCGCGATAAACGGAAGCAAAACGAATATAGGCAACAGAGTCGATTTTTTTCAGTTCATCCATCACGTGCTTTCCGATCATTGCGGTAGGAATTTCGCTTTCACCAAGGCTTTCAAGCTTCTGCGCAATGCGCGTACAAAGCTGTTCTGCTTGTTCTGGCTTTACCGGACGTTTGCGGAGTGCGATGCTGAGTGAGCGCATCAGTTTTTCCCGATCAAAAATTCTGCGTTCGCCATTTTTCTTAAGCACGGTGAGTTCACGTAGCTGCACACGCTCAAAAGTGGTAAAGCGAGAGTTGCATTCTGGGCAATAACGCCTACGACGAATAGTAAGCCCGTCCTCGCTTGGACGGGAGTCTTTTACCTGTGTGTCGGTATGACCGCAGAATGGGCACTTCATGACTTACCTCTGATCTAACTCATTATAAATGGGGAAACGTGCACATAGCGCTTCAACTTTGCTACGCACTTCTTTTTCTACAGCACTATTATCATCGCCGTTTGCGAGTCCATCCAGTACATCACCAATTAGTTCGCCGATTTGTTGGAACTCAGCAATGCCAAAGCCACGTGTGGTGCCGGCTGGCGTACCTAGGCGAATGCCAGAGGTTACAAAAGGTTTTTCCGGGTCAAAAGGAATAGCGTTTTTGTTGCAAGTCAGGCCTGCGCGCTCGAGTGATTCTTCTGCGGCTTTACCGGTAAGCTTTTTCGGACGTAGGTCAACCAGTACCAGATGATTTTCTGTGCCACCAGTGGTGATGTTCACGCCACGCTTAACCAGCACCTCAGCCAGTGCTTTAGCGTTTTCCACCACAGCTTTCCCGTAGGCTTTGAACTCTGGTGTGAGTGCTTCACCAAAAGCAACGGCTTTACCCGCAATCACATGCATGAGTGGCCCGCCCTGAATGCCAGGGAAAATGGATGAATTGAATTTTTTGCCAAGTTCGGGGTCATTGGAAAGAATGAGACCAGAACGTGGGCCGCGCAATGTTTTGTGAGTGGTGGTTGTGACTACATGCGCGTGTGGCAGTGGAGAAGGATATACACCTGCTGCAACCAGCCCTGCAAAATGCGCCATATCAACCATCAGATACGCACCAACAGCATCAGCAATCTTGCGGAAACGCGCAAAATCTAACACGCGTGGATAAGCAGAATAGCCAGCGATAACAAGCTTAGGTTTATGTTCCTTAGCAAGACGTTCTACTTCATCATAATCAATCAGCTGATCTTCTTCACGCACACCGTAATGCACCGCGTTGAACCATTTACCTGATTGATTGACTTTTGCACCATGGGTGAGGTGACCACCTGCAGCAAGTGACATACCTAGAATAGTGTCGCCCGGTTGTAGCAATGCAGTAAACACACCTTGGTTCGCTTGCGAGCCAGAATGAGGCTGCACGTTGGCATATGCACAATTAAATAGTTTGCACACGCGTTCGATGGCCAGTGCTTCGGTTTTATCTACGGCTTCACAGCCACCATAATAGCGTTTGCCCGGATAACCTTCCGCGTATTTGTTGGTAAGTACCGAACCTTGTGCAGCAAGCACTGCACGGCTTACGATGTTTTCGCTGGCGATCAGTTCGATCTGTGTCTGCTGGCGTTTCAGCTCTTCTTCAAGTGTGGCAAATACTGCCGGATCAGCCTGGCTAAGGTCTGCGTCAAAAAATGCGTTCATGGAATCTTCTCTAGTTACTGCGTTGCTCATTATGCTTCTACTCTTCTCGATGTTGGGGGTGGTGTAATTTTATCTGCACGTCTTTCATGTCTGCCAAGTTCACGTTCAGTAGTCATGAATGTATCGACACATGCTTTCGCGGTTTCCGGCGTGACAAAGCGAGCACCAAAACAAAGCACGTTTGCATTGTTGTGTGTTCTGGCGAGTGTTGTTAGTTCCGTTGCATTCTCGTTCGCGTGTATAACGGCTGCACGAATATGGTCATGTTTATTTGCAGCCATATCCATTCCTGTTCCTGAACCGCATATCAGAACACCACGCGCTGTAGGTGATTTTCTCATGGCCTCTGCAACCTTGTGTGCATAGTCAGGGTAGTCAACTGATTGGGTGTCGTGTGGACCAAGGTCTTCAACGTCATGCCCTTGCGCTTGCAGATGTTCGACCAACTGCTTTTTTAAATTTGCACCTTCAGTGCCACCATGATCACTGGCGATATATATTTTTTGTGTTGTCATCTATGCTCACACCACTACATATAGGCCTGTCTTTTTGCCATGGGTTGGGGCTAAACGC
This sequence comes from Rickettsiales bacterium, assembly GCA_964231325.1. Taxonomy (GTDB): domain Bacteria; phylum Pseudomonadota; class Alphaproteobacteria; order Rickettsiales; family SXRF01; genus JAJTHB01. The sequence goes on along the minus strand of CAXRIF010000002.1, from coordinate 199,856 downwards.
AATGGATTTACTAGATATAGCGCTATATTTTGCCATTGCCGCTATAGGCGGTGGGTTGAATTCCGTGGCGGGAGGTGGAACTTTCCTTACATTTCCAGTGCTTATACTGGGTGGGCTTAGCTCTATTCAGGCCAATATCGTAAGCACTATCGCTTTGTGGCCAGGAGCAGTGGCCAGCGCCTTTGCCTATCGCACCGAGCGCGATGTGGATAGTAAAACACTTACACCCTTCATAATAATCAGTATCTTAGGTGCGTCTATTGGCACGGCGGTCCTATTATTAACTCCTGAGCAAACGTTCAGTGCGCTGGTGCCTTGGCTGCTGCTTGTGGCGGTGCTAGTGTTTACTTTTGGTGGCAAAGGCATAGCTGTATTGCGTGCTTTTTCACACGAAACGACGCCCACCCAAAAATACGCAGCGTGGATGTTTCAGTTTGTGATTGCCATTTACGGCGGATATTTCGGCGCCGGCATTGGTATTTTGATGCTCGCCATGTTGCAAATTATGGGGCTTACGCATATTCACAAAATGAATGCACTCAAAACCATTCTTGGCAGTACTATTAACGCAGTGGCCGTGTTTATTTTCCTTTTCTCTGGCAGGGTAGTGTGGGATGTGGCGGGCGTAATGATCATCGGCGCAATCGTGGGCGGGTATGTTGGTGCGCGCATGTCACTACGTGTTAGTGCAAACAAAGTTCGCGCACTGGTAAGTGTGATCGGCTTTGCAATGAGCGCATATTTCTTCTTGTACGGTGTGTGATTTTGTGCATTATAAAAGCAGAGAATTTGCACCGCTACATGCGGCTTTCGCACCTAAGCGAAATAATAAGCACAGCTACAAAAAGCGATAAAAATTAAAGGGCAGGATATGAACGAATCAGCAACCGAACAAGCACCCAGCACTCCAGTGCTTCAGCAACCTCGTAAACCACATGTGATTGTGTTGGGTAACGAGAAGGGCGGCTGCGGGAAAACAACCACGGGCATGCACCTGATTGTTTCGCTTCTGCGTATGGGATTTTCCGTTGGCAGTATTGATATTGATTCACGTCAGCGCTCGCTTTCGCGCTATCTCGAGAACCGTCGCCAAACGATGCTTAAAGAAGATATTATCCTGCCGCAACCGCAGCATATTGTGGTGCAACGCAGCCCGTTTAATATTGTGCAGGAAGCAGAAGCCGATGAATATGAGCGCTTCACCAAAGCACTTAACCGACTGAAAGCTAATAATGATTTTGTGGTGATTGATAGCCCGGGTAGCGATACCTACCTTGCGCGTGTGGCGCATGCTCACGCTAATACGGTGATTACACCGATCAACGATTCGTTTGTGGATCTGGATGTGCTTGCCAATGTCGATGGCCAAACTATGAAGATCATCAAGCCTAGTATTTATAGCGAAATGATGTGGGAGCAAAAACTGCAACGCGCGAAGCGTGATGGTGGTTCGATTGAATGGATCGTGATGCGCAACCGTCTATCTAACATTGATGCAAAAAATAAGCGCTTCATGACGCAGGCTACCGGCGAGCTTTCTCGTCGCATTGGCTTCCGTGTTGCTCCTGGTTTTTCTGAGCGTGTGATTTTCCGTGAGATGTTCCTGCAAGGCCTTACCGTGCTCGATATTATGGAAGCGAAAAAGAAGGGAGCAAATGTTTCTATGTCTCATATTGCAGCGCGTCAGGAAGTGCGCGATCTGCTACGCACCTTAAAGATTCAGGCGATTGAAGAGCGTTTGGCCAAAGGCATCAAGGGCATCGATGCGGTAGAGGACAAGCCGGAAGACTCTGAAGAAAATCGTCAGCTGAAACTTGAGGCACATAAGAAAGTTGTGACCATTCCTCCGGCATTGCCAGGGACGACTGACCCCGAAGTGGAAAAGAAGCTGGTCGAACTGGCTAGCTAATGCCCTACATTATACTGCTGGTAGTGATTTTAGGCCTTGTGGTCTACCTATCATCGCGTCCGGAGCAGGCAAAAACGTCTAAGGAATGGATCAAAAAAGGTGGCATGCTGGGGTTGGCCATCTTATTTGCCCGTTTCGTGCGCCTGCCGCTTGCGACTATCATGACATTATTGCCTTTTTTTGTGCCGCATTTGCGCAAGGCTGAGCAAGCACAGCAAAAATCTGGTAGCGCGATGACTCGTGAGGAGGCGGCGCTCATACTTGGTGTGTCGACGAATGCTGCCAAAGATGAAATAGAAAAGGCACACAGAAAGCTTATTACGCGTAACCACCCGGATAAGGGCGGCAATGATTATCTGGCCGCTAAAATTAATCAGGCGCGTGATGTGTTGCTTGGTTAGTTGTTGCTGGTAAGTGGGGGGGATGCTAACGTCCTGCTGCATAATAACAATCGGTAATTGGCACCATGTCCTTAATTAAATCTACAGCAACCATCGGTGGTTACACGATGATCTCGCGTGTACTGGGATTTATTCGTGATGTGCTGATTGCCTCGAGCATTGGTGCCAGCGCGCTTTCTGATGCGTTTTTTGTGGCCTTTAAACTGCCGAATTTTTTGCGCCGTCTATTTGCTGAAGGTGCATTTAGCGCTGCTTTTGTGCCGCTATATTCCGGCATGCTGGCGGTAGATGGCAAAGAAAAAGCTAACCGTTTTGCAAGCGAGGCCATGTCGTTCCTGTTGATGGTGGTGCTTGTTGTTTCCGGCATATTGATCGCCATTATGCCGTGGTTCATGCATATATTAGCACCGGGCTTTGCAGATAACCCCGACAAGTTTGAGCTTACTATCGCGCTGACCCGCATTACCATGCCTTATATTATTTTCATCTCGCTGGTCTCGTTGCTGGGCGGCATGTTAAACAGCAGCGGTAAATTTGCTGCCATGGCCTCCATGCCAATCATTTTGAATTTATGCCTGATTTTTATTCCATTAATGGCAGAAGGAATTACTCCCACAGGCGCACATTCTCTGGCCTATGCGGTGACCATTGCCGGTGTGTTGCAATGGTTGTGGATGGTGTATTTTTGTAAGCGTAATGGTTTACTACCTCACTTTGTACGTCCACGCCTGACACCCGAGGTCAAAAAATTACTCCTACTTATTGCCCCGGTGGCACTTGGTGCAGGGGTAGCACAAATCAATCTGGTGATTGATATGATTATCGCCTCGCAGTTCGATAGTGGTGTGTCGTATCTCTATTACGCAGATCGCATTAATGGGCTGCCATTATCGGTGATTGGTGTGGCGCTGGGAACAGCCTTGCTTCCTATGCTTTCTAAACAGATTCGGGAAGGGCATACGGAAAAGGCGCATCAGAGCCAGAACCGGGCAATTGAATTCGGCATGTTTTTAAGCATTCCGGCTGCTGCTGCATTGATGGTGATTGCGCATCCGGTGATCGCTACCATGTTTGAGCGTGGCGAGTTCAGCGCGACCGATACAGATGCTACCGCGCGCGCCCTGATTGCTTTTTCCATCGGTTTACCTGCGTTTATCCTGGTAAAAATCCTAGGCCCTGGTTTTTATGCAAATCAGGATACCAAAACCCCGTTTAAAATCGCGACCCTGTGTGTGGTGGTCAACGTGCTGTTGAGTTTGGCGCTGATGGGTATATTGCGCCATGTGGGCATGGCGCTTGCGACCTCTATTACCGGTTGGCTGAATGTGGTGCTGATGTTGACCATTTTACAAAAACGTGGCTGGCTCAATGTAACAGTTGAATGCAGAAAACGCCTCCTGCGCATTATTCCGCCTACCTTAGTCATGGTGGTAGTGCTGGCTATGGGTAGGGAGAGCCTGATGAGCTACATGCAATCTGCTGAGTTCGCGCGTTTCTCGGCGCTTATCGTATGTGTGATGGCAGGTAGTGCTTGTTATTTTGCAGTGTCTATCATGTGTAATACGATGGACATACGCACTCGCCTTATGAATCGTAATAAAACGTAGTAGCTATTCTTTTGGAGGAGGAGGGCGTCGCCGTTTGCGTGGTTTTCTTTTCTCCAGACGCTGCTTTTGCTCTTTATTCCACTCTTCTTCTGTGAGGCTATTTAGCCGGTCCATTTCTTTTTGAATCCGCCGTTTAGCTTCTTCTAGCGAAATAACATGGCCGGGATACGCCTTTTTTTCAGTGGGCGTTGGCGCCGGGGTTGTTTTTTCCTTGGTGGCAGGCGGCCTTTCAGGTGCTTGTTGCGCGGGCCACGCCAATATCGCTAATATGACGATGGGTGCTAATAATGCACCGATAATGAGTAATGTACGATTATCCATGAGGGTATTATGTCTGATATTTGGGTGCTGTATAGCACATTTGCGAACAAGGGCGAAGCCGTTTCTGTGGCCGAAAAACTGGTGAATGACAGGCATATAGCCTGTGCAAATGTCCATGAGAATATAACCTCCATATATCGCTGGGAAGGCCAGTTGAAGCGAGATACAGAGGTGGTGTTGTTTGCGAAAACACAAAAAAATAAGGTATCTGGAGCAATTGCTGCAGTAAAACGCTTGCATTCTTATGAGGTGCCATGCATTATCGCCTACCCGATGGGGGAGGGATATCTCCCTTATTTACAGTGGGTAGCAGATGAAACAAGCTGATTAGCCACATAGCACCGACATGTTGGGGCGTAGCCAAGCGGTAAGGCAGCGGATTTTGATTCCGCCATGCGGAGGTTCGATCCCTCCCGCCCCAGCCAGTCCTTAAAAATTAAGCCTATAGGTTTGAAACCTGTCCTCAGATAGTATGGATCTATGTCTTGCGCTGCGATTTATCGTTGTAAAGCGATATACATTGCGCGCCATTATCCATCCGCTCTTGCGATTTCTCTAGCTACATCGCCGGGAGAACCTGTGTTTCTGGCAATAAGGCTATAAGCGACCGGTACAATGAACAAGGTGAATGCTGTAGCGGCAATGACTCCTGCTAAGACCACGATGCCAATTACTACGCGGGTTTCTGCACCGGCACCACTTGAAAGCACGAGTGGTATAGCGCCTGCAATGGTAGTAAGCCCTGTCATTAAAATAGGGCGAAAACGTGTGTTAGAAGATTCTAGAAGCGCTTTATCGAATGGTTTGCCTTCATCACGCAGCTGATTAGCAAATTCAACAATCAAAATACCATTCTTTGCTGCCAACCCGACCAGCATGATAAGGCCAATTTGCGAATAGATGTTGAGTGAACTACCAGTCAGATACAACCCAAGTAACCCCCCTCCCATCGCCAGTGGTACGGTCAACATAATTACCAGCGGGTGAATATAGCTTTCAAACTGTGCTGCTAACACCAAAAAGACGACCAGTAATCCAAGTATAAATACGAAAATAATAGAACTACCGGAGGTAACAAAATCTCGGCTTTGCCCCTTATAGTCGATAATCGCTTCCGAAGGTAAATGTTCACGCACCAACTGTTCCAGATAAGTCAGTGCTTCTCCCAAGCGATAATCTTCGGTCAAGTTTGCTTCTAGGGTAATGGATCGAATGCGATTATAACGTGATAATGTTTCCGCGGCGCCATATTCTTTGATTTCCACCAAATTGGAAATGGGAATTAGTTCTCCGGTACGCGCTGAACGTGCATAGATATTGCTTATATCGCTGAATGAACGTTGTTCTTCGCGTTGTCCTTCTACAATCACGTCGTATTCCTCGCCATTATCGAGGAAAGTAGTAACATTGCGCCCACCCATCATGGTTTCTAACGTGCTACCAATTTCGGAAATAGTGACACCAAGATCGGCGGCACGATCATAGTTTACGTCAAAATCAATTTGTGGCTTGGTTTCTTTGTAATCACTATCCAGGCCTAACAACCCGGCATTTTCCTGTGCTTTTTCTAAAATCACATCACGCCACTGTGCTAATTCTTCGTACGTAGAGCCACCAAGCACAAATTGCACCGGTTTGCCAGTGCCGCCACCTAAGCCTTGGCGCATAATAGGAAATGCCCGAACCCCCGGAAGCTCGGCTAGATCTTTGCGGACCTGACTCATAATATCCGATGCCGGTGCACGTTCGGACCAATCATGCAACACAGCAATAACAAAACCATTGCTAAAGTTTTCGATATTACCAAAACCACGTGGTGCACGTATCAATAGCCGTTTGATTTGCCCATTATCTACATATTTCATTAGGCGGCGTTCAATCTCAGTCATGTATTCTTCCATGTAGGAAAAACTGGCTCCTTCTGGCCCATTAACAGACACAAAGAATGCCCCCCTGTCTTCATAAGGAGTGAACTCCTGAGCAATGCGCGGGTAAATAAGCGCTGTGCATAAAATCGTGATTAGAAATATAATGCCTACGGCTTTTGGGCGCTCGAGCGCTTTGTAAAGCGCGGCCATATAGCGATCCCGCAGGCGCATGAAAAAATTATCAACACGTTGAATAATACGAGGGTGTGCTTTTTCTTTATCAACTGGCATCAGTATCTTTGATGCCAACATGGGGCACAAGGTAAGTGCAACCAGTGAAGAAAAACTCACAGCGGCAGCAATGGTAATAGCAAACTCAGTAAATAAGCGACCAATATCGCCCTCTAGAAAGGTGATTGGCACGAAAACTGCAATTAGCACCAAGGTGGTGGCTATCACGGCGAAGCCTACCTGTTTGGCACCACGATAGGCTGCAATTAATGGCTTCTCGCCATATTCATGCATACGGCGTACGATGTTTTCTAACATAACAATAGCATCATCTACTACCAAACCAATAGCCAATACCAGTGCCAGTAATGTCAGCAAATTAACAGAAAACCCGAAGCCATACATGACAATGAAAGTGGCAATTAACGAAATAGGTACGGTGGCCGCAGGAATCAGCATGGCGCGAACATTGCCTAAAAATAAATAAATCACAAAAATCACGCAGCCAATGGCGATAAACAGCGTGAAAAAGACTTCGTTAATGGAAGATTCAATAAATACAGCAGCGTTATAGCTTTCTTCAATAACCATGCCTTCAGGCAGGTTCTTATTGAGTCGCTCGGTGAGGGCAATCACCGCATTGGCAACATCGACCGTGTTAGCGGTGGACTGGCGGATAATCCCAATACCCACCATAGGCACTTCATTGCCTCGAAAGAGTGTACGTTTTTCGACAACTCCGAGTTCTACTTTAGCAATATCCCCTAAACGAATAAGATAGCCATCTGCGCCTTCAGCAATTACTAGAGTTGCAAAGTCTTCTGGTTCTTTGAAATTACGATCTACGCGAGCGCGAAATAAGCGTTCATCTGACTCCAGTGCTCCGGCAGGCAGTTCAACATTTTCAGAGCGCAGCGCATTCTCTACATCGCTAACGCTCAACCCACGCGCCGCCATTTCCTGTCTATCTAACCAGACACGCATAGCATAGCTGAGACCGCCACCCACCCGTACGCGTGCCACCCCATCTAGTGTAGAATATTGATCGACTAAAAAACGTTCTGCGTAATCTGTCAACTCGGGCACGCTCATACGATCGCTGGTCAGGTTACGCCAGATAATGACGTCATCATTACTGTCTACTTTTTGTACTTCTGCTGGATCAGCCTCTTCTGGTAAATTATCAGAAATTCCAGAAATACGGTCACGCACATCATTGGCTGCCGCATCAATATCTCTATTTACAGAAAACTGGATGGTAACGTCTGATTCTCCATCTTTAGAGGTGGATTCGATAAACTCGATACCTTCAATTCCTGCAATACGTTCCTCGACAATTTGGGTAATACGGGTTTCAACGATATTAGCTGGTGCGCCAGGGTATCCTACTTCTACGGTGACAATCGGCGGATCAATATCAGGGTATTCCCGTAAAGATAGCCGTTCATAAGACACTAAGCCAAAGGCGATGAGTAAAATCGACAGTACGCTGGCAAAAACTGGCCGCTTAACAGAAATGTCGGAAAGAATCACTGGCTATCCTCTGCCTTCGGTTGTTGATTAAGCATATCGGTTAGGCTTTCATCATCATTGTCGACGGCTTTGACGATTACCTCTGTACCCGGGCTGACACGCAACGTGCCATGCGTGATGATCTGTACGCCTTCCTCAAGCCCTTTAACAATTTCAACATCACCTTTGCGCCGTGCGCCGATTTTTACAGCGGTATTTTTTACCGTAGTTTTATCGTCATCGTGTACGACCACCATTACATAATTTTCATTGCCTTTTGTTACCAAGGCTTCTTCCGGAATAACAATGGCCTCGCGCGGGTTTTTTTGTAATTGTACGCGCATTAGCATGCCGGGGCGAAGTTTATGGTCAGGGTTTTGTAGTAAAGCTCTCACGGATACAGAGCGGGTAAGCGGATCAACACGGCTATTCACGCTGAAAATAGTTCCGCTAAATTGATCTTCCGGCCATGCTCTAGTAGTGGCTTTGATTTTTACATCTTTTTTGAGGGTAGGAAGAAAAATTTCCGGCACAGAAAAATCCAGCTTCATTACGCTGTCATCATCAATAGTTGTGATCAATGTGCCTGGCTGCGCCAGTGCACCCACACTGATATTGCGCTGACCCACTACGCCATCAAATGGAGCAATTACTTTGCGGTGACGAATTTGTGATTCAATAGCTTTCATGCGTGCCTGCGATGCTTGCAAAGCAACTTGCTGTTCATCGAGTGCTGCTTTTGATGCGGCCCCGCGTTTAATAAGTGGTTGTAGGCGGTTCACCTGACGCTGTGCCTCCTGCAATCGAGATTTTTCTTCCGCTTTGAGGGCCAGTTCTTCAGCCACATCCATTTCAACCAGCACATCACCTTTTTTTACGCGTGCACCATCTTCAAAGTTTACCTTGGTCACCAGCTCGGTTACGGTTGATGTCAGCTCCACATTTTCATTCGCTTGTAGTGTTCCGAGCGCTTCTATTTCATCGACAAAAGCCTTGTTGTGTACATTCACAACAAACACGGGTACTGGTGCCTTTTGCGCATAAGCCGTTGCGGTGGTAAATGTTGCTGTCACAAGCAGTATGGTTGCAATCATTTTCATTTTTCTTGCTCCTGCACGATATTGTTGTTGTATGGGTTAATGATGACCCCACCCGTTGCACGATGCAGCGCAATACGGCTATTAATAAGCGTTAAACGTTCAGCAATCAGAGTACGTTCTACCAATCGCAATTCTTGTAGAGCGTTTAACACTGGCAGGTAATCGTCTACTCCTTGCCTATAGCGAGCCTCTGTCTCATTTACGGTGTTATTCAAAATCTCGCGCCGCTCTTCAAGTCGTTTTACAAATTCGCGTTGGCTTTTTTCTTGAGTTAATGCATTTTCAACATCTTCTACTGCTTCCAAATATAGTTGTCCGAAGGCAGCGAGCTGTTCTTCATACAACGCCTCGTTACGTTCGACTGCAGCTTTTCGTTTCCCCCAATCAAGCAGGGGCTGAACAAAACTACCCATAATCATCGCTACAGGGCCAGTGAAAGCTGCGCCGTCGGCATACACATACGATCCATCCAGTGTAATCCTAGGCAAGCGCTCAGCAATGGCGGCGGCAATATCGGCGTCAGCGGCAATAAGCTCTGCCTTGGCGGCACGTAAATCCGGACGATTCACCAAGAGGTCAGCGGGCACGCCCACCGGTGGCAGGGTTTTAGTAAATTCCAACGTTTCTTCTGCTGGTACGCGGTTTGTGCCATCAGGCATTGCTCCTAACAATACGTCCAGCCGGTTTTCAAAAATATGTAAGTCTCCTTCAGAAACTGGAATAAGACTTTTACTATCTGCGACCCTACTTTGTTGCTGCAACACTTCAACATTGGTGCCCACACCGTTATCATACCGTAGTTCAAGCAATGTAAGCAGCTCCTGATCGGTAGCGACCTGTTCATTTAATAATGTAAGCCGGCGCTGTGCGGAAACCGCTCCGAAATAGGCGTTCGCCACTTCAGCACTCAGAGAAAGACGCAATGCCCTGACGTCCTCCAATCGCGCCTCGGCTAAAAGCTCGTCCGCTTTCGTAGACATGCCAATGCGGTTAAAAATATCAATTTCCCAGCTAAGTGCACCGCCAATTCCACTATTACTTCGTTGCGCATTATTTTCTTGCCAACTATTGCTTGTTTCACCCTCCAAGTTCACTTGCGGAAAAATGTCACTGCGTGTTTCAGTTGCTAACGCCTGCGCTTGACGTACCCGTGCTAATGCTTGTGTGACCGTAAGGTTAGAAGTTAGCGATTGTTCGATGATTTTCGATAATGTCGGGCGATTAAAGCTTTCCCACCATGCATTATCCTTCTTGATGCTGCCTGGTTGACTAGCGCTTGGAAAACTATCCATCTCCGTAACAGGAGGTTGTGGTTCGAGGTTAATAAAATGCGGGGAACATGCGCCTAACATAAGTGCTGAACAAGCAATAGTTGTTATCGGCAGGTGCCGTTTGTATAGGGTTTTCTTAGAGCCAGTATTTTCTTTCATATTATTTTTTTGCTTTTTGAAAAATAGAGGCAAGTTTTTTACGTTCTTCCAAGCTTAGTTCTGAAGCAATCTTTACCATCACCTCCGACATCTGCAACTTATGCTTATGCTTATCATTTAGCATGTTATTAAGTGCTTTACGATATGCTTCTTTATCAAACGGATCTGCAATAAGTGCCTTATGAACATGCTGATGAAAAGGACTGTGCTTTTTATGATGTTTGGGGGGAGGCAGCACTTGTTTTAACGCTGCAATTAATTCCTGTTGTTTCGTTTCAGACATTGAAGAGTGATCAATCAACTCAATAATCTGATCTCCTCGTTTCATGCCATAACGATGTATGCCGTGGCCAACAAAAATGCCTATACATATCAAGTTCATCATTACAGAAAGCAAGATAAATAGTTTGATTTTTTTATTCATCATAGCACTCCATCATCTTCCAAAAGTTGTTCAAATACATTGGGTTGAGTGTCGTAAGCATAGCTATCGGAAGAGCCGGTAAATCCAAAAATACATCCAATCATCACCAATGAAGCAAAACTATAGGCGGGGGCCGGAAGGTGAAATTCCGCAAACATTCTTCTGATATATTTCCACAGGCTTTGTTTTTGTGTGATTTGTACTGAAGCACTGATAATTTCATCTGCGAACGCTTGCCTAACCGGCGGCACAGTATGTGAATACATAAGCTCCTCTAGTTTTTGTTCGTCATCCATAACGTGCCTCCGTTAAATAGGGCTTCATTTGTTTACTTAATGTTGTCTTTGCTCGCATTAGTAGAGAACGTAGTGCCTTCACGCTTATCCTCATCACGCCTGCGGCTTCTTTATGTGGGAGCTCTTGATAGAAACACAGTATCAAAGCCATTCGCTGCCTGTCTGGCAGCGTGGCGAGTTGTTTTTCTAATGCAGCATGGGTTTGTTTGCTCATAGCTCTGATCTCTTGATTAGGGCTTGAGTCTTCTGCTTCAAAGCTCTCTGGCAGAGCTGAGGTCTTATGCTTTTTTTGGGCATCCAAACACAGGTTGACTACTACGCGGTAAAACCATGTGGTGAACTTGCCCCCTTTTTCCGGGTTCCATCTATCAGGGTATTCCCACAATTTTAAGAATGCTGTTTGTACCATATCTTCTGCCTCATCACGGCTTTGCATATATCGGTAAGCAAGATGGTAGAAAGTTTCATGATGTTTTTGCACTAATGCTGCAAACGCACCTCTATCCCCATCTTGAATCCTTACCAGTAATGCGGCGTCTTGTGGCGACTCTGTAGTCATAAGTAATTTTCCTGAATCGTGGCTACAGAGTGGTGCCACAAGGTAATTTTAGTGTTTATGTTCCCTGCGTTTCTTTCTCTTTTCCTTATGATGGCTTTTGGCTTCTTCCTTTGTAACTTGGCCATCCCCATTAGTATCCATGTCAGTAAAACGTTTTTCTGCATGAGTCATATGTTCACTTTTAGAGATAACCCCATCGGCATTAGTATCCATTTTTTCAAACATTTTGTGGCCGCGATGATGATGCTTCCCATCCTCCTTGTCTGATGCAATGGCAGATGTTGTTCCACCGACTAATAGAGCAGTCATCATTGTGTATAATAAGGTCTTTTTCATAATTGTCTCCTTTATTGTGGTTGAGAATGATCTTTTAGAAAATTCTTTGTGTGCGTCTGTCTGCTTATTTTAACCCTTTTGTTTATTGATACGATTGAGCAGTAAAATGTGTTCGCAGAAAAATAAAATTTTTAATGAATGGTCAGATATGGAGGAAGAATCCTCATAGTATTCCTTGTGAAAGTGGACAAATTTGTTATTATATTCAGAAACTTATTTTATAATGGAATGGCATGGAATTTACCGATCAATTTATCTTTTTCAGTGGGTTGTTGCTTTGCTTGAGTATATTGGCAGGCATTGTTTCCAATCGCACCGGTGCGCCGTTGATTCTAGCGTTCCTCGGGGTTGGTATCCTGTTTGGTCAAGATGGTCCTGGCGGTATCATCTTCAACGATATGCAGTTAAGCTATTCTGTATGCTCGTTTGCTCTTGCAATCATTTTGTTTGATGGTGGTATTCACACACCGCTAAAGCATTTCCGTTCGGCAGCGAGGCCAGCCTTTATGTTGGCTACGTTGGGGGTGTTGCTAACTGCAGGCATAACCGGTGCAGGTATGTGGTATTTTTTGCAGATAGACTGGTTGCATGCACTACTGTTTGGTTCCATTTTTGCATCCACAGATGCTGCAGCCGTATTTTTGTTGCTTCGCCAGAAGGGCGTTCAGCTAGAGCCTGCAATGTCGAATACGCTTGAGGTGGAGTCTGGCATTAATGACCCTATGGCGATATTTTTGACTCTTACTTTTGTCGAATTGATCCTCGGGCAGAATAACGGCAATACATGGCTACATATTTCAGGAGATTTTATTCGACAGATGGGCATAGGTGCTGCCTTCGGGTTTGCTGGTGGCAAGCTGTTAACCTGGTTTTTTGATCGGATTGAGCTTGATTCTGGCCTATACCCTATCTTCGCGCTGGCCGGAGGGCTCCTTGTGTTTGGCGCAACCAATTTGCTGGGAGGGAGCGGGTTTCTCGCTGCATACGTTGCAGGGTTGATACTTGGAAATCATGATTATCAAGCAAAGCAATTGGTGCAGCAGTTCATGGATGGTATAGCTTGGCTTTCTCAGCTTGGAATGCTTCTTTTGCTCGGCTTGTTGGTTACTCCAACCGAACTTATCGGTGATATTCCAACAGCCATGATTATCGCAGGTATTCTGATTTTTATTGCCCGTCCAGTTGCGGTATTTATTAGTTTAATATTCGAGCGATTCAGTTCAAAAGAAAAGCTCTTCATTGCATGGGTCGGTTTGCGTGGGGCCATACCTATTTATCTTGCTATTATTCCGGTGATGTTGGGTTTGGAAGGCCAGTATTTCAATATTGCCTTCATCGTAGTGCTTTGTTCGCTGTTCCTGCAGGGATGGACAATACGACCAATAGGGAAAATGCTTGGAGTTAAGAAAGCGATGGATGGTCACAGATTTGATAGAAAAGGAACCTAACATTCGCTATAAACTCTAGGCGTACCTTATAAATAGGGAATGCAGAGCTGATATTGAGGGGTATCTACGATACCGCTAGCCTTTGTATTTTCTGATTTGAACCCTCATAGGACATACATCACCTAGAAAGAGACAGCATGAAACATAATAACCCAACCCTCTCTATGAGTGAAAAAGAAATGCAGCAGTATGGCCAGCGGGTGCTGGATATGGTGGTTAAGCATTTTATGTCTGTGCAGGAATCACCAGTAGCGCAGCCTACGGATACGGAAATGCTTGCTCAGTGGCAGAAAGAGCCGCTGCCAAAAGAAGGTATGGCGTTTGAGGCGGTGTTATCTGAGCTTGAGGAAAAAGCACTGGGTAGTTTGACCCATTACAACCATCCACGCTGTTTCTCGTTTGTGCCCAGCCCTAGTAATTATGTGAGTGCACTCGCTGAGTTTATCGCATCATCTTATAATATTTTTGCTGGTGCATGGCTGGGGCCATCAGGTGTGGCAACTATTGAGATGAAAAGTATTAGCTGGCTGAAAGAGGTGTTTGGTTTAGGTAAACACGCAGGTGGACTTTTTGTCAGTGGGGGCTCCATGGCGAACCTTACGGCGCTGGCCGTGGCACGTCATATGAAGCTGCGAAATAACCCGATGAATGCAGCAGTATATTTTTCTGACCAAACCCACTCATCAGTTCCGAAAGCGCTCAAGATACTTGGTTTTCAACCATACCAGATTCGCAAAGTGCCCTCAGACGATAAGCTCTGCCTTTCTATGGATGCGCTTAAAGACATGTTGGATAAAGATCGCAGACGTGGGCTGGTGCCGTTTTGTGTGGTGGGCAATGCCGGTACGACGAACACAGGTGCCGTTGATCCTTTAAAAGAGCTGGTTTCTTATTGCGAAGATGAGGGGCTTTGGCTGCATGTGGATGCCGCTTATGGTGGTGGCTCTATCCTAAGTAAAGAAGGTGGCGCGTTACTAAGTGGTATCCAGGAAGCCGATTCCGTGACAATTGATCCGCATAAATGGTTGTTCCAGCCATATGAGATTGGTTGTGTATTAGTCAAAGACAGCGGACATTTAAAAGAAGCCTTTAAGGTGTCTGCAGAATATCTGGATATTCTGGAAAATAATGCCGAGCAGAACAACTATTGCGATTATGGCGTGCAGTTAACGCGTGGTTTTAGAGCGCTAAAATTCTGGATGTCACTTAAAACATTTGGGTTGGATAATTTCGTACAAGCTGTGGAACGTGGCGTGGCCAATGCGCATTATGTGCAGTCACTACTCGAGAAGAACGATTTCTGGGAGATTATTACACCTGCCCAGATAGGGGTTATTAATTTTAGAGTGCGCTCTGATAAACCGCTTCCGAAAGAGTTTTATAACCATCTTTCCAGAGATATTATTATGGACGGTTTTGCCATGATTACCCCGACACGACTTAAAGAACAGATGGTGATCAGGATGTGCACCATTAACCCGCGCACCACTGAAGACGATTTAGAAGTCACGCTGAATAAAATAGAGGAAATGGCGCGTAGGATACTTGCTGATGCCTGATTATCTGACGCTATATTTCCTAACTGGTCAAATGATATTAAATCTGTAACCTAGATAGCCATGATAGCTCATATTATGAAACATATGTCTGTTTCCCTGTGTATACGTGTTGCAGGTGTTGGGCTGATGTTTATCGCACATGTATTGATCGCACGTAGTCTGGATATTGAGGCGTATGGCATTTTTTCCTATGTTGTTGTCGCTATCCCAATGGTTTCGCAGTTGGTGGATGTCGGGTTTCGCACCAGTGCGATGCGCTACATTACCCAATATAAAAATAAGCTGACTCTCAAGAGAGGGTTTATAATCTACTCACTGAAGCTATCTGTTCTGCTTGGTTTGGTTGTGGCTGTTGGTGGTTTTGTGATAGGACAAACCACAGAGTTTACGCCTGCGCTTAACTACTTATTGCAAAACGTGTTATGGCTTGCCGGGTGTTATGCCATATTGCAGGTGGTTACGATCATATTACGCGCCGAGAATCGTCTCGTTATCTCCCAAAGCCTAGAGCAGATCGGCACACCGGCCTTATTGATAGGGGCGGTTGTACTGAGTTGGTGGAATCCGTCATGGGGAGATATTTATGGATTTACGGTTGGTTATGTCCTGGCCATTGTAGTGCCCATGCTGCTTGGGCTGGTTCTTGTGTTAAAGCACATGCCGGGTTCGTCGAGTGATGATGCATTGCCCGCGCGCGAATGGGTTGCAAATTCTATTCCCATGGGGGTCTCAAGTGCAGCCGTTGCGTTAATGACACGCCTCGATATCCTGATTCTTGGGGTGATGGTATCACCCGCACTAGTAGCGGTTTATGCGGTAGTTCACCGTATTGGGAATCTATGTTTATTCCCTTTTCAGGCGGTGGGTATCGTGACTGCTCCGCATATTGCCACAATGTGCCATGAACAGGATTCCAAGAATTTAAAAACCATGCTGAAACACGCTACCATTCTTTCCATGCTAATGTCATTGATTCTGCTGGCGGCTATTGTTTGCTTTGGGGAATATATTTTAGCATTATTTGGACCAGAATATGTGGACTATCATACATTGCTGATTTGTTTCTCTGTGATTTATATGCTGCGTCTGAACGCATGGCCAATGAACCAGATTCCTAATATTGCAAATAAGCAGACAGTATATATGAAAGTTATTATCGGAGTGGTTGCCATCATGGCACTACTATTCCCCGTCGCTATTAGCATGTATGGGTTATATGGTGCTCTGGCGGTGAGCGGGGTGGGGACGTTGTTGTTTAATGTCGGCCTTGTTTATGTGTTAAGGCAAGTTCCAGTACTACGAGGCTGACCGTTCATACAAACGATAACCACCTTCTTCACTCTCTAATGCTGCGTAAAACGATTCATTGTTTTTGATATGTTTCCCTAGATAAGTATTTTCGGGAAGCTCATATGGTTTGGAGGGGATATACTTGCTTACAACCGATTGCATGAGCCTACGCCACGTGAAAACCCGCCTGGGTAGAACATATAATTTATCTCGTAATGATAAATCCCGAAACCACACATAGTCTAAATCCGATAAACTTTCTGGTGCATATAGCCACCGATCTAAAGTTCCCATTGATTTAAGACCAAACCAATTTAAGAGCCGCTCACGTGCAAATGTTAGTCGCATAGCAAGGTCCGAATATGATTTGTTGGAGCCTCCCGTAGTTGCAACCTTGTCTTTAAATTGTTGTAGGTCTGAATCATTGATATCCATCAATGCACGCATAAAAGACAAGCTGCGCACACTTTTCATGGACGCAATCACCACCCTGTCGAAACGCTTTGCGTACATTTCAGCGAGTGCCTGAAAGTCCATTGAGTCACAATCAAATATTTCTCCCATACTGTCTCGTGCCTTATATGCGTTGAGCGTATATTGATCACTGTTCAGAAAGAATAATTCTGGACGAATAATATTGCCTCCATGGATGCATTGCTGATACAGGCTTCTCAAATAGGATTTGGGTTCTCTTAGCGTAATCAAAATAGTTGCGTGAGGACCAACTACAGAATGTAAATAATCACAATTTTGTTGCCAGTAAGCAGGGTTCCAGGTCAGCAAAGACTCTGTCGATATCATGTGGCGCCCTGTATCTGCATGAAATAATTGTGATAGTTTCTGTACCGAAGAATGATGCGGATAATAACGATATTCCCAGAATTTATGAAACCATCGTTCATCATTATAAGTATCTACAAGCCCTTTGGTTTTGAGTTTGGAGAATACATGTTTTTGCAGGCTGCTAGTGCCTGTTTTTCCCAATCCAATATGTAGTATATTCATCGACTACCTTTGTACAAAAGCACAGTTACGCAATTCTTTACGTACCATTTCTAGCATCATCATGTTGTGATTACGAATAAAATTAAAAATTATAGCCGACGCTGATGGCGCCAAATAAATCCTCGTCGTCCTGCCCATCAAATTCTTTGGTGCGGTAGACTAGTGTGTAGCTGAGACGTGTTTGACCAAAAGTGAACGCCACGCCCGCATTAGCATCCATCACCAGATGTTTTTTATCCACGCTATGGCTGTTGCTGAATGTGTTCCCGTCCAGGAAAATATTGCGTGCGATAGCGCGTCCTTCTGTACCTAAAAAGATTTCCCATCCCAAAGAATCAGACGAGGGGAAATAACCCGTGCCGGGGATTGAAGGGCGAACACTGAGAGGTTTGTCTGCCCAGCGGCGCTCTTTGGGGGATATTTTGATCGTTCCGCCTGTATTGGCATAAGTGTAGATGTTGCCTGCAGTGATGCCGGCATGTGGCGTAAAGGACATGAAGAGCGGCTTGATATTGGCTCGCCATGCCTCCGGCCAGCGGCGCTGCCATGAAAGCATAAGCCCTGGTTCATTCTTTAGTTGGTTATCCCAGCCTTTGGGATCAGTGCTGTCGATAATATCATGCACTGTTTTCTGGATGGGTTTACCAAGAGCGGCGGGGCCAATAATACCGAGCGTAATTTCATATTCATCAATATGGTTCTCTGCCAGTGTGGTCATGCCCATAGAACCATAAAGAAACGCTGCCCATGGTCGATCATTAGGGTCTTGCGTGGCTGAGTCTACAGCATTGGGAGTATATAAATTGTGCCCCAAAGAATAGGAAACGGAGGTGGTGTCATTGATATCCAGAAAGGGCCAGATATGTTCGAGATCTTTAGTAATGGCTGGTGGTTTTTCGCCTAGTTCAAACCAGCTTAGGCGAATGCCGTTTGTATAGTTTTGGTCGGTTCCTGCCCCGAACAGGTCATTTTCTACGGTAAGCGTTGCATAATAGGTTTTGTCTTCTTTGAGAATTTCTTCAGAAGCTTGCTCCTCCAATGTTTCTTCGGCATGCGCAAGCGAAGCAATAGCAGTGATCTGTATTGCGACAGCACAAGATATCAACTTGATAATGCTGGAATTAATCATCTATTCACGGCCATATTTGAATTAATGCGCTGTACGCTGTAACCTTTTTCGTAAGAAGTACGAATATTGACTATACTAGCTAACATAAAAAAGCCGTTATGACTGCATTAAAACAACTTCAACCAGAAACAGGCACTCATTTTGACTGGACTGGCCCCAAGCCTCTAGCTGGCGAATGTCCGGGAGTAAATGCAGATGGCACGCTTCATTCTCTGCCTCTGCTTAATGTGAATGCGAGCCGTCAAGAGGTGCTTCATTACTTTCAAAATAGCTGGGCGTTGAACGAAATGCTGTTTAGTGCGCTGGTAAGTGAGGAAGCGTTTTATCGTCGTCCATACCATAAACTGCGCCATCCTATGATCTTTTACTATGGTCATACCGCAGCTGTGTATGTGAACAAGTTGCGTGTGGCTGGATTGCTGGATGAACCGATCAATGCCGAATTCGAGCAGTTGTTTGAGGTGGGCGTTGATGAGATGCGCTGGGATGATATGCATGAAGGCAATCAGGATGTCTGGCCGGAAGTGGTTGAGGTGCGTGCTTATCGTAAACAGGTGTATCAAGCGATTTGTAACCTGATTAATACACACCCCGACCTCGCGGATGGTCATGCACCGATCACGCAGGAAAGCCCGTTATGGGCGCTGGTGATGGGGTTTGAACATGAACGTATCCATTTGGAAACCTCCAGTGTGTTGCTTAGGGAGATGCCGCTTGAATTTCTTAAAAAACCCGATCAATGGCCAGATTTCCATTCACTGAAAACGGACTCACAGGCACCTGAAAATGAAATGCTTGCCGTGCCTGCGGGCGAGGTGAAACTTGGCAAACCGCATGGCTGGCCGAGCTATGGCTGGGACAATGAGTATGGAAACGAAACACGTCAGGTGCGCCCATTCAGCGCTAGCAAGCACCTCATCAGCAATGGCGAATTTCACGCATTTGTGAAAGCAGGTGGCTACGTACAGGAAAAATATTGGTCACGCGAAGGTTGGGCATGGCGTCGTTTTCGCAATGTGAAATGGCCTGCATTCTGGGTGCAGGATGGGCCAGCAGGTTCGCATTTATATAACCTACGCACGATTTTTGAAGTGGTCGATATGCAATGGGATTTTCCCGCAGTAGTGAATTTCCACGAAGCAAAAGCCTATTGCGCATGGTTATCTGAAAAAGAAGGATCAGATATGCCATATCGGTTGCTCACCGAGGCGGAGCATCATGCGATTCGTAATGCAGACATTGTGGATGCGGTGATGGAAGGCACCAGCTTGCAGCAAGGCTATAATGCCAATTTATCCACGGGTGGTGAAAGCCCGGTAAATGCGCTACCTGCCAATGGCAAAGGATTTCACGACACGTTTGGTAATGTGTGGCAATGGTGCGAAGATCATTTCCACCCGCTGGAAGGCGCTGAACCGCATCCGTATTATGATGATTTTTCCACGCCGTGTTATGACGGTGAACACCAGATGATTTTGGGTGGTTCTTTCATCAGCACGGGAGATGAGGCTAGCATCTGGGCGCGTTTCCACTTTCGTCCACATTTCTTCCAGCATGCAGGTTTTCGCGTTGTACGCAGTGAGGATGGAAACCCAGCCAGTGATGCGAAACTGCTTCATGATGGTGGAACATCAAATTATGAAACCAAAACCATGCTAGATAAATATTTGCTCATGCATTGGGGAGACGAGCAGGAAATATGGGATGGTGATTGTAAGGCCGGAGTGGCTCAGCCTGACATTGTGCATCTGCCGCTGAAATGCGCTGAGCTCGTTGTGGAGCATACGGGAGACACTGAGCATGTGCTTGATCTGGGCTGCGCGGTAGGCCGCTCCAGCTTTGAATTGGCCAGGCATTTTGATGAAGTGGTTGGGGTGGATTACAGCCGCGAGTTTGTGGATGCAGCTACCACATTGAAACAAGAAGGCAAAATAAATTACTGGCGACAGGATTCGGGCGCACAGGGAACACAACTAACGGTGCAAGTCGATAAAGCCATTGATCGTAGCAAGTTACGGTTTGAGCAGGGAGATGCTTGCGCATTGCCGCTGCACCTTAAGGGGTTCGATGCGGTGTTGATGGCCAACGTGCTGTGCCGTTTGCCTGACCCTGTGGCGTGTTTGGAGCGGATGCAGGATGCGAATGCCTTAGTGAAGCCGGGTGGCGTGTTGGTAATGACCACACCGTTTAGCTGGCTGGAAGAATATACCGCGCCATCAAAATGGTTGGATGGGGTTCAGGCGGTAAAAGAGGTGCTAAGTGATTTTGAGCTGGTTCATGAAGAGCCATTGCCGTTTATGATCCGCGAGCATGTGCGCAAATATGAATATATCATCACGCAGGCCAGTGTCTGGCGCAGGAAAAACGCTGCTTAGCTGCCCCGTCGGGTTGCAATGACCGCGGTCACCATTTCCATCACCAACTCATCGTGCTGGTTAAAGGTTTCGACTTTATATTTGATAATGCCTTTGTCCGGCTTGGATTTGGATTCGCGCATGTCCAGAATGGTGATAAGCAGGCGCAGCTTGTCTCCAGGCAGGGTAGGGCGAGGCCAGCGCACAGATTCTACGCCCATGCCCACCAGCCCGCCAGCAAGGTCTGCCAGTAATGTCTGGGTTTTAAGGCGCATGGTGGCCGATGAAGTGTGCCACCCACTGGCAACCAGCCTGCCAAATAGGCTGTTTTTAGCGCCCTCTTCGTCAATATGCATGGGTTGAGGGTCAAACTCAGTGGCAAAGGCGATAATCGCTTCTTTGCTCATTTCATAGGGTTCGCTACTGGTAATCTCTTGTCCTACCGTAAAATCTTCGTAATAAAGCGCTTTTCGCATGGCATCTCCTGTTGCGCTCCTTATATAACCCATTGTATAAAGCCAACCAACTACTAAATATTAGGAGGAAACGTGCAATCTGCTGAGCTTAAACAAACGGAAGGTGATATGACCCTAGGATCGATGAATTTTGAATTGCCGGAAATGCACGCCATGCTGCAAGACAGTGTGCGCAAATTTGCGGAAAAAGAGATTGCCCCTGTGGCGCAGGAGCTGGATCGCAAAGAACAATTCTCCGAAGATTTAACCCGCAAGATGGGCCAACTTGGCCTGTTTGGCATTATCGTGCCGGAAGCCTACGGCGGCCACGGGCTGGATTATCTGGCGTATTCCGTAGTATGTGAAGAAATTTCCCGCGTCGATGGCTCGCAAGCGGCAACCATTACGGCACATAACTCGCTAGGTATCAGCCCGCTTTACTATTTCGGTAATGAAGAGCAGCGCAAAAAATACCTGCCACAGCTTTGCACGGGCGATAAGCTCTGGGCGTTTGGCCTGACAGAGCCGAATGCCGGTTCTGACTCGCGTGGTAGCAAAACCAAGGCTGAAAAGGTCGATGGTGGCTGGAAGATCAATGGCAGTAAAATCTTTATTACCAACGCCAACCACATGAACGCAGGTATCACGGTGCAAGCAGTGACCGGCAGCAAAGGCGAAGGTAAGCCGGAGCTTTCATGTTTCATCGTAGAAGCAGGTACCAAAGGTCTGACAGTGAAATCCATGCACGACAAAGTGATGTGGCGCGCATCGGATACGTGTGAAGTGTATTTCGATGATGTGTTTGTGCCGGATGAGAACTTGCTGGGCAAGCAAGGTGACGGCTCCAAGCAAATGTTGGCAACCCTTGATCGCGGTAAGATCGGTATCGCGGCGATGGGTGTGGGCTGTGCGCAGGGTGCTTATGAAAAAGCACTGGCATATGCCAAAGAGCGCAAACAGTTCAATCAGCCAATCGCACGTTTCCAGTCTATTGCGTTTGCACTGTCTGACATGCACATGAAAATCGAACTAGCGCGCACTTATCTCTATAAGGCGTGCTGGATGGCAGATAATGGCAAGCCTTTCACCAAAGAAGCAGCGATTGCGAAACTTTACGCGTCGGAAGTGGCGGGTGAGGTGAGTGATATGGCTGTGCAGATCCACGGTGGCTATGGCTTGATGCAGGAATATGATGTGGAGCGCTTCTGGCGTGATCACCGTTTGCTACGTATCGGTGAGGGTACATCAGAAATCCAGCGCCTGATCATTTCTCGCGCCATCGGTTGCAACGAATAAGGTTCTTTCAATGCGTATAACATCTAAGGTTGATACGAAGTCGCAAGGCTTCACAGATAATGCAAAACACCACAAGGCGCTGGCTGCTGAGTTGGCTTCGCACATTGATAAAGTAAAAGAAGGTGGTGGGGCTAAATCAGTTGAGCGTCATCATTCACGTAATAAGCTACTGCCACGCGAGCGCATTAACCGCATTTTGGATGCGGGTTCACCGTTTCTCGAAGTGTCAGCGCTTGCTGCCCATGATATGTATGAGGCAGAACGCGGCGTGCCGTCAGCTGGTGTGGTGACGGGTATTGGCCGTGTGCATGGGCATGAGTGCATGTTTGTAGCTAATGATGCGACCGTAAAAGGCGGTACGTATTTTCCTCTGACTGTAAAAAAACATCTGCGTGCGCAAGAAATTGCTACGCAAAACAATCTGCCATGTATTTATCTGGTGGATTCTGGTGGTGCGTTTTTGCCGATGCAGGATGAAGTATTCCCGGATCGCGATCACTTTGGCCGTATTTTCTTTAATCAGGCGCGCATGTCGGCAGCCGGTATTCCGCAAATTGCAGCGGTGCTTGGTTCCTGCACGGCTGGCGGGGCATATGTGCCTGCCATGTGTGATGAATCGGTGATCGTTAAGGGCAATGGAACTATCTTCCTCGCAGGCCCTCCACTGGTAAAAGCCGCCACTGGTGAAGATGTGAGCGCCGAAGATTTGGGTGGTGCAAAAGTACATACATCGGAATCTGGCGTGGCTGACCACTTCGCGGAAAATGAAGAAGAAGCGCTTGCTACCGTGCGCGAGATTGTGGCTAACCTGAACTGGAAAACGGCGAATGCTCGCAACACGAAATCATACGAAGAGCCTGCCTATCCGGTGGAAGATATTTACGGTATTTTGCCAAAGGAATCGACTCGCGAGCCGTTTGATATTCGTGAGATTATTGCGCGTATGGTGGATGGTTCTGAGTTTCATGAATTCAAAAAGCGCTATGGTACGACCATGGTGTGTGGCTTTGCGTCCATCCATGGTTCGCCTGTAGGCATTGTGGCCAATAACGGCATTCTGTTTTCTGAATCGGCGATCAAAGCAACACATTTTATCGAGCTATGTGCCCAACGCAAAATCCCACTCGTATTCTTGCAAAACATCACCGGCTTTATGGTGGGCAAAAAATACGAATCCGAAGGGATCGCACGCCATGGTGCAAAAATGGTGATGGCCGTGTCTAACGCGGCTGTGCCAAAATTCACTGTGGTGATTGGTGGCTCATTTGGTGCGGGTAATTACGGCATGTGCGGCCGTGCGTTTGATCCGCGTTTCATGTGGATGTGGCCGAATGCAAAAATCTCGGTGATGGGCGGTGAGCAGGCGGCTGGCGTGCTTTCCCGGGTTAGTCAGGATGCGGCCGAGCGCGATGGAAAAAAACTATCCCAAGAAGATATTGATGCGATTCGCGCACCGATTTTAGAAAAATACGAACGCGAAGGCAGTGCTTATTATTCTACAGCGCGCTTGTGGGATGATGGGATCATTGACCCGGCCAGCACGCGCGACGTGTTGGGGCTTGCTATTGCGGCTTCACTTAACGCACCGATTGAAGATACGAAATTCGGCGTATTCAGGATGTAATAATGGCAGAGTATAATTTTTTAGAGCTGAATATTGATGATCGTGGCGTGGCGTTTATTACGCTGAACCGCCCGGAAATCCACAACGCATTCGACGATAAATTGATCGCTGAGCTTACCAATGTGTTCAGACAGATCGATGGCGATGAATCGGTACGTCTTGCGGTAATCGCAGGTAATGGTAAATCGTTCTGTGCGGGGGGCGACCTCAAATGGATGCGCAAAATGAAAGATTATAGCCGCGAAGAAAACATTGATGACAGTGCGCAACTGGAAGCTTTATTTGCAACAGCTGCAAGTTTCAGTAAGCCGCTTATTGGCAAGGTGCATGGGGCAGCCATGGGTGGTGGCTCTGGCCTGACCGCTGTTTGTGATTATGTAGTGGCGAGCGATGATGCACGATTTGGTTTCACCGAAGCACGTTTGGGTATTGCGCCGAGTGTGATTTCGCCATACGTGATTGAAAAGGTAGGTATCTCTTACGCACGCGCGTATTTCTTAAGTGGTATGCATTTTTCAGCGGACATCGCCAAAGATATGGCACTCGTTCATCGTGTGGTGTCGCGCGATCAGCTGGATGAAGCGGCAGATGAAACCATTGCTGAATTCTTGAAAGCGGCGCCGGGTGCTGCGCGTAAGTCCAAAGCGCTGGTTTCTGGGATTACCAAGCTGAGTCGTGATGCGAAGGCTCGCGACGCAATTCGTACATTGACCATTGAAACCATTGCCGATCTTCGCGTTAGTCCGGAAGGGCAGGAGGGGATGGATGCGTTGCTATCTAAGCGCAAACCAAACTGGGTGAAAGCGTCATGAAAAAAATCAAGCGCCTGTTAATTGCCAATCGTGGCGAAATTGCCTGCCGTATTGTGGCGAGTTGCCGTGCGATGGGTATTGAAACGGTAACGGTCTATGCACCAGATGATAAGGATTTGCCACATGCGCGTGCGGGTGATTTCGCGGTACTGCTTGATGGAACAAGCCTTGCAGAAACCTATTTGAATATCGAAAAACTGATTAAGGTTGCGAAAGATAGCGGCGCGGATGCGATTCACCCGGGTTACGGGTTTCTTTCAGAGAATGCGCGTTTTTCCGAAGCCGTTGCTAAAGCAGGGCTGATCTTCGTTGGCCCTACAGCAGAAGTGATTCGCATGATGGGCGATAAAGCGGAATCGCGCATGTTGTGTGAAGAGATTAATGTGCCCTGTGTGCCGGGCTATAATGGCGATGCAACTGACACTAAAACGCTCAGCGAAGAAGCAGAAAAGATTGGCTATCCTGTGTTAGTAAAAGCAGCTGCCGGTGGTGGCGGTAAGGGGATGCGCATTGTGCATGAACCAAAAGAATTACCAGAAGCACTGGAATCTGCGCGTTCAGAAGCGAAGAATGCATTTGGTGATGAGCGTTTGCTGATCGAGAAATATCTGGTGGAGCCGCGTCATATTGAGGTGCAGGTGTTCTCTGATACACACGGCAATCATTTACATCTATTTGAGCGTGAATGCTCGATCCAGCGCCGTTATCAGAAGATCGTTGAGGAAAGCCCATCGCCGCAACTTGATGAATCGCTACGCAAGAAAATGACCGAAGAGGCAGTGAAAATTACCTCGCACATCAACTATACTGGTGCGGGTACGGTGGAATTCATCGTGAGCAATAAAGGCGAGTTTTATTTCCTGGAAATGAACACACGCCTGCAGGTGGAGCACCCCGTAACCGAGATGGTCACAGGACTTGATCTGGTGCGCTTGCAAATTGAAGTGGCGCAGGGCGAAAAACTGCCGATTGCGCAAAAAGACATCAAGCAAAACGGGCACTCGATTGAAGTGCGGCTTTACGCGGAAGATTCTGACAAAGGCTTCCTGCCATCGCCAGGTACGCTGCGTGAATTTGTGACGCCGAACCTACCACATGTGCGCGTGGAAAAAGGCTATGCCAGTGGTAATACGGTTTCAGCCGGGTATGATCCGATGATCGCTAAGCTTGCCGTGTGGGGAGAAACGCGCGATGAAGCCATTAGCCGTATGCTCAATGTATTGTCGCAAACGCAGGTAAATGGTGTGATTAATAACCGTGCCTTCCTTATGCGTGTGCTGGATCACTCGGCATTCCGCGAAGGAAAAACAGCGACCAGCTTTATTGAAGAACATAAAGAATCACTTTTTGATCATACGCATGATGATACAGAAACAGCCGCACTCGCTGCGGTTTATCTGTTGTTCGGTAGTAGTGCAGCGCAGGCTACATCTTCCGGCGAACAAGAAGAACATTCTGCGTGGACACATTCTAAAGTAGCGGGGATGCGATGAACACAACCTTGCATATAGATGGTACGTCCGTAACGCTTGAGAGCCTGTCTCGTAAATCCGGAGAAGTTGCGTTTGAATTGAATGGGAAGAGCTATCATTTCCGTAGCCATCATTTGCCAGATGGCAGCTTTGTGCTGGAACACGAGACATCTCCCGATATCTGGCAGCGTATTAATGTGTCAGCGTGGCGTGATGCCAAGAATATGTGCCATGTGCAGCTTGGCGGCGTGGAAGCAAAGATTTCTGAGCAAACAGCCGCAGGTTCGCAAGGCAGTGACGAGGGGGCACTTAGCCCAACTGCACCAATGCCAGGTGTTATCCGCAAGGTGATGGTAAGTGCTGGTGAGACCGTGGCCAAAGGACAAGCGCTGGTGGTGATGGAAGCGATGAAGTTGCAAACCACCTTATCGGCGGGCGCGGACGCTACGGTGGAAGAAGTGCTGGTGGCCGAAGGCGATCAGGTGGATGATGGTGACGAGCTCGTGCGCCTTGTAGCAGCAGCTAAAGAAGAGGCGGCATGAGCTACGATATCAAACTTGTAGATGTGAGCGCGCGTGATGGGCTGCAGAATGAAAAAACGGCGCATCAACTTTCTGCTGAAGATAAAGTGGAATTCATTCGTTTGCTCGCAAAAACCGGCCTAACACGCATTGAGGCGGGTAGCTTTGTGCACCCTAAAGCAGTACCGGCGATGGCGAACTCTGGCGATGTGGCATCTTTGCTTGCGCCGGTGGAAAAAGAATTTCCGGATGTTATCTTTTCCTATCTGGTGCCAAACCTGAAGGGATTGGAACGCGCAAAGGCGATTAACGCCAAGGAAATTGCGATTTTTCTAGCCATCTCTGAAGCATTTTCCAAAGCGAACATCAACGTCACGGTGGATGAGTCGTTCGTGGCGATTGTGCCGACGGTGAAAGCAGCGCTCGAAAATGGCATGCGCGTGCGCGGCTATTTATCGAATGTGTTTGGCTATACGGACTTGCCCTTTTCACCGATGGAAGTGGCGCGGCGCTCGAAAGAATTGCTCGATATGGGCTGTTTTGAAGTGTCACTAGGTGATACGACGGGCATTGGCAAACCAGAAATGGTGGATCACTTAATCGCAGCACTCAGGGAACAGGAAATTCCACTGGAAAAAGTGGCTATGCATTTTCATGATACGTTCGGCAGTGCGATTGCCAATGTAGAGCGTTCTTACGAGCTCGGCATCCGCACGTTTGATGCGGCAGCTGGTGGGCTGGGCGGTTGCCCGTATGCGAATAGCCCGAAAGGCAACTTGGCCATGGAAGATCTGGTTACATGGTGCAGTGAAAAGAAACTGAGCTGTGCAGTGAGTGATATTTCATTGCTGCATGAGGCAGCGAAATATATGCTAGCAAAGCTCGGTAAACAGGCCGCGTAGAGCCTTATCCAAAATGTTTTTTAATCCAGTGATCGGCGGAAAGTTTTCCTGCGCCATGTAACAGTAGGCCGACTAGAACGATTGCCCAGAAAACATGTTGTGCGTGTGATAAGTAGGTAAATTCAATCACCGCGGTCATAACGATTAATGGCAGTACGGCAAATCTAGTAGCCAAACCAAGCACAATTAATACCGGCATTGCTAGCTCAAAAAACGTGGCAGACAGTGCGGCGAAATAGGGGGGAAGCAACGGCACCTGATATTCGTCGGCAAACAGGAAGACTGCGGTTTCAAAGTTATCGATCTTAGTCAGGCCAGATTTAAAGAAGATCATGGCGATCCAAATACGTAGGAAAAGCCACCAGAAAGACTCTAATTTGTTCAGTAATTCAAAAGAGTTACTTGTTAATTGGCTGATTGATGCGATGTTCATTGGCAGTTTTCCTAACTTGTGATTAGTATGTCTGCATTGTTATTCGTAGTAGCAACCAGAATGGTTACACACATGGCAGAAAAACCCTCAAGCGCTAGCAATGAGGCAATGTTTAAGCCGCTCTTTGACGGTGCGCTAAACGGCGATCAAAAAGCCTATGGCGCGCTTCTTTCTAGTGTTGCAGAACTTGCCAAAAAATATGCTATGCGTAAAACGGGAGGACATGATGATTGCGAAGATATTGCTCAGGAAATTCTCGTTTCTGTACATAAGGCACTACACACCTATGACCCGGCACGCCCATGTATGCCCTGGCTTGCCGCTATCATGCATTACCGAATGAGTGACTGGCTCCGCAGCCGCTACACGGCAGCAAACCAGCCCAAAGTGCCGATAGAAGATGTGGAGCATTTTCTGACTGCTGATGTAACCGAGGAACCGCTGGCTTTCGAATATGTGAATAAGGCAGTGTCAGGTTTGAACGACAAACAGCAGGCAGTGATTAACTCAATGTATCACGAAGAACTGACGGTAGCAGAAACCAGTGAAAAACTAGGCATGAGTGTTTCCGCAGTGAAAGTGACTGCGCATCGCGCTTATAAAAAATTACGTAAACGGCTGGATGAAGAATGAACACAAAAACCCTGATAAAAGAGCTTACCTTGAAAGCTGGTCCGGTTAAACGCATCGCTTACCGGCGCATATGTGTGGAATGGATAGTTGTTACGCTGATATGTTTTGTGGCGATTGCCAATCTGTATGGCCTTCGTCCTGATTTGTCGCAGCAATTGAGTTCACCGCTGTTCCTTGGCGAGATGCTAATCAACACTATGCTTATCATTGTAGCGGGTTGTGCGGCGATAGCGTTTTCTTACCCTGACCGCGCGAAAGCGCCATTGCTAAAACCCGCGTTGATAGTAGTGTTTTTGGGTTACAGCGTCATTACGTTAATCACTGCTTTTACCGAGCCTGCGCTTATTCATAGTCATATAGAGGGTGTAAAACATCATGAGCACGGCATGGCGTGTATGCTGTGTATTTTTTCCTTTGCCGCTATTCCTGCATTGTGGATGTTCTATCGGTTGCGGCAA
This sequence comes from Rickettsiales bacterium, assembly GCA_964231325.1. GTDB lineage: Bacteria > Pseudomonadota > Alphaproteobacteria > Rickettsiales > SXRF01 > JAJTHB01. Next base: position 170,471 of record CAXRIF010000002.1, on the reverse strand, counting down.
CTGGCAAGCACAAAGCCAATGTTTGCGGGAGCAGCAGCGCTGATGATGGCGGTTGCCACCGGGTGTCTAGGCGTTCGTCTGGTAGAGGTGGAAATTATGCCTACGGGTCTCATATTGTGGCATTACCTGCCGTTGTTAATCATTTCTGCGCTGGGACTAGTGCTAGGAAAAAAAATATTTCACTGGTAGTGTAACCGCTCCCACGATTGGGGAGAATATCCAAACGAGACACAGGTCTCTTCTTAATCAATCTACTAACAGGAGTACTCCATGAATAAACTACTATTTACTGCTGCTATGGCGGGTGTTATTGCAGCCGGTGCTGGCAGCGCGGCATTTGCTGCAGCTGATGGCAAAGAAAAATGTTATGGCGTTGCTAAAGCCGGAAAGAATGATTGTGCATCTGCTGATGGCGCACATTCTTGCGCTGGTTATGCCAAAAAAGATAACGACCCTAACGAGTGGAAATATGTTGATAAAGGCACCTGCGAAGGTATGGGTGGCACATTGGCAGCCACTAGTGAGAAAAACAGCTGCGAAGGCAAAAATGGTTGCAAAGCTAAGGATGCTAAAAACGGCTGCGAAGGTAAGAACAGCTGTAAAGGCAAAGAAGGCAAAAATGGCTGTGAGGGTAAAAACGGCTGTGAAGGTAAAGACAAAGAATAGTCAGGCCTAGGAGTAGGGGCTGGCTTTGCCGGCCCCTTTTTTCTTTATGAAAACAGATAATCTTGGTTTTGGGTTAGGGTTACGTGCCCCGCATTATGATGTGTTCTTGAAAGAACGCCCATCGTCGGTGAGCTGGCTCGAAATTATTTCAGAAAATTATGTGCACGCGCATCCGGGCTACTGGACGTTGCTTGCTGATTTGCGCCATGATTATAACTTCGTGATGCATGGCGTATCACTGTCTATCGGCTCTACCGATCCGTTGAACGAGGATTATTTAAAGTCGCTGCGTAAATTGGCCGACTATCTGGAAATATCCTGGATGTCGGATCATCTCTGCTATACGGGCGTGAACCTTGAAAATACACATGACCTGCTTCCTATTCCCTACACAGAAGAAGCGCTAAAACATCTCATTCCGCGTATCCACAAAGTGCAAGAAGCGATGGGGCGTAATTTTGTGTTCGAAAATGCCTCCTCTTATCTGGAGTTTGATGGCTCGACGATTAGTGAACCTGAATTTCTAAATGAATTACATAAAGCCACCGGATGTGGCGTGTTGCTGGATGTGAATAATGTGTATGTATCGAGCTTTAACCATGGCTGGGATGCAAAAGCCTATATTGACGCGATGCCGGATGAGGCGATTGTGCAATATCATTTGGCTGGTCATACCAATAAAGGCAACCACCTGATTGACACGCATAATGCACCGGTGATCGACAAGGTATGGGATCTCTATCGCTACACGCTTGAGAAAAAAGGCATGCGTAGCACCATGATTGAGTGGGATGCCGATATTCCGGAATTCGCCGTGCTGGAAGATGAGCTGAGTAAGGCAAAATCCGTGGCGAAGTCGCTTGAGGAGAAAGTAGCATGACGGATTATGCTCGCCAGTTGGCTGTCTTTCATGATGCGGTGGTAGGAAGGCAGCAAGATGCTTTGCTCGCATTGATAAAAGAAGCAAGGGCAGGCGAGATTACCAAACAAACACGTCTGGATGTCTATGCGAAAGGCTATATAGAGCGGCTAGCAGATGCTACGCTTATGGACTACCCCACGCTTGCACATTATATGGGCGAGGAAGAATGCGAAAAACTGATACGTACATTCGCAGAGACCACCCCATCGACACATTGGGACTTGAACCTCTATCCGGTGATGCTTGCAGAGTATATGGATAAGCTAAACGATGTTGATAAGGCTGCCTGCGCGCTGGCACAGCTTGAAAGTGCGATGGCAGAGGTGTTCTGGTTACCGGAGAGTAAATCGCTCAGCCCACAGTCGCTGATGGAGCTGGATGAACAAGCGATGGGGGCGCAGACATTTCGCTTACGCACTGCCTCCCGTTTATTAAAACTGGATTATGCGGCGAATGCCTATCTGCAGGCCTTTCGTGAAGATAAAGCACCAGAGACAATAGAAGAAACTACGGAGTATTTATTAGTCATCCGCCACGAAGATAAACTGAGACGCTGGCCGTTGGATGAAAAAGAATATATGATACTGGCGGCGTTGCAGGAAGGAAGCAGCTTTAATGAGGCGCTGGAAAAAGCGGGTGACCCTGAGGAGCTGGCTGCAAGTTTGCCGACTTATATCGGAAAATGGCTGAAAGACGGCGTGTTCTGCGCCTTATAAAAATGCTGCATCAATAATATCATCGCGCTACACTTGGCAAAAATCTGTGGTGTTGAATGATAAAACTACTCTTTGATCGAACCGTTGCGTTACTGGCGTTATCTATATTGCTGATACCGGTATTTATACCAGTGTGGCTGTTAATACGCCTGACCAGTAAAGGGAGCGCTATCTATAGTCATACGCGTATTGGGAAGCATTGTCAGCCATTCAAGCTCTATAAGTTCCGTTCCATGGTGGTGGGTGCGGATAAAAGTGGCTATCAAACACAAGATGGTGATTCGCGCATTACCCCCATAGGAAAAATTTTGCGCAAAACCAGTCTTGATGAGTTGCCACAGCTATATAATGTGCTGATCGGTGATATGAGCCTTGTGGGGCCGCGACCGGATACACCGATGCAGGAAAAAGACTATACGCCAGAAGACTGGAAACTGCGCCACACGGTTCGCCCAGGAATTACAGGGCTCGCACAGGTGAATGGCCGCAGCAATATCAGCGGTGAGGATAGACTGGCCTATGATCTTGAATATGCACGCAATGCTAGTTTTATGCTCGATCTAAGCATTATGCTACGAACCCTGAATGTGATCACTGGAAAAGGCACCAATTAAGGGCTAAGCGCTTGTTGTGCTTTTAGAAATTTTGCCCTATAACGGCTACATACCAATCATAATCGAGGGAAAATGGGTAAGCATTACGTCGTCGTTGGGGCTGGGTTTCGAGGGTTCTGTGATACCCTGCAATTACTTAGCAAACCCGGCAATAAAGTAACTATTATCGATACGGCTCCATTCTTTGGCGGGATTTCATATTCTGCGGATATTAAAGGGTTTGCCGTTGATAAAGGCGTGCATATGTTTGACTCCATTCCACAGGAGCTTGCCGATACGGTAAGCGAGATTATGGATGGAAAGGTGCGCAAAATCGATTTTGTATCCATGAGCGCGTATAACAATGTGATTACCGATGGGTTCTCGCTACCAGACTTATCCAGTCTTGATGATGTTACTAAGGAACGTATTACTCAGGAACTAAAAGCATTGGCTGCTCAGGGAGGCGCCAAGCGTGAACCTAAGACGCTGGCCGAATATCTCGAAGATAGGTATGGCAAAACGGCAGGCGATATTTTCGCTGGCATCTTCAAAGAGATTTACAATATATCGGCGGACAAAGCGCAGCCTGATGCGATTTCCAAAACATCACTTGGGCGGCTTAAATATCTTGATGATGAGCAAATGCTGGCACTTAAAGCGTCTGATCCATGGCTGGATAACGTGCTTGCCGCACGACGCAAGGCAGTCGGTAAGGTGGATGATCTGGTGTCCGTCTATCCGGATTCTGGCGAGGCGATGCGCGGCTGGTGTACGCGCGCGGCGAAATGGCTGGAAGCTAAGGGTGCTACGATATGTTTAGGTGAAAACATTACTGCGATTACGCAAACTACAACTGGTGTGGAAATACAAACCGATAAGCAGCGTATTGAGGCTGATAAAGTGATATGGACTAATGATAATATCAAAGCGCTGGCTGGTATTCTTGGTTTTGAGTTTGACTTGAGCAGCTACATTTCAGGTACGCCGATGATCTTTGCCACGCTGATGACGCATGCAAAACACATCAAAGACTTTACCTATATGCAGAATTTTGGGCCTGGCGGCAAAACCTACCGCACAGCATCTGCCGGGATTTACAGCAACCAAATTACGCCGGAGGGTATTAGCTTTATTACCAGTGAATGCCCAACCGATATGGCTTCCGAGCGCTGGGAAAGAGCCGATGAGGCACATGGAGAGATTTGGCAGGAATGTAAAGACTTGGGTATTATAGCGAAAGAAGCTGAACTGACAGGGCACCATATTCTGCGTTTGCCATCTACCTTTAAAGTCGCCAAGCTTGGCTATGATGAAAAGGTTGCCGAGTTCAGCGAAGAGGTGGCAAAACGTAACGAACGTGTGGTGTTCCGCAGCGTGAAGCCTTTCTTCCGTCGCGATATTTTCCTTGATGCACCAAAAGTGTTGGAGCTTGCAGCTTGATGAATGCCACGCGGGATTATACCCAGCATTGGGATGAGAAATTCCGCAGCCGTGCGTGGGGGCGTTACCCACCGGAAGACTTAGTGCGCTTTATGGGGCGCAACTTCAAGGAAGCCAACAAGGCCGAAATAGGCGTGTTGGAAGTGGGGTGTGGACCGGGTGCTAATATCTGGTTTCTGCATCGGGAGGGCTATGCGGTTTCTGGGATTGATGTGTCGTCAGCTGCAATCGAGATAGCAAGCAAGCGCCTGCTGGATGAGAATAAAGATTGTGGCAGTCCAGCAGCAGATTTGCGGGTAGGCAGTTTTGAAACATTACCATGGGATGATAACCGGTTTGATGTGGTGGTGGATATTTTCGCGCTTTACGCCAACACCACGGATGTGATTACCAAGAGCCTCGCTGAAATTGCGCGCGTGTTAAAACCTGGTGGGTTGTTTTACACCAAGCTGTGGGGCACTGCGTGCACGGGATATGGCGAGGGCAATAAAATTGAGGATGGTACGTATGATGCAATTCCTTCCGGGCCATGTGCTAATATGGGTGTGACACATTTTTTCACACGCGAAGACATTACCACGATATTTGGCAAATGCTTCACCCCCGTTGCAGTTGATACGATTTTGCGTAGTGATGAGGCGGCGAACCAGCAGATTGAAGAGTTTCACTGCCAGTTCAGGGGGCGATAATGCCATCAGTGTGTTTTGTAACCCTCAGCCGATCTGACTATGCCAGTCTGCGCCCTGTGGTGCGTGCGGCGATGGCCGATAGCGAAATAGAGACAAAACTTATTGCAGGTGGTTCACACATGCTTGCCCGCTATGGCATTACGATTGAGCAAATCAAAAAAGATGGGTTGGCCATTCATGCTACCGCCGAATTTCTTTCTGAAAAAGATGATTCGCCAGAGCAGCTTGCGGCGGCCTATGCGCGCGCCGTATCTATATTTGTAGAACTATTCACCGCCGATCAACCGGATTACGTGTTTGTGCTCGGTGATCGTTGGGAAATGCTGGCAGTAGCAACCGCCGCTTCCATGCTGCAGATACCAATCGTTCATCATTCGGGTGGTGATATCACGCAAGGCTCGAGCGATAACCAGACACGCTATGCGCTCAGTTGCCTGTCGCACTTACATCTGGTGGCGCTGGAAGATCATAGAAGGCGCCTGCTTGCCATGGGTGAGGAAGCATGGCGCGTCATGACAGTGGGTGAGCCCGCGCTTACCGAACTGCCCACCTATGCTGCGCTGGCTGGGGATATCTATGAGGAATTAGGTCTACAAAAAGGTGAGCCATTTGTGCTAGCAACATTCCATCCCACCTCGTTTGATACGCTATCTACGGAAGCGCAAATTGACGGCTTTCTGGAGGTGCTGGATACGATTAGCGAACCGATTATTCTGACCGCACCAAACCCTGATGCAGAAAGTGAAATATTCTTACGTAAACTTACGGAATATGCAGACAAACATGCCCATGTGCAGCTTCATGAAAGCTTAGGCGCAGTACGCTATTACGCGGCGATGAAACACGCCAAATACATGATTGGTAATTCTTCCAGTGGCCTGTGGGAGGCGCCAAGTTTTGGTTTGCCGGTGATTAATATTGGCCCACGCCAGCAAGGCAGGGCGCATGGCGCTAACGTAGTCAACGTGCCACTTGTGGTAAAAGACGTAACAGCGGCGATCCGCCAGGTTTCACAGCCAGCCTTTTTGGAAAAGCTGGTCGATAATACTAACCCATATGTACGTGCGGATACGCTGGAACTTATTTTAGATGCGCTAAAGAAACCGCACGATAAGAAAGCACTACTCGCGAAAAAGCTCATGGACCCTTTAAATGCCGATCATTCCAGCTAGTGATATTGGAAAGTGGCGTGCACAGCTTGCACACATGGGGGAGATGGACTCTACCTATCTACCTGAATATCATCTGGCCTATAGTTTGCGTATTGAAGGCTCAACACCGCTTTTATGGTATTATGAATCAGGAGAAAAGCATTTCTGCTACCCATTCTTGCTTACGCCTGTGCTCATAGGTGGCGAGCCAACCGGCTATCATGATATTAGCAGCATTTATGGATACACGGGGCCGTTGGCAAACAGTACCGATTCGGCGTTCTTAGCTGAGGCATGGCAGGCGTTTGACAACTACACACATGAACAGAATATCATCGCCGAGTTTATTCGTTTCAGCCCATTTAATAACAACGAAAATATGGCGCACCCCAAGACAAATGTAGAAGAAAACCGCAAACTAGCGGCCTCATACTTGCCTGATAACGAAGAGGGGCTCCTGAAAGCGCTGGGGGCAAAAACTCGCAATATGTTGCGCAAAGCAGAACGCTCTGGTCTTGTTTCCCGAGAGCTTGCCTTGCCAGAATACTTGCCAGCATTTCGCACGCTTTATGACGAGACCATGAGCCGCAATCAGGCGCCCGAATTTTTCCTTTACGATGATGCTTATTGGAACGAGCTGCTGAAGCTAAAAGAGGGGCTTCGCTTGTTTGGAGTGTTTGCAGAAGATAAACTGGTCGCAGCCGCGATGGCGGTAGTGCATGGTAAGTCTGGGTTATACCATTTGGGCGCTAGCCTGCCGGACTATGCGCGGCAGGGGGCAGGAAACCTGAGTATGTTTGAAATGTCCCGCAGTTTGATGAAAGACGGGGTGAACTTCATTAACATGACCGGAGGGCGTACCACTGCGGGTGATGATCCGTTGTTGCTATTTAAAAAAAGCAATGCAACGGGGCTTGCGAACTTTTATATTGGCAAGCGTGTTATAAACCATGAGGCCTATCAGCAGGTGACAGATAAATGGCAAGCGTATGAAGGTCATGCACCCGGCGTTGAGAAAATTATTTTCTGGAGACATTAATGGATTTTGTATCAAAACAATTTGGTTTCAAGCCCGGCGATCGCTGCATTGTGATTGGTGAAATCGGTGTGAATCATAACCGTGATGAGGAATTATTATTCAAACTCATTGATGAGGGTATCACGGCAGGGCTGGATGTAATCAAGTTACAACGTTTTATTGCTGAAGAAGAGATTGCCACCGGCGCCCCGTCTACAGATTATCAGAAGAAGGCAGGAGAGGGTGACAGCCAGTTAGAAATGGCAAAAAAGCTGGAGCTTCCTGATGAGTGGTTGGTAAAAGCCTATGAATATTGCAAAGAAAAACAGGTCGGTTTTTTATGTACGGCGTTCGATCATAGCAGCGTTGAGTTTTTAAAAAACACGTTGGGTTGTACATCGGTTAAAGTGCCATCGCCCGAGATTACCAACAAACCACTACTTGAGCATATGGCAAGAAGCTTCGATGGGTTGCTGATTTCCACCGGTGCTAGCGATATGGAAGAATGCAAGCGTGCAGTAGAGTGGGTACAGAAGGGCGGCGGAAAAGAACTGGCACTTATGCATTGCCTGTCGGAATATCCCGCGCCTATCGAGCAAACAAATTTAAAAGCGATTGCCACCATGCGTGAGGCTTTTAATCTGCCGGTGGGATACTCAGACCATACGGCAGGGCACATCGCAGCCGTAGTTTCAGCTGGGTTGGGTGCTGCGATGATCGAAAAACACTATACGTTGGATAAAAATTTGCCAGGGCCGGATCACAAAGCCTCGGTGGATATTGCCGAGCTGAAACAGCTAGTGCAGGCCGTGCGGGATGCAAGCGCCAGCCTTGGTGATGGTGTTAAACGCCCCGTAGAAGCCGAATCGGCCAATCGCCCATTAATCCGCAAGAGTATAGTGTGTGCAGCTTCATTAAAAGCAGGACAGGCCGTAACGGCAGATATGCTCGCAGTGAAGCGCCCATGGGTAGAAGGGGCAGTAGAGCCTTTTGATATTGAGAAAATCCTCGGCTTGACACTAAAATGCGACAAACAGTACGATGAGCCTGTTTTGTGGGCCGATGTCAGTTAATACGAAGGAAACGACCATGTCAGCACCGATGACAGATACCAGCTTGTCGCATCTGACGATGTCGGTATCGCCTGCAGCGAATTTGAATTATCGTTTGCGCAAAGCCATTATCGTAATGCTTGCTATTCCCGGCATACGGCACGTTTTTAGGTTTATAGATAAAATAAATACTAAGCTGAATAATATTCAAAAATCACATGAAGAGATGCTTCTACGCCATCAGGTTATGCAGATGCCTGAAGAAATTCCCGCATCGAAAAAATATCGCGCAGGTTTCGGGTATGAAAATGGGTTTAGGGAATTGCTTTGCGGTGATCATTATCGTCTTCAATTAGAACAAGAAAACCCTGAAACGGCACGAGACGAATCCTTCGAGACATATAATGCGGTTATTCATCATGCCAGCGACACGCTTCGCAAGCATAATGTGGATAAAGTGCTGAATTTTGGTCTTCATTATGCTCATGTTGATAATACGCTTGCTAAAACATTCCCACATGTTGAGTTTACAGGGGTGGGCAGGTCAGGGCTTGCAAAATACTATAACGAGCAGTTTCATCATCAAGCTAATTTAAATTTTGAATCCAGCAATATTCTGGATGTACTTGATGGACGCCCTTGGAAAAATGCTTTGTTTATGCATGTGCGTACACTGAGTGTGTTACCTCCAGCCTTTGCCAATATATTATACCAACATGTTGCTCAATCGGGTTGTGAACATATAGTGCTGGCAGAGCAGGTGGGTGTTAGCTGGCAAACTGGAAAGCCCTACGAATTTTCTTATGAGCCTAAACCCAGCGTGGCTTTCCGCAATAATATGTATATTCATAATTATCCTGGGCTATTGAAAGAAGCAGGCTACAGAATATCTTATTCCAATCTGCTGAAAACAAAACATCCTGATCCAAATTTTAACATTTTGATTATTGTCGCGAGCAAAGCACAGTCATGACGCAGCCTAAGATTTTATGCATTAGCTTGGGAAGTATTGGCAAACGCCATTTACGCAATGCGCGCACGCTGCTTCCGGATGCCAAAATCGCGGTTTATCGTCAGCATACCAAAGCTGATGATAAGGTGCCGGAAGCAGCAAACATGATGCTTTCTACAATGGAAGAAGCGCTTGCTTTTGAACCGGACGCAGTGCTGATTTCTTCTCCGGCCAGCGAGCATGTGAATAATGCCACGGCATTTTTGAAAACTGATACCCCCATGTTTATCGAGAAGCCGTTGGCAGCTTCGTCTGCCGATATTGGTGATTTTGCGAAACAGTGCGAAACATCTAAAGGTTTTACCATGGTGGGGTATGTGCTGCGTTTTTTGCCAGCGTTGCACACGATCAAAAAACTCATCAATGATGGTAGGCTTGGTGATGTGCATACGGCACGTGTGGAAGTGGGGCAGTATTTGCCTGACTGGCGGCCGGATTCAGATTATCACACAGGGGTGAGTGCACAGGCCAAGCTGGGCGGTGGTGCGATGCTGGAGCTGAGCCACGAAATAGATTATGCAAGCTGGCTATTTGGTTGGCCGAAATCGTTGCAATGTAGCCGTGCGACACTTAGCCCACTAGAGATTGATGTGGAAGATAGCGCACATATTCTTATGGAATATGAAAACAAACATGTGGCTGTGCAATTGGACTTCTTACAACGCACGGCGAATATGGCGATGCAAATAGTAGGCGCAAAAGCTACATTGAGAGCTGATCTTATTAAAGAGGAGATCAAAGTTTTTAGCCCTGAATCCCCTGATGGTGAAATGGTCGAAACTGAAAAACTGCCAAATGGTAATGATATATACCTGCGCCAGTTTGACTTCTTCTTTAGTAAAGCGATAGAGGGATATAAGCCCATCTATGCGCAGTCGGGAAGCTTTGCTGAGTGGGCAAGCGTGGAGAATGCGGCATCAGTGTTAGAGCTGGTGGATTTGGCAAAAAAGGCGAGCGACACAGGAACGCGCCAAACCGTTTCTTTAGCGAAAGCGAAGGTGGCATGAGCTACACAGCCTTTATTTTTGCCCGCGGTGGGTCCAAAGGTATTTTGCACAAGAACATAGTTCCCGTTGCAGGTAAGCCACTGATTGCTCATAGCATTGTCTCGGCATTGGCCAGCAAATCTATAGCTAAGGTAGTGGTATCCACTGACGATAAGCAGATTGCTGATGTAGCAAAGGAATATGGTGCAGAAGTGTTAAAACGCCCAGCAGAGCTCGCATCGGATACCTCCCCAGAGGTATTATCCTGGCGACATGCGATAGATAATAGCCAGAGTGAAGAACAACCATTTATCTCATTACCGGCGACGTCTCCTTTGCGCGCACCACAAGATATTGACGCTGCGATAGAGCGTTATAATAAAGGTGATTGTGACATTGTATTTGGTATTAGCCCAGCGCATCGTAACCCTTATCTCAACATGGTAACAATCAATGAAAATGATTTGATAGAAATCGCCATAAGTGGTTCGTCTGCGGTGCGCAGGCAGGATGTGCCGGATATGTATGACATTACCACCTGTGTGTATGTCGCCCGGCCTGACTATGTGCAGACTTGCAACAAGCTGATCGATGGGAGGGTAGGGTATGTGATGATACCCCCGGAGCGCGCACTGGATATAGATACGCCATTTGATTTACATATGGCGGAGCTTTTACTCACGACGCCATACACCGCCAAAACAAAAGGATAGATTATGACATATGTAGCAGCAATAACCGGCGGAGCAGGGCATTTAGGGCAGGCCATAAGCCACAAACTGGCCGCACGTGGCGTATCGGTGGCAATACTGGATAAGGATAGCAAAGCGGGCGAAGCCTTCGCTGCGGAGCTAGTTAAAACCTACGGTGGCGAGCATAAATTTATCTCAACTGATCTCATGGAGCCTGACACGTTTGCGAAACTGGCTGGTGAGATTAAAGAAATATATGGGCGGTTGGATTATCTGGTGAACAATGCGGCCTTTTATGATGATGCTCCGGGCTGGGGTGTGCCTTTCTCCGAGGAAGGATATGAAGCATGGGTAAAGGTGATGCGGGTAAATCTACTGGCACCGTTCTTTTTGGTGCAGGCCTTGCATCCACTACTTAAAGAGTCAGACGATGGATCGGTGGTGAATATCGGCTCTATTTATGGCGTGGTAGGCCCCGATCACAGCCTGTATGAAGGCACACAGATGACTAACCCTGCGGCTTACGCTGCGAGTAAGGGGGGGCTTCTGCAGACTACGCGTTGGCTTTCTACGGTGCTGGCGCCTGATGTGCGTGTGAATATGGTATCCCCCGGGGGTATCGAACGTGGGCAAAACCCTGAATTTATGAAACGTTATAATAAACGCACCCCGCTTGGACGTATGGCCACAGAAGGTGATGTGTCCGGAATGGTAGCGTTCCTGCTTTCACCAGAAGCGGCCTATATCACTGGACAGCATATGGTAATTGATGGTGGGTGGACCGCGTGGTAGCCAGTACTCAGCAACAAAATACACTGGCGGCCTATGATGCGATAGCACCGCTTTACGCGGAATATTCAGAGAAATATCAAGCCTATTTAAATAGCGTTGATAAACTCGTCACAGATCGCCTGAGGCCTGGAATGCGCTTGTTGGATGTTGGCTCAGGAGACGGCAGGCGACTTAAAAAAATAAGCGACCATCATAAGTTGACTGATGTGGTATCCGTTGAACCAAGCAAGGAGATGGCGGCGTTATGCCATAAAACGACCGGCTTTTCTGTGCATTCAATATGTGGTGATGCGCTAGATGAATTGGCTGAAGCACCGTTTGATGCGATCACGGCCTTGTGGAATGTGTTTGGACACATGACGGATTCCAACATGCGCTTGCAAACATTAAAGGCCATGGTGCAGAAACTGAAGCCAGATGGGATTATGATGTTGGATGTGAATAACCGGCATAACCAGTTAGCTTACGGTCGTTTTAATGTGATGAAACGACGTGTTATTGATGCATTAGCATTTGATGAAACGCGCGGTGATGCCTATTATGAGTGGAAAATTGCCGGTAAGTCCTTTCCCGCCTCAGGGCATTTATTTACACCGAAAGAAATAGAGAGCTTATTTGCTCAGGCAGGGTTTAGTGTTACTGAACGCTGGTCAGTGAATTATGCCACTGGTTCAGTCTCTCGGTCCCCCTTTGATGGGCAGCTTTTTTACAAGTTGCGTTTAGCCTAAAGCTTCAGAAAATGGCGAATCAGGTCTAGTCCATTCTCTGCGCTTTTTTCAGGATGGAATTGCACGCCCAATACATTGTCTTTTTGAATGGCAGCGGTGACTTCACTGTTTCCAAGCTTATAGCTGGCGAGTAAGTTTTCCGTATGCTTGGGGAATGCCTGATAAGAATGCACGAAGTAATAGCTTCCTTCTTTCCCATTTAGCGTGATGTTTTTCCAGCCAATGAAGGGAACGCGCTCACCTTCTACATCAATTTTTTTAACATCGCCCGCAATAATGCCAAGGCCAGCATGCTCGCCGAATTCAAAGCTTTTATCCATCAGCATTTGCATACCCACGCATATACCCAAATAGGGTTTTTGGGATTGTGCGAATGTAATAAGTGCATCTTTGAGCTTCCTGCTATCAATCGCCTCCATGCATTTGGAAAATGCTCCAACACCCGGCACTACCAGTCTTTCTGCCTGCTCTATATCTGAAGGATTGTCCGTAACGGTGACCGTTGCACCCACATGTTCAAGCGCACGCTGGACACTTAACAGGTTGCCTATACCATAATTAACGAGTGTGACTTTCATCGTATTTCCACCCCGTGAATACTACGTAGCTCATCCTTAATATCCGCGATGGTTGTCTCTTCATAATGCAGGGTTTTTGCTACAGCGATAGCGCTGACATTGGTCTGAGTGATAACATCTTTCATATGTGTAACATTGCCTACGCCACCGGAGGCGATGACGGGGATATTTACTGTGTCACAAATGGCGGAAATGAGATCGGTATCCATCCCTTTTCCTGCGCCTTCACGGTCAACGGAGGTAAGCAATATCTCACCAGCCCCGCGCTGCTCAACCTCTTTGGCCCAGTCGAGCACACTTATCCCAGTTTTTTCACGGCCATTATCGTAATAGGCTTCCCATGTTCCTGCGCCTGTGTTTTTCGCCTCAATAGAGGCCACCATGCATTGTGAGCCGAATTCTTCGGCAATATCAGAGATAAGTTGTGGGTTCTTAATCGCAGCCGTATTCACACCCACCTTATCAGCCCCCGCATGCAGAGCGGCACGGGCATTTTCGACGGAGCGGATACCTCCAGTGACTGTCATGGGGATAAAAATATCGTCACTGGCTTTTTCAATAATAGGTAGAAGTGAATTGCGTTCATAGAGCGAGGCAACGATATCGACATAAATAATCTCGTCGATACCACCGCTATAGTATTTTCTGGCAAAATCATTGGGTTTTCCTAGCTTGCGAAGCCCCTCTAGTTGAATGCCTTTCACCAGATGTTCGCTTTTTACATCAAGGCGAGCGATAATCCGAATATTACGCATCAGGGATTATACACGCTATGACGCAGCTTCCACTCACCATTTTCGTGTTTCCACAGATGAGGGGAGCGAAACTCATCAACAAGTGCCATGAAGGATTCACGCGTCATGACGGGGTTTTTGAATTTTGCCGCAATGTCTTTGCCGAATTCTTTTTCAGTAATGGATAGATATTCAAACACTTCTTTTTCAAAGCGAGCAGGGTATTCGCCGTCAAATTTTTTCACCAGCGCAATACCTTCATCAAGATCGATATCGCCGTTGCGAATTTCCTGCGCGGCATCATAGGTCGCATGGCCGATGCCGAATTTGATAAACGTGGTGTAAAAATGGAAATCATCCATTTTATCGTCAATCGAATGATACTTGGAATAAGTACCTGCTGTGCGCTCTGGCGCTGCCTGAAAGCCACAATTCTCTACGGCGTAGTAGTAGGCACTTTGTGGGTGCCATTTCACGTAATAGCCCAGATAATGTACCTCAATACCCTTATCGGCACAGAGCTGTGGGTTGATCGGCATATACGGTTCAAAGTCAGGCTGTTTGAAGCCATACTCTTCTTTGAGTTCCTTAAAAGATACGCCGCCCAGATACACATCAGAATCATCCGACATGGTAAAATATTCATATTCCCTGAAATCTCTGCGGGCACTCTCATTTTCTTCTGCGGGGTTGCCGTACTCGGCTCCTGATTCACCGTAGAAAATGAGCTTAATATCGTGTTGTGCCGCTGTCTTTGCGGCAATGTGTCGTTGTCCAACGATAAACGGCTGGAAAGGGTGCAGTAGATTTTCCATCGAGATACGGGTGAGCAGTCGGTGAGTACGTCCATTCGGGGTCACCAATATATTGTCGAAACCACTATGGATCCACGCCTGAAAGTTTTTCCATCCCCAGTCCGTGTAGATGTGTGGTGCCCATGTGACGGTCAGCGGGTTCATGCCATATTTATATTTCAGCAGATGCGCCTGCATGTCGCTATCTTTGCCACCAGAGCCGGGAACCAGACAATCATAAGAACCATCCTTAGAGCGATGCTGATCGCATAATTCCCACAGTTGTTTCTCGCGTTCTGCCCAATCGACTTGCTCTTTCCAGTCTTTGGTGCGACACGCATCACAGATACCATCTTTAAAGGCGATCACCTTTTTCTTGGATTCACGCGTGTGTTTTTGTTCGATGATCGAACTGGGGCGCTGGTTTGAAATGACGCAGCTTTTGCAGAACTCTACTTCCTGCGGTAGCCCATAGTAAGCTTCGTTAGGAGCATCAGTCTCATATTTGGCGAGGTTAGTCATAATACGGCCTTATCAGGTTGCGTTCAGGGGCTTGCTCAAACATACGCACAACGTCTTGTTCGGTTAAGTTGCGTTGTAAATATTCCGAGGCAATCTCGTCGGTAAATTCACGGTTCCTTGTGTAGCGAATCTCTTGAGATTTATCTTGTGGTACGGGCTCATAGTCAAAAATCTTTTTACTTTCCAGCGCTTCCAGAAGGCCTTTATGTGCCGCGCGTACGGCACGCATTCCCAATACAAACGGGTCCGTGGCCTCGCGTTTTGGCAGGGCATGAAACAACATATCTCCGTTATCCAGCCCGCGTGATAGCTTATGGATGGTGGCACCCACCAAGTCGGCATTGCCATCATGCAAAGCCCAGAAATTGCAGGCAGCACCACGGTAATAAGGCGACATGCCCATATGCAGATTGACTGTGTTGCGTTCAATTAACGCATCAATCAGTGGTGATTTGATGAAGCTGCCTCCAAACACTGCATAAAAATCCGAGTTCAGCGCAGGAGCGAGCGTTTCCATCGGCACAAAATTCAGATCCCCCGTTTTGAGAGCTAATGTGCGCACATTTGAAGGGATAAAGTCTACGCTGCCAAACACCTCATGTTCTGCATCAATTACGCGCTTGAAGTAAGTTTGCATGATATCTGACTTGGCATAAAAATCAGGAATTTGGCCGGGAAAGAGCGTCATACACTCTTGTATCACATAAACCTCGGAGGCGATGGACGCCAAATCTTTAATCAGCGAGTAATGTCGTGGTTGGTTGCTGGTAAAAAGCGTTATTTTCATTGCATCATATTCACAAGGTTAGTGTGATCCTGCCTTGGATACTCGAATTCATTGGGGTCCGCAACTTTTGCCATGTCCGCTCTGAAGCCAAGCTGAATGTTTAGGTTTCTCAAAATGGGGATAGTATCATCGCCATAAGAATTTGCTGGATGCGACATGCTGGTAGGGGCGGCACCTGTCGCTTTCATTATGTGATCATAATTCTTCTGATATTCCTCGGTCTGCTTATCGGCAGGTAGGCGCTTGAGCGGAATAGGGTGTGAATAGGAGTGCAGGCCGATAGCGTTGCCTGCATCATGCAATTCTTTGAGTTGCCCGTTTGTCATCCAGAGTTTGTCGATGATGTCCTGCTTGTTAAAACCATATTGGGAAATCAGATCATCCATGATTTTTTCGTATTGGTCTGTAGTCAGCACATGGTCGCGTACATAGCGGAAGGCGCGATCCATGGTAGAGAAAAACGGGTAATCAATCAGGTATTGGTCAATATCCATGCCGCGCATTTTTTCGTCGTAAAGCCCGGGAAGATAGCTATCCATTTGTTTGAAAAATACATCATAAAACGTATCAATCGAATCAAAGGCGACCGAGCGGAAATAGCGATACATCTCAAGATTGGCGGGTTTGCCATCAAACACGCAGGAATAGATAAAGAAAAATCCGGTGATGCCATATTTCTTCATCACCGGCCATGCAATGTCATATTGGCAGAGCAGAGAATCATCAAACGTGAAGCACAGATGATGGTTCTCCAGTGTGCCTTTCACGCTACGTTCCTGCCATTCCTCACAGCTAATAATGTTTTTGGGGCCTACATATTCGATGATATCTACCAACTTGTCGGCCGTAATTGCACCCTGACTCCACGGATGCACATCGTTCATAAAGTGATGAAACATAATGCCGTGCGGTAGGGAGTATTCGTAATGTGGCTTGCTCATCCGCTACTCGCACTCAATCAGTAGCATTTTCATATCAAGCAGCTGTGCCGCTCCGTTGATCTGGAAATGTTCTTTGTCGCCCACTTGCGTTGTCCAGCAGCGCATAGGATCATCCTTGGGGGGGATAGCAAAAGGCATCGTGAAATCCTTCCATTCAAAGCGTTTTACTTTTGGATGGTTTTTAATCACTTTTTCTGCCGTGTATTTCGAATGAATATTCCAGCCAGATTCCCAAGGGCTATTTTCCTGATCGGATCGTTTATAACGTATCACTACATCAATGGGGTGGGGGTTAAAGGAGGAAAATACCAACACTCTGCCACCGGCTTTTGTAGCGTTTATGCAATTGTTCAATGCCACTTCCGGATCATCTAAAATGGCAATAACGCCGCTCATGGTCACGATATCATAGCTATTTTCTTTGAGTGAGCCGGGTTCATCTATTGGAGCTTTAAAAAATTTGGCGGAAGGCAGGATGCCGCCAGCGCGCTCTAGCATGGGCTCGGATACATCGCAGCCAGATAATTCCATTTTCGGTTTGTTTTGTTGGACGAAATATAAAAACTCACCAATAGCGCAGCCCACGTCACATAGTGAGGTGCTCTCATCGGCATTATCTAAATCCAGAAACGAGTAAATTTGTTTAAACTGTTCTTTAGGCGTTTTATACCAGGTTTCCTGCAGATAAATATCGTCATCCGCGATACGCACTCCACCGGTAATCGTTTGATTTTGCATTTTTAAATCTCCTGCTAGGGAAGAATTATCAGATAGAGGGCAAAAAACAAGTATTTACTAGGCGCTTTGTGCTGCAGTTTTTTTAAGGTTTTCCAATATAATATCGGTAATGGTTTGTGCCGCGGGCTGGAACGGGAAGAGCTTTTTAGCAAGCGCAGCCATTTCGTGGATTTTATGATCATCTGCCAGTGCTTCGCCAATGGTCTTTTGCAGCTCGCTATAATCGTTTACGCCCCATGCCACCCCCATGTTAGCTATTGGCAAATCGCTATGGAAGTCAGCATCTAGTTGTACAATCTTCTGTTGCATGTAAACGGCCTGAATATTGACCGTTCCGCTACGTACGATGATCAAATCAACATTACGTAACAGTGGTAAGAAATCGCAATCCGCAGCCAGTTCAGCGTTAGTTTTATCTTTCAGCCAGCCAATATGTAGATTTCTGTCTTGGGATGGGTGTGGTCGCGTAATATAATACGCATTATTCGCCATGGCTGCATCATAGGTTGCTTGCAGTTCTTTTTTTACGTCGTCGTCGGTCTTGTAGTAGCTGCGGTCGTGTTTACTATCCCAGTAAGCAGGCATATCAATATGCAAAACAACGGGTTTGCTACCGGCATTCGGAAAATGTGTTGATACCCAGTCCGGGTCTTTGTCCTTTGGGAAGCTAAGAATGTTATCAAAAGCGGGGTTTCCAGTGTAGTAACATTGACTTTTGCTTTCATCAAACAGCCCATCGGCAACATACATGTCTTTAGCAAATTCATTGAGAAAAGTGACATGTTGCCCTTGTAGCTTATAATGGCTTAGTCCTTTAGGAAGATCCACCATGATTAGATTGCGGATACCGCGCTTGTTTGCCACCGCTATGGCAGCTGCCTCACTACGTGGTGAGTTAGTGGTGATGACGAAATCGGGCTTTATGTCATCAAATACCCGCTCCATAATGGTAAGCGGCAGGAACGCATGGCGCGACTTTTCCTTAAACAGTGTGGCTGCACCATCTTCACCAAGTCTTGTCACTAAGTCTTTATAGTTTAGCCCCAGGTAAGCAACCGAGTCTTCCAGTGGAATGCCGATGGTGGGAGAGTGGTGCTCTTTGGCAAGCTCGGTTCCCCAGCGAATCGCATCAGCGTCTTGCGCTTTGTCTAAATAGCGATCCAGCCCAAAATACTCCACATCATTGCTTTTAAGAATGGCTTTAGCAGCGGGCAGGGCGAGCACATCTATGCTGATTTCACCATTTTTATATGCTGAGCTTTTATGCAGCGCATGCACCACAGGGTAGACCATGTGTGCATGGCCACCCCCATATGTTACGAAAAGAAGCTTCTTTGGCATGTGGGCTGCTATGCTGCTTTTGCCTTCTTTTCGATCTGATACATATGCACATCCTGTTGTGGGAACGGAATAGAGATGCCTTCCTTGTCAAAGCGCAGCTTCACTTCTTCGCTAATATCAAAATAGGCGCTCCAGTAATCTTCAGTTTTCACCCACGGGCGCACTACAAAATTCACGCTGGAATCAGCAAGTTCTGATACACCGATAACGGGCGCTGGGTCTTTAAGCACACGCGGATCATCATCCAGAATATTACGCAGAATGTCTTTGGCTTTTTTAATGTCATCATCATAACCAATGCCAAAGGTGAAATCGATACGGCGGGTAGCGTGGGCTGAGAAGTTCACAATATTGTCGCTGGTCACCGCTCCGTTCGGCACTACGATCATTTTGTTGTCAGGTGATTTCAGCGTAGTGGAGAAAATACCCACCTCTTGAACAACACCGGCTGTGCCAGCTGCCTCAATGTAATCTCCTTTGCTGAACGGGCGAAAGGCGATGATAAGCACGCCCGCAGCAAAGTTTGAAAGCGAGCCTTGAAGTGCCAGACCAATCGCCAGACCGGCAGCGGCAAAGATAGCCGCTAGTGAGGTGGTTTCCACCCCGAGCTGGCTGAGGGCGGCAATAACCACAAAGGCAAACAGCAGACCATATACGATATTGCCTAAGAACGTTACCAGAGTTTCATCAAGCTGGCTACGGCGCATAGCTTTTCTTATAAGACCAGTAAGCCCTTTTGCAGCCCATTTGCCGAAGATGAATATGGCCAGTGCAAAGATAATCGCTTGCCCATATTCAATGGCATAAGTGGTAATAATTTTCATATCCAGATATTGCTCAATATTTTCCATGTGCAAACTCCTGTATTTCGTGGATTTAAGCTTTGCGGGCAGGCTAATGGGCAAACCCTTCGTGCGTCAAGTAAATACAAACGGGCGTGTGGGGTTCCTCACACGCCCGTTTGTTCTCATAGCTCTATAACAAGTAGATTGCTATCTTATAGAGGCAAGAGGGCTGTAGTAGTTGATACGATACATGCTTTCGGCTTCTAGCGTACGCTTACCAAACCAATTATCGTCAATCTCACCCTTGACTGTAACGCGATCTCCTACTCTTAGCCTTTCCGTCTTAGGGAATTCAATTTCATCTGCATCAACACGGATCATACCATTACCATAATTGAGCATAAAACTATCATCATCAATAATCTTGCTAATATCACCAGTCAGACTGATTCCTTCATCATCCATCGCATGGTAATAACTGTAGGGGCGATAGACATTATCACGACCGTCATTTAATCGGTAGACGCGTGAATATTGTGTGCTTTCATGTACGATGCTCTCGGCATCAATTTCTTTTTTGGTAAACAGATTATCATCTACAAAGCCGCTTACCTGTACATGATCACCAGGTGTTAATATATTTGCCACGTCTTTACGAAAAAGTGCAGGCCAGTGATCGTTAGTATCGACCATGATGGTGCCGTTGCCGTAACTCAGCTGGAACTCGTCACCATCAACTACTTTCTCGACCTTACCAGAGATAGTGACATACGTGCCATCTTTTAGGGTGGAAGCAGCTTGTGCTTTAGTGTTGTTTTCGGCCATAGCTGTGGCACTTGAGAGGGTTGCGGCACAAAGCGCAGATACAGTGAGCAAGTTATTTCTATATTGTTTCATCATTGTAATCTCCTTAATGTTTGTTGGGTTCGGTTTCGATAGAGTGTAAAGGTTAGGCAGCGTGTTTTTGATCTTTAAACCAGCCTTCAGTACCTTCCTGATAATCACTGATATTGGTGAAATTAGCTTTTTCCAGCTGACGTACAGCCTTTTCCGACAAGTCACATTCGGTATTCGCACAATAAACTACGACATGCTGATCTTTTGACGTGGCCATCAATGATACTTCTTTTGTAAAACTGTCATTATCCTTAACAGGGATGTTCACAGAGCCGGGAATATGCCGTTTTTCGAAGTATTTCCTTGGAAGTACGTTAATGACAAGTACTTCCTCGTCGCCATCCATGAGGTCTTTTAACTCGGATTTGCTTACCTTATTCATAAATCATCTCCATGTTCACATTGTAGGTGCAACGTGCACCCATGTCTGGTGGGTAACATGGCAGAGCAAAAAAATTCTATTAGGCGTGTGTGCTACAACATAAAAAAACTATAAAACTATATGGTTAGAGCTCGTACATACGTCTGGTTCATTGAATAATTAGAACTAGATAGCCGGTTTTTTTTGGGATATAGCTAATATTCATCAAAAGCATAACCGGATAACTCTATGACCAAAAAAGCGCCCTGGGATCAATACGGCGAATATTTACAGGTGGACAAAATATTATCTGCACAGCATCCGCGCAGCCATGCCGCCGGGCAGGGCGTGCATGATGAGATGTTGTTCATCCAGTTTCACCAGATTTATGAGCTGTGGTTTAAGCAGATACTCTTTGAGTTGGACGATGTGTTAGAGCGCTTGTCTGGTAAGGTCGTATCCGAGGATGATATGCAGCCGATCCTTACCTATCTGGGGCGTGTGGTGGAAATATTTAAGCAAATGGAGGGCATGATTGATGTGCTGGAGACCATGCCGCCACAATCTTTTATCGATTTCCGCGAGCATCTGGGCACTGCCTCTGGTTTTCAGAGTGCACAGTTTCGGCTCATCGAAACACGTCTTGGCTTGCAACGGAAATCTCGCCTGTGTGTGTTTCATGGCCAGTTTGACGACAATCTGAAAGACGACACGAAAGCGGCTATCAAAGATATGGAGGCAAAGCCTAGCCTATTTGCCGCACTTGATAGTTGGCTTTCGCGCACTCCATTCGTCAATCTGGAAGGCTATGCGTTTTGGAAGGAATACCGCACCGCGGCTTATGGTATGTTCGACCAGAAAATTGCTGATGCAAAAGCGAACCTGTCTGGCGAAGTGTTGGAAAAAGAGCTGGAAGCCATTGAGCGCGGCAAACAGAAATTTGAAAGTATTTTTGACGAGAACCAACATCAAAAGGCACAAGAAGAAGGGCGCTGGCGCCTGTCTTGGAAAGCATTGCAAGCCGCACTTTTTATCACGATTTACCGCGAAAACCCCATGCTGCAAGCACCATACAGTTTGCTTAAATATGTAATGGATGTGGATGCATTGCTGGCTCGCTGGCGTTTGCGCCATGCGCTGATGGTACAGCGTATGGTAGGAATGGGCGTAGGGACAGGCGGTTCGTCTGGTTATGAATACCTGATGAACACTGTGCAGTCACACCGCATTTTTTCTGATCTTTTCGCGTTATCTACTTATTTGATTCCGTCGCACAGGTTGCCGACGCTTCCCGAAGAGATCAAAAAAGAAATGCGTTATAGTTATACAAGTAAGGCATAAATTATGGATATAGATTTAACGAACAAACAGGCAGTGGTGTGTGGGGCGAGCAAAGGTATTGGTCGAGCAACCGCGCAAGAGCTGGCATCGCTGGGTGCGAATGTCACATTGGTGGCACGTAACGAAGAGGCGCTGAACACTGCACTTGCAACGCTGGATACATCAAAAGGGCAACAGCATAATGTTGTAGTTACCGATTTCTCTGACCCGAATGCACTGCAGGTAAAAATCGAGGCGCATGTGAAAGCGCATGGGCCGGTGCATATTCTGGTGAATAACACAGGTGGCCCACCGGCAGGCCCAGCCAATGAAGCGTCGCTCGATCAGTTCCAAAATGCATTTAACCAGCATTTATTGTGTAACCACGTATTGGCACAGGCTGTGCTCCCTGGCATGAAGTCTGAAAAATACGGGCGTATTATCAATGTGATTTCCACTTCAGTGAAAGTGCCGCTTAAGGGCTTGGGGGTATCGAACACTATCCGCGCGGCGGTGGCTAACTGGGCAAAAACCATTTCGCTGGAAGTGGCGGGTTTTGGCATCACGGTGAACAACGTGCTGCCGGGGGCTACTGATACGGATCGCCTGAGTGAGATCATCGAAGGAAAATCCAAAAAACTGGGTAAATCGACCGATGACATTATTGCCATGGAGCAATCGCACATTCCCGCTGGCCGCTTTGGCAAGCCAGAAGAACTGGCCGCTGCGGTTGCCTTCTTGGCAAGCCCTGCGGCTGCTTATATTAATGGTGTGAATCTGCCGGTTGATGGTGGTCGAACCGGATCGCTGTAGCATGAGTGCCCATCCCAACATTCTGAATTTTGTGGATGGCGAGCTGGTAGCGCCAGTTTCCGGACGGTATTTTGATAACGTAGATCCGGCGATAGGTAAGGCCTATGCAAACGTGCCGGATTCCGATAAGCAAGATTTAGATATAGCAGTGGCGGCTGCTAAAGAAGCATTCCCTGCATGGCGTGATACCAAGCCAGAGACGCGTGCTTCCATGTTAGTAAAACTCGCCGAATTAATCGAAGCGAAGTTGGAAGAGTTCGTGCGTGCGGAGTGTGTGGATACAGGAAAACCCATCACCTTGGCGCGTAGTGTAGACATCCCGCGTGGTGCAGCGAACTTACGTGCGTTTGCTGAAGCAGCACAAAACATGACCGGTCAATCTTTCAAAAAAGAACATGCGTATAGCTATACGTTGCGCCAGCCAATCGGTGTGGTGGCGACGATTTCACCATGGAATTTACCGCTACTATTATTTACCTGGAAATTAGCACCAGCGCTAGCTGCGGGTAATTGCGTGATCGCCAAACCCAGCGAAGTTACACCAATGACGGCCTATATGTTATCACAGCTGATAAACGAGGCGGGATTTCCCAAAGGGGTGATCAATATTCTGCATGGAAAGGGAGCGAAGATCGGCGCGGCAATTACTAACCACCCGGACATTTCCGCCATCTCCTTTACTGGCGGCACAACAACGGGCATCGAGATTTACTCTGGTGCTGCGCGCCAGCTTAAAAAAGTATCACTGGAGCTGGGGGGTAAAAACCCCACCATTATTTTTGAAGACGCTGATTGGCAAAAAACCATCGATGGTGCAGTAGCAGCCGCCTTTACCAATCAGGGGCAGGTTTGTTTATGTGGTTCGCGTATCTTGGTGCAAGCGTCGGTGTATGACAAATTCAAAGAAGATTTCCTGAAAAAGGTGAATGAGATAACCATTGGTGATCCGTTAGAAAATAGCACTAAGCACGGTGCGAGCGTGTCTAAAGAGCATATGGAAAAAGTACTTTCTTACATTGAGCTTGCAAAAGAAGAGGGTGGGAAAGTGCTAGCTGGTGGCAAGCGCCACATGGTGGATGGGCGATGCAAGGATGGCTACTTCATTGAACCAACGGTGATCGAAGGATTGAACCAGACCTGCCGCACCAATCAGGAAGAAATATTTGGCCCCGTGGTAACGCTCATGCCATTTGAAACAGAAGAGAAAGCACTCGCCATTGCCAATGCAACGCAATACGGGCTTGCTGCCTCTGTTTGGACCAGTGATGAAGCACGCGCAAAACGTATGGCCGCAAGCATTGATAGTGGTATTGTTTGGCTGAATTGCTGGAACCTGCGTGATCTGGATACGCCGTTTGGCGGCATGAAAAAATCCGGTGTAGGACGCGAAGGCAAGCAACGCGCCATGGAATTTTTTACAGAAGAAAAAACGGTGACTTCACCAACATAAAGGATGGATTATGACCTCAACTGTACATAACTCACAAACTGCACCAGAGCCGGTAGGCAACTATCCGCATGCGCGTAGGGTGGGTAATTTGCTGTTTCTTTCCGGTGTGGGGCCGCGCAAAAAAAATAGCAAAGAAATACCCGGCGTGACGCTGGATGCGGACAGAAATATCATAAGCTATGATATTGAAGAACAGACGCGTAGCGTGTTCCAAAATGTGAGGGACATTCTAGAGGCAAGCGGTGCAAAATGGGAAGACTTGGTGGATGTCACCGTATTTCTCACCAATATGAAGGATGATTTTGCAGCCTATAATAAACTCTGGGCGGAATATTTTAAAAATGACCCGCCATGCCGCACTACGCTGGAAATAGGTGCATTGCCTACGCCTATTGCCATTGAACTTAAATGCATCGCTGCTTTAAAGGAGTAATCTCATGTTAGCCCCGTTTAATTTCCAACAATGGATCGACGACAATCGTGAAAAGCTCAAACCCCCTGTATGTAATAAACAGCTCTATGAAATGGGCGATTTCATCATCATGGTGGTGGGCGGTCCGAACACCCGCAAAGATTACCATGAAGATGTAGGAGAAGAATTTTTCTATCAAATAGAAGGCGATATGGTGTTACGAATTATGGAAGATGGTAAGCCAAAAGATATCACCATCAAAGAAGGTGAGGTGTTTTTATTGCCGCCTATGATCCACCACTCGCCACAGCGTTTTGAAAATACGGTGGGGCTTGTAGTTGAGCGTAAGCGCCATAAAGGAGAGATGGACGGCTTTATTTGGTATTGTGATAAATGCCATCACCAGCTTTATCGCGATGAGGTGCAGCTTACTAATATTGTTGATGATTTACCGAAAGTATTTAGCGGGTTTTGGGATAGTGAAGAGAATCGCACCTGCAAAAAATGTGGCCATGTGATGCCATTGCCGGAGAAAAAAGCAGCATGAGCTATCCTTACAAAGCGAAGGAAAAATGGGATGTGCATACGCACACGACCCTGTCGCCGGATACATTCGATGCGCTGGCTAAATTTTCACATTACAAGGATTTCATCCGTGTGCGTGCACACAAGACTAAGCCTTGCTGTGCGGAGTTAGTAAACAGTGACGGTGAGGTGCAGCGCGTAATTGAAGAGAGTGCCTATAACGCTGGGCAGCGTAAAAAAGATTGCGATCATTACGGGGTGACTATGCAGGTATTATCACCCACCCCGATGATGATTCCTGACTATGTAGATAACACGCAGGATGCCGCAGAGATTTGTCGAATCTTAAATGATGATAATGCGCGTATGGTAAATGAATTCCCAACGCGTTTTACCGCGCTTGGGGCCTTGCCCATGATGGATGCTGATTGCGCCATTAAAGAGCTGGAACGTGTTAAAGCGTTGGGCATGCGCGGTGTGGAGATTAATTCTAACGTTGCCGATCTGGATCTGGATGATCCACGATTCTTCCCTATACTTGAGGCAGCTAGCGAACTGAATATGGCTGTTTTTATCCATCCATGGGGTGGGTTTATGCGGCATACGGAAGATCGACTGCATAGGCGTATGAATGTTAATCACCGCTGGCGCCCCTGGCTACTTGGTATGGGGCTGGAAACAGCGCTGGCATTCGATAGCTTGCGCTCCGGTAAGGTGCATGAGCGCCTGCCGAATTTACGGGTGATGTATGCGCATGGAGGGGGCATATTTCCCGCACTGATCGGGCGCTTGGAACATGGCGCCTATTGCCGACCGGATTTATTTGAAAATGCATCACACGAAAATGTGTACAAAACTATTAAGGAGTGCGGTGTTTATGTTGATGCACTGACTCATAATCCGTGGACATTGATGATGTTGATGAAAATCATCGGGGTAAATCGTATTGCGATGGGCTCTGACTATCCATACCCATTAGGTGAGATGGGAGCGGGGGGCGATAAGGGGATATATCCTGGTCATATGATTGAACATTTGCCAGAGAACGATGACCATATGGAAGCTGCCTGGGGACATTTTCACTGGTTCTCGCGTGAGGTGGCCGATGGTCCACGTCATTTGCCTTACCTTAATGGGAAGCGCAAGGAGCGTATGCTCGCGGGTACAGCGAAGGAGTGGCTGGCATGGACATAATACTTCGTATGGATGATAAATCCTACAAAATGGATAGTAAGGCGCACGATATTTCCATCGCGGTGCGTTTTGATGGGTCGTCAATTTGTGTGTTTGATTCCCCACCTGCTAGCAAAACACCGCATGTAGCTGGAGAATTTATCGGGGATGTAAATGAAGGTGGGAGTTGTAATTGCGATGTGTTGACTTTTTCTCCGCATTTGCATGGCACACATACGGAATCGGTCGGCCATATTGCGAATGTTAAGGTGCCGATTCATGAGCTTTTGAAAGAGAGTTTGATTCCGGCGACGCTGGTGAGCATCAATCCTCAACCTTCAAACGAAGACTATGACCCGGCCCCGGAGGCTAACGATAAAATGATCACCAGACAGGCGCTGGAATTAGCATTGAGTAGTGGCCGAGAGGGATTCCATGAAGCGTTGGTGATCCGTACTGTTCCAAACAGTAGTGATAAACTGGTTAAACATTACGGCCATGAAATGCCACCATTTTTTTCGTCCGATGCAATGCATTATCTGGTGGAGCTCGGTGTGAAACATTTGCTGGTAGACGTGCCTTCTATCGACCGGCTGGCAGATGAAGGAAAACTGAACAACCACCACATTTTCTGGGGCGTAGCACAGGGAAGCCACGAAATTGATAATAAAAACCCTTCGCCAAAAACCATCACGGAATTTATCTATGTGCCGGATTCATTACTTGATGGAAATTACATGCTGAATTTACAGATGGCTGCCTTTGCATCTGATGCAACGCCCAGCCGTCCACTATTACACAAGGTAACACCACATGAACTATAATACCGATATCACATTTGCGCAGGAAGCGGATGAAAACGATTCGTTGGCCAAGTGGCGCGAGCAGTTTTATATTCCCAAAACCAAAGATGGAAAAGAATGTATTTACCTCTGCGGTAATTCACTTGGCCTGCAGCCAAAAACCATAGCACCTGCGATCGAGCAGGAGCTGAAGGATTGGCAGGAGTTGGGTGTGGAAGGGCATTTCGATGCCAAAAACCCATGGATGCCTTATCATGAGTTTTTAACTACACAACTTGCAAACCTCGTAGGAGCAAAACCTATCGAGGTAGTGGCGATGAATAGCTTGACGGTGAATTTGCACCTGATGATGGTCTCTTTTTATCGCCCTACGTCTGAACGTCATAAGATTGTGATCGAGGCGACTGCGTTTCCTTCTGATCAATATGCCGTGGCGTCACAAATTCGCTATCACGGTTTTGATCCCGCCACATCGTTGATTGAACTAACCCCGCGTGAGGGTGAAGCAACCATTCGCACAGAAGATATTGAAGCGCTTATTGAGCGTGAAGGCGATAGCATTGCTCTTATCATGCTGGGCGGTGTGAATTACTATACAGGGCAGTTATTTGAGATGGAGAAAATCACTAAGTCGGGCCATGCGAAAGGTTGCGTGGTGGGGTTTGATCTCGCGCATGCAGCAGGTAATGCGCTGCTTAAGTTGCATGACTGGGATGTCGATTTTGCCTGCTGGTGTAGCTATAAATACTTGAACTCTGGGCCTGGTAGTTTGGCTGGATGTTTTGTGCATGAGCGCCATGCTAAGGCTGACTTGCCAAGATTTTCTGGTTGGTGGGGGCATGATAAAACCACGCGCTTTAAAATGGGGCCGAACTTTGTGCCCATAGAAGGAGCCGAGGGCTGGCAACTTTCCAACCCGCCAATCCTATCCTTAGCGGCCGTAAAGGCATCGCTCGATATTTTTGACGAAATAGGCATGGAGGCATTACGGGCAAAAAGTGAGAAGCTCACCGGCTATATGGAATTTTTGTTTGATAATTTAAACAGTGATGCGTTTGCTATCCTTACCCCGCGTGACCCTAGCCAGCGCGGTTGTCAGCTTTCCATCGTAGTAAAACATGATGGCCGTAAGGTATTTGAGGGGTTGAGTGATGCCGGTGTGATTTGTGACTGGCGCGAGCCAGACTGCATCCGTGTGGCACCTGTTCCACTTTATAATAGCTTTAGTGATGTGCATCGTTTCGTCGAGATTTTTGCAGGGTTATTGAAATGAGTGAAACAATTCATGTAGTGGGTGGCGGGTTAGTAGGTGCACTAACAACCATATTTTTGGCACAGCATAATTATAAGGTTGTGCTTTATGAGCGCCGGCCGGATATGCGCAAAGTAAAAGTGGATGGCGGGCGTTCGATCAATCTGGTGCTGACTGCACGTGGTATGAAGGCACTGGAAGCGGTTGGTCTGCATGAGGCGGCCAGAGAACTTATTGTGCCAGTGAAAGGGCGGATGTTGCATGATATGGGTGGTAACACCACCTTGGTGCCATACGGGCAGACAGACGAAGAGGTGATCAATTCCATTTCACGCGGTGGACTTAATAAGTTGCTGCTACAAAAGGCGGGAGAGTATGACAATGTGGAGATTGTCTTTAATAGCCGTTGTGTGAGTTATGATCCCCAAACACGTGCGCTTACCATGCTGAGTGAGGAAACCGGAAAAGAGCAAGTGATAGAAACGCAAACTATAATTGGTGCAGATGGTGGTGGGTCGGCATTACGTAAAGTGATGAAAGAATATATATCTGGCTTTGAGCTGTCGGAAGATACGCTGGCGCATGGTTATAAAGAGCTAATCATTCCTGCGGCAGAAAATGGTGATTATCAAATTGAAAAACACGCGCTGCATATCTGGCCACGCAAAAATTTTATGTTGATGGCACTACCTAATTTAGAGGGAAGTTTTACCGTCACTTTGTTCCTTGCTCATGAAGGACAGGAGAGCTTTGCATCACTAGAAACCAAAGAAGATGCCAAGGCATTCTTTAGTAAATATTTTGCCGATGCCATGGCCATTATGCCTAGTTTAGCTGAGGACTTCGTGCAAAACCCGACTGGTTTCATGACCACGGTAAAATGTTTGCCGTGGCATGTGGAAGACAAATTGATGTTAATCGGCGATGCGTCGCACGCCATTGTTCCTTTCTTTGGGCAGGGGATGAATTCTGGCTTTGAAGATTGCACTGCGTTGGGTGAATTGTTGGAGAAGCATGGCAATGACTGGGCAACTATCTTTGCCGCGCTGGAAAAGGAGCGTAAGCCTAATGCCGATGCGATTGCGGATATGGCGTTGGAGAATTTTGTGGAAATGCGTGACACAGTGGCAGATCCTAAATTCCAGCTTAAAAAGCAGGTGGGCTTTGAATTAGAGCGGCGCTTCCCGGATAAGTTTATTCCCAAATATGCTATGGTGGTTTTTCATCCAGAAATTCCTTACGCTGAGGCAAAGCGCCGTGGCGAAGAGCAGGATAAGCTACTTGAGGCTCTATGTGGAGATGCTGCTGATATCGAAGAGATTAACTGGGACAAAGTGGCTGATTTTTATTAAAGCCTCTATTGTGGTGCATATTTATCGTTTCGTATTCGTGATAACACGTTGCAAATTTGTTCTGTGTTGTAAGGTTTATCAATATATCCCATTATATATAATGAATAGTGATTTTGGACATATTCATTGAAATGCTTATAGCCTGTGACGATCACAATGGGTATGGAGCGGAGGATTGCCGATTGCGTAGATAACGCGGATAATACTTCAAAACCATCCATATCAGGCAGGCCAATATCCAGCATGATGAGGTCTGGAAGGTTTCCCTTAAAAAGGTGTGGAACCAGCAATTCGCCCTTGCGCAGTACATCTAAATTGTATGGTATCTCGCTGGCATCAAGAGATTTTTTTGCAAGCCAAATATCGCTGCTTAAATCTTCAACGAGTACAATATTGAGTTTATCATCTAGTGTTTTTTCATAAGATGAGTTATGGCGATATTGGCTTTTCGTTTGAGGTATTTCTAGTGCGCAATTCATTGATTATCCTTTGTTTTTATAGCTGAACCTGTATCAAGGCATTTTGAATCATAAATTTCATGGAGTAAGGGCTTTCCCGGCCTTTAACGAGATAGTGTTTTGCTCCACATATCAGCGCTTCTTCTTTTAATTTTGGATCATTTGCACCGCTATGAACAATGATAGGTGTATTTGGTGTCTCGGCATGAAGGGCGGCAATAGTAGCGGTGCCCTCAATGTCCAATAAATTTAAATCCAACAATATAAGGTCATAAGAATTCTCATCCAATAATTCCAGCGCATCAATCATGCGCGGTACGTCTGTAAAAGTGAAATCCTCACTTTCGCAGGCATCATGCAACATTCTCTTTACCAGCAATACGTCGGCTTTATTATCCTCTATCAACAATATCCGACGGGTCTTTTTTTTAGCATTCACCTCTTTTAAGGCTTTATAGGCTAGGTGGCGGCTATCGTGCGCTAAAACGCTTGTTGCATGACCCATATTTACCTCCAAACATTGATAGCGTAGTTAGTGAATATGGTCATTCTACGTGCTTATTGCTTAATATAAATTAATAACAATAGGTGTAATGCCTATTTTTGTAGGCTAATTCACTAATTGATGAAAAAAAGGGGTTAATTTATTAAGGAGGTTGCTGGTTTCTTCTAGCATATTTAGATATATGGAATTTGATAGCGATGGGGATATGTGAACGCTGTTTCACTTGTACATGGTTTGCCTAATCGGCACTGTATAATTTAAGTTAGCGGTCAAGCTTAGTATATCGTTACAAATAAAGACTAAGTAAAACCTACACCTAAAAACTATGCGGTTAATAATAGTAGCCTAGTTTGGTTGCGATACGAAATACTATGGTGCATCTTTTACATTTGAGAGTCTGGCATTACAACTATGGTAAACCAGAAATCTTCGAGTTTTTGCACTATTTCGTTGAAGTTTTCTAGATTTACAGGCTTTACTACATAGCCATTTGCGTGGAGGTCATAACTTTTAGCAACGTCACGTTCAGCACAGGAACTGGAAAGAATAACCACGGGCAAGTGTTTAAGTTCAGGGGTCTCCTTGATAATCTTTAGTACATCCTGACCACACATTTGTGGCAGATTCAAATCAAGTAATACTAAGTCAGGTGTTCCTAAATCGGCCCACTCACCTTCTTTACGCAACATGCTAATAGCATCTTCCCCAGTCATTGCTACATGTAAGTGATTCGCGATTTTTGCTTCTTCAAAAGCGCGTCGTGTAAGAACGACATCGCCTAGATTGTCTTCCACTAATAACACATGTGCAGGTCTGTGTCTCTTGCTAACGGTGTTTAAGTTCATGCGGCCTCCAATCGTGAATTTAAATGTTTAGAAACAGTAAAATAAAATGTACTTCCTTTGTCTTGTGTTGTTGTTACCCAGATTCTGCCATCACAATTTTCGACAATTTTCTTGCATATAGAAAGCCCTAACCCAGTGCCTTGAATGTTATCCCAGGTGTGTAGACGTCTGAATGGCTGGAAGATTTGTTCGGCAAAACCCTGCTTAATACCTATGCCATTATCCTTCACCGAAAAACACCAGTGATCGCCTTGATTCTCCACGCCAACATGAATACGTGGTATGTTATCAGGCTTCTGATATTTGATGGCATTAGTAATTAAATTTTGTAACAACCGCATGATTTGTACAGGGTTTCCATACAGTTCAGGTAGTGGGTCATGGCTGACTTCTGCCTTGCGATCTTTTATGAGTCCTTTTATGTTTTCTAATGCTCCTGACAGAATATCATTTGCATCGAAAGACACAATTTGCACACTTTCATTGCCCATCCTTGAATAGGCGAGTAGATCTTCTACCAAATTGCGCATACGTGCACCCGATTTTATAACATAATTAAGATATTCTTTTCCTTGTTCGTCGAAGTTCTTGCCATATTCTTTAGCTATGATTTCGCTAAAATTGGTTACCATGCGAATTGGTTCTTGCATGTCATGAGAGGCAATATAAGCAAAACGCTCAAGCTCGGTATTTGATTCTGTCAGTTTATCAACTAATTTTTGTCGTAATTCATCCTGCAGTTTGCGTTCAGAAATATCGCGTACAATGCCACTGAATATGCGTTTATCTTCAAAACGTACTTCACTTACCGATAGATCCAGTGGGAAAACAGAGCCATCTTTACGTTTGCCTTCAACCTCGCGTCCAACACCAATAATCTTTTTCTGGCCTGTATGCTTGTAGTTCTGTAGATAACCATCGTGCTCATGCCGGTATGGCTCTGGCATCAGGACTTTTACATTTTTACCAATGACTTCATCCGCATGATAGCCGAAAATATTTTCGCAGGCTTTGTTGAATGTCTCTATGCTACCTTTATCATTAATAGTAATAATGCCATCTACTGTTTCATCCAGCACAGCTTGCAGACGCCCTTCATTTTTCAGTAGTCTGTTGGCGGTTGTTTGTTGAAAATATACGATCAGAGCGACCGACCATAGTGATAGCATGGAAAGGCTACGATTGAGCTGTATGACGCGTATATCAGCATTGATATCAGATACAACAAAGTAGCCACCTAATGTTAATATCGTAGCGATACAGGCAAATATAAAGGCGGTATGGGGGTGGTGAAACCAGATCGCACTTAATACAAACAGCACATAGATAGGAGCACTTGCCACACCCAATGGTGTCGCATAGTCGAAAATAATGCCGGTTAGTAGAAATAGAGGAGCTAGAATAATACCCTTATACTCCTTACTTTTGGGGTAAAGAGTGGGCGTAACAGAGGACGACTTGCGTATTACAGAGAGCATATTTAGCTACAATTTCTACTATTAGACGTAAATACTATACCTAATTCTACCGTTAGTTGAAAGAAAAATAGTTTTTTATATAACCGTGTGTTATCAGAAACCTAAGGCAGCTATCAGATATTGTGGCGCTCTGGCTTAATTGATGTGTTTCTAACGTTCTTTACCTCTAACCCCTTAGAAAAGGCGCTTCTGCCACAAATACTAATGGTCTCTTTATATTGAGGTTGATATTTATTGAGAAAAATAGGAGCACCTAATTATGAGTACCAAGAAGAACACCATTTTAGTCATTGAAGATGAAGCGCCAATACGCAAACTACTTACTATTACTTTGGAAGGTAGTGGGTACAAAGTAGTTGATGCCGACAATGGTAAAGAAGGTAGCCGTTTGGTAGCCTCAGTGAAACCAGAGCTGATTATTCTTGATCTTGGTTTGCCGGATATTGATGGGCAGGAAGTGATAAAAAACATACGTGAATGGTCGCAAGTGCCTATTATTGTGTGCTCGGTGCGCAGTGATGACGCAGAAATTATTAAAGCGCTGGATGCTGGTGCGGATGACTATGTGACAAAACCCTTTAATCCGGATATTTTGCTGGCTCGAATCCATGCAAATTTGCGTAAGTCAGTGACACAAGAAGTAGGGGAGCCAGACCTGATTAATGGTAACATTCGTATGGATCTGGTGCGTCATGAGGTGTTTCTGAGTGGCAATAAAACATCGTTTACCCCTAAGGAGTATGAATTGCTACGCTACTTTCTGGTGAATCGCGGCAAAATGCTTACGCATAAACAAATCCTCAAAGATGTGTGGGGGCCTGCACATGGTGAGGATATGCAGTATTTGCGTGTATATATTAGTCAGCTGCGTGAAAAGCTCGAAGGTGAGGGTGATGATAGCATGATTATGACAGAGCCAGGCATTGGTTATCGTATGGAGATCAAAAGTGATGATCCGGCGCAAGCTGACGTTCCAAAATCTGCCGTACATTAAGTAGTCGTTCTTTATCATTTCTTGATGCCGTGCATTTTTATCCTAATCGCATTTTGAAATGAATAGCGGGATACTGAGCTTACAAATACAAGCGAGGTTTTATGTATACTGCAACAAACACAGCGTACGCATCACATTCTGATATTCATACAGATGACAGGATGCATTGTAATTTAGGTGCTTTGGCACAGCTCATCACCAGCCAATGGAATAAGATAGGCATAGATGAACTGCGTAAGACCTATTATACTAAGCATAACATCGCCAACCTGATTCAGCGAAAATACGGTGTGGATCCACGTTTGGTAGAAAACTACCTTTCATCTATAGAAAGAAACCCCTTATTGCTACATTAAGCACAATCAAAATGTGTATAAAAAGCGCCGAGATAATTTGTCGGCGCTTTTTTTAATACTTACGATATATGGTATTAAAGATTTATCGGTTCTTTATATCGGCATATGGCCTACGTATAGAATGCTGACGTTGAGCCTGTCACACTCCTAAGCATCAGGGGCATTTAGTCCCTGCATAATGTAAGGAGTTTATTATGCAACATTATAAAATCATTACAACGACATTGGCAGTATTAACACTGACTGCATGCGGCAATACACAAGGCGATCGTGCAGTTTCTGGTGCTGGTATTGGCGCCGGTGTAGGGGCGGTGGGAAGTGCTATTCTTGCTGCAGACCCTGTAACTGGTGCGGTCGTAGGTGGCGCAGTGGGCGCTGCTACAGGTGCGATGACTGACGAAGAGGATATCGACTTAGGTGATCCTGCCTGGAAATAATCTGTAAACACATATCTAGAGGAGAATAACAATGTTAGGGTATGCAATTACTTTCTTTTTACTGGCCTTAGTGGCTGCAATATTTGGTTTTGGTGGATTAGCAGGAACTTTTGCATCCATTGCGCAATTTTTAACAGTGCTTTTTGTTGTGCTATTTATAGCGAGTCTCATATATAGCATGGTCACAGGCAAAAATGCTCATCCTCCTATGTAATAGGATAGGGTGTTACTAATAAAAAAAAGAGGGCCTTTAAGCCCTCTTTTTTTTGCAGTGGAGTAGTAATAAAAAGGCAGCTTAATAAGCTGCCTTTTTATGGAAATGAAATGATAAAAAATTAGAAGAAAATATTATAAATGATGATAAGAGGAATAGGTATTCCGATCATCCACATTAGAACGCTACGCATAATGATATCCTTTACATAAAAAAAGGTGGGGCGTGATGCCCCACCTATAATGATACTTATATTAATGCTTAGCGTTAGGCTTTGCATTAGCAATGACGATTACCTTAGTAGCATCGATCTCTTTTCCCATCAGATCGCTGTCTAGGCTGCCTATAACAGTCACTTTCGCACCTTTGGTCAGGGCCGCTCTCTGGGAAGATTCCATTTCTACGTCAATCGAACCTGTATCATCATTTAAGGTGAATTCTTCTTCACTATCTACATCGGACACGGTGCCGGTTACTTTAACCACGCCATTTTTAGGTAAATCTCCGATATTGTACGCTTTGGAATCAGCTGTAGAGATACCTGGAATACTTTCTACTGTATCGCTCATGCCTTCTACAATGCTCTTGCTTACCTGTACTTTAGTAGCGTTGATGTCTTTGCCTAGCAGGTTTTGATCAATATTACCCTTAACCATAACCTTATCACCTTTTTTTAACACTAAAGACTGATTGGAATCGATATCCACTCCAATAGTGCCGGTGTTGTCGCGCAGTGTAAATTCACGCTCGCTGTCAATGCTTTCTACCGTGCCATTTAATGTTACCATTCCCTTATTCGGAAGATTATCAATGGTCATATTGTTGGCGAGTACGGTAGTAGAAGTTAATGCTGCCATACCGGCAATTGTATATATAGTATATTTTTTCATAAGATTTCTCCTCGATAGTTGTACATGCAGCTGCACAGTTACAGCCAGCTATACCCTATTTATACCGGTCTAAGTAATCGATTGGAGTAGGTGCACAATAAGTAAGGGAAGAATAAAGATTTAGTTTATCTTTTGTTCGATGATTTCGAGTAAATCTTCCATCAGGAAGGGTTTTGAGAGATAGCCATCGGCGCCAAGCGTAAATGCTTTATGTTTAGTTTGCTGATCTTTACGTACAGACAGGATAATTACCTTAGGGTTTTCTTTTTCAGACTCTTCTTTTTTAATTTCTGGAAGTATATCCAGCCCATCGCGATCAGGTAGTCCTAAATCGAGCACAACCAAATCCGGTTTTACCTTATTACATAGTTCCAGTCCGTCATTTGCTGTTGCCGCTTCATGGAAGGTGGCTCCATGCGCTTGCAATGAGATGCGTAGGAACGTTCTGATGGAAAGAGTGTCATCAATGGCTAAAATATTTTTGTTATCTAACAACATTACGCTACCTTG
The DNA here is from genome assembly GCA_964231325.1 of Rickettsiales bacterium. Lineage (GTDB taxonomy): Bacteria > Pseudomonadota > Alphaproteobacteria > Rickettsiales > SXRF01 > JAJTHB01. The sequence continues at coordinate 133,746 of CAXRIF010000002.1, read as the reverse complement.
GATTCTCCTTTCTTCCGTGTTTTGGGCAATGTGATGGTAAAGATGGCGCCACCTTCTGGGTGATTGCTTGCACTGATAGAGCCATCCTGCGTTTCCATTACCGCTTTGGCGATAGCCAGTCCAAGGCCTGTACCCGCCACTTGATGATCTTGCTTATTAATTCGTGCATATTTGTCAAATACCGTGCCTAACTTATCCTCAGGGATGCCGTTCCCATAGTCACGCACATGTAATTTGAATGCATTATCCTTTGCTTCCCATGAAACGCATATTTTGGTTCCTTCTTTTGTATATTTTGCGGCATTGTCGAGTAAGTTTTGAATTACTTGCCCAGTCATTAACGCATCCATGGCAACTTCTATTGAATCACTCGGAGGCTCAATAACTAATTTATGGTTGCGAAGTCGTTCACGTAAACGCTTGCGAATATCGGAAACAATATCTGCTGGATCTATCCACTCTTCTTTTAGCTCTACTTGTCCGCTTTCGATACGTGTCATATCCAGTATATTGGTGATAAAGCTATCTAATCTTTGTGCTTCGTCCAATGCGGTATTGATGAGGGTAAGTCGTAGGTCACTTGGTAGGGTGGCTTCCATACTGCGATATACGCTGAGCGAACCGATGATGGAGGCGAGAGGAGTCTTCAGGTCGTGGGATACGCTGGAAAGCAACATCGCGCGTAGCTTTTCGCGTTCGGCCTGAATTTTGGTATCTTCGGCAATTTGTCCTAGTTCTAGCCTCTCTAGTATGAGTGCTACCTGGTCTGATAAGCCAGATAGCAGGCGGCCAAAATCGGAATCAAGCTGGATGTTCGATGAGATTCTAATCCCTAATACTCCCATTTCACCCTGTGCGGTAACCATGGGTTCAAATCGCCAGTGGCAACCCATAGGGCAATAAGGCGCCCCCACACCTGTCGTTTTGCTTTCCTGCCAGCATATGTCTAGCGCCTTCTTTTCCTGGTCGTTGAGTTCGACATTGTCCCTATATAGAGTTTCAAGCTGGTTATCATCCATGATGCTCGGTAAGAAAAAAGCTGTATCTGTACCCAGCAAACTCCTAAGCTCCTGATCAAGCGCTTTGATCGCTTCTTCCTGGCTGTTTTTATTAAGTGCCAGGCGGTGGATTTTAAACAGTGAGTGGAAACGGTCGGCACGTTTCATCAGTGATAAGCGGCTGCCGTAATCATGGCTTCCCATCAGGGAAATAATAATGCCAATGAGTAAGAATAAAGCAAGATTCAGTGCATCAGTACGATCATCAATAGTCAGCTGATGGTATGGTGCCATGAAAAGCATATTCAGGGCAAAGAAGCTGGTTACCGCTGCTAAAATGCCAGCCACCAGGCCATACCTTCCGGCGGCAAAGGCACAGGCGATCATATAGATTAGTGATTTATTGCGGTTGTGTTTGCCGATCACTTCGGGGGCCATATAATCGGCGAGATAAATCACCCCAGTCGCCACCGCAACAGCAAATAAACTAACAAACACTTCTTTTGCATTGATATGTAGTAGATTGGCTATTTTTCTACGTGTGCTGGCTTCTACCCCGATGGGTACGGTGGCTACCCTAAAATCATTGCCGTATTTTCTTTTCACCTTCTCCGCTAAAGACTTCCGAAAGCGTAACCAATGAAAATCTTTGTTGATGTCTGCCAGCTTGATGGAAAAAATTGATATGCTTTCTTCGCAGCGTTGCGATAGCACCTCCCATATGCCATCCAACATACTCTTGGCGTGGTTCTTGGTAACAATAGCACCCATTTGCTCGGCGAGTGTTGCGGAGTTTAGCAGTAACTCCTGATCTGCTTTGCTCAATCTTCGATGCATTGTTGGTGTTTCAATAACCAGTACTTCCCAGTCGAGATCATTTAGCTGCGCTTTGCGCTTTGCTGCCCTGAATACGCGCGCAATTTCCGGGTGCGGTTCCATCACCACCAATATACGTGGTCTTGGTTTTTTGATTTTATTTTTATTATTCATAGCACTACATCAAAGTTGCGGGGATATATATTAGTGTGCCTTAACCAGTATAAAGATTCCATAAGTATCATATAAAAATCAAGAAGAGCGGCATATAGCCGCTCTTCTTGATGCTGTATTATTACATTTAATTTTCGGTGGCATCCTTAATATTTTCACCCATATCCTCTACAGCATCCCCAATCTTTTCACCGGTAGTACGGTTTGGGTCGAGCTCTTCGGCCGCATCCTCTACCCCATCTGCCATTTCATCGGCAGCTCTACCAAGCTGGGTAGAGGGTTCATCGCTGGGTCGCATAAAGGTAATTAGTGCAACTACAGCCAATACGGCCAGAATAACAAGCATTATGTTTTGTGAGTTATTGGTTTGGTTAGTCATTATAAACCTCCGTTATTGTAGAATAGATCTGAGCATCCAGGCGGCTTTATCATGTGCCGTCATGCGGGCAACCATCATATCGACCGTAACCTCATCTTCTGCTTCTTCAGCAACTTTCAAAACGTCTCGGGCTTGTTTTGAGCAGTCTTCATTTGCTCTCAGAAGTCTTTCGACCATTTCGTCAGAAGCGGGGGGAAGCTTCTCATCATCATCAATATTAGAAAGAGCAACGAATTCCTTTACGGTTCCTGGCGTGAAGTGTCCGAGTGCACGTACGCGCTCAGCCAGTTCATCACCTGCTGTATGCAGTTCTTCATATTGTTGCTCGAATAATTCATGTAATCCTACGAAATTAGTCCCGGTTACGTTCCAATGATAATAGAGCGTTTTTAGATAGAGCATGTAAGTTGATGCCAAATAACCGGATAGAGCCTTTGCTACATCTTTGCGTTCTTTGCTATTAACGCCGATAGTAACTTCAACGCTGTCGGTCTTTTTGAGTGTTTGTACGGTGTTAGTCATCGTCTTTCCTTTCTAATGTCTGTTGTGTTCAATGATTTGTTCTTCCCATAGTGTCCCATCATCATTGATGAGTGAATTGCTTCCCACATCTACCGTTTCCATATTTTCCGATGCAAAAATGCTATCGATTGTTTCCGAATCAGGTAAAAGGTAATTATTTAGTGCATCTATTGTGTGTGACATAACGCCTCCTATGACAGTTCTTCGTCTAATGCTGTTTCAAATTTCTCTTCCACATCTATAGCTAGCGCAGTAGCGCGGCTTGCCTTGTGCGCTTCTTTGCCAGTGCTTAGATTTTGCGCAGGGCTTTCCTCGATAATCCTCATTTGCTCGGCAGTTGCTGCCTCAAGCTTGTCCTTGATGTCCTGCAAAATGGATGCCCCATGCTCTCTAAGATACGAGGCTGCTTCTGGAGAGCCTTGTAAATACTCCTCAATAGCTGCTTTAAGAGTAGCTACTTCTTCAGTTAGTGATTCCTGTTCAATGAAATCTGCATATTGTTTTTCTAGCAAAACAACTTCATTATATAGGGAATCAATAACTCTACCTTTGCCGTATGTTTCTCGTGATATATTCATAAACAAACCTCCTATATGAATGAGGTTACGCTATCGTTCCTCGTATAAAACCGCAGTGCTTAGAGTAAGAAGAAAAATAAAAGCGGCCTAAATTTATGGCTTACTGATAATTTTCTTTGCTGTTGGAATAGATCGCTGATGTGCTCAGGCGTAGCTTGTAAATCGTACTTACGAAGTACGTATGTTAACCAAGTATAGGAGAATAGTTATGAATAAGGATCAAGTGATCGGTAACTGGGAACAGTTCAAAGGTAGTGTAAAAGAAAAATGGGGAAAATTGACAGATGATCAAATTGCTGAAGTAAATGGTAACCGTCAGCAGTTGGCCGGTAAGATTCAGGAAGCATATGGTATTGCTAAAGAAGAGGCAGAAGACCAGATTAATAGCTGGGAAGAAGAGTGCCGTCATCGCAATGTGGCCTAACAATTTGGTTTCTTACATGGTAAAAAAGCTGGAGCTTATAGCTCCAGCTTTTTTTTGAGGAATTTTTATGCAACGTATCATCCATATTTTAGCAGATAAAAAACAGTCAAAAAATATCTCCAAAGACAGCCTGGCTAAAGAGCTGGATATCGTCGATCATTGGGAAATGAAAGGAGAGGACGGTTTAACCTGGCACACTTTTTTGCTTGATGCGAATGATGTGCAGCTTTTCATGGATGAAGTGCAACCCTTATTAGATGACGAGAAACTCAGGCGCGTTTTGGTGTCTGAACTAGAAGTGTCCCTTCCACTTTCAGAAAAAGAAGAAGAGACTCAGAAGAAAAAATCAAAAGAGGCATGGTTATTTTCTAAAATAAGCCGGGAGGAGCTGTATAACGATGTCGTGGAAGGAGCATCACATAATGCAAATTATTTGTTGCTCGTGCTATTTGCGACCATTGTTGGCGCCATCGCCCTATTAAATGACAATATAGCCATTATGATCGGCGCCATGGTGATTGCGCCGTTACTGGGGCCTATCATTGCTCTTAGCTTCGCCGTAGTGATAGGGGATTTGGCGCTGGCCCGGATGTCAATTCAATCTAACATCATTGGTCTGGGTCTATGTATCATAACGGGCTTTCTTATTGGCATGTTCACCTCACTACCGGAAGAGGGGGTTTTGCTAGGGCTTACCAAAATTGGCTATGAAAGTATCTTAGTTGCATTATGCTCTGGTGCGGTTGGCGTTATCACCTTAACACAACCAACCCGTTCTAGCTTAGTTGGTGTTATGGTTGCTGTAGCATTGCTTCCGCCAGCGGTCGCAACAGGGTTGTTTTTGGGTAATTATGCTTGGTCACACGCGGCGCATACTGGCCTGCTACTTTTCGTTAATATTATATGTATTATGTTGGTCGGGCAGGGGGCATTTACCCTGCTGCGTCTTAAGCCACACATGAAAGATTGGCTTGAAGAAAAGAATGCAAAGAAACATTATTACCGATACCTATGGCTAACTAGCGCTGCCTTATCGCTTGCCGTATTGGCTATTGTTTACATTAAAGAATTTTGATGTGTTTTTTATAGAACATGCTGATACGTCGTATAGCGAATTAAGCGCCCCCATGTCAGTCTTCACTTATCGCAACGTTTTGCGATGATTGTATAAACAAAGGAGACTAACCATGGCTACATCAGCTGCAAAAAAAGAACTAAAAGACGCTGCAGAAGAAACCAAACACACACTTCGTGAAGTGGCGAAAGAGACAGGAAGCAATGTGCGCGAATTTCTGCATGATCAATCAGAAAAGGCTGCTGAGTTGCGTCATAGCACAGAGGACAAGATTAAAGAGAATCCTCTGAAATCAGTAGCGATTGCCGCGTTGGGCGGTCTGGTTATCGGCGCACTGCTTCGTCGTTAATACCATGATACGTTCAGTCGTAAATACGGCCTTCAAGCTCAGATTGTTAGTATGGTCGATGGACCAGGTTCTGCCTAACCAGTCGGAACTCGAACGACGCTACCAATCTGGGCTTATGGGGCTTTTGATGGCTACTGCCGCTGGCATGTTTGTAGCAATGACCGCTATTACCATGCTGGCTGGGGTGGGCTATCTGCTTCATATCCACACAGACATGAGTATATTGCAGTTAGGCGCTGTGATGGCTGCCGTTCTGCTAATCGTGGCGGTAGGCTTATTTGCCTTGGCTAAATCCATGTTTAAATATGCCTTTAATGCATCCGAGAAAAAAGGCTCTCTTAGCACAGAAATAGAAGACACAATCAAAGAAATCTATAAAGGGTTTATGGAGGGGGTGTCTGAAAAAGAGACGGATACGCTCAAAAAAGAACCCGAATCATCATTGCATAGAGAAGCGGCCTGATTAGGGGTTGAGTCAAATGACCTCTTAATCTTATCATTTACGAAATAGTAGAAATGAATACGGGGCATATCCCTAGATTTATAAAGAACGCAGATCAGAGTTTTGGCCTTTGATGGCTACCTGCAATAGTGCAATGCCTTGTGTATAATTTATCAAGGGGTTATCTATAATTGCCATCTCGTTATGTTCTAACCCGTAAGTAGCACCAAAACCACACAATACAACCCACACTATATTTTTATTGTTAATAATACAACCGTAATATATAGTCTTTAACGGGATTAAATGGTCACGTCTCGGGAAGTTATGGCTATCGGATTTGGTAAAGTCACTCATTCTTTACGCAGTAAAATCATCATGATGGGCTGTGGTATGGCTTTGGGATCCGCAGTGCTGGTGGGAGGGTTGAACTATATTCGCACTGTGGACAGAACGCTGGTTGCTTCCACAGAAAACCTTGCAGCACAAACCCGCTTGATGGCGGCGCGTTTTCAAAGTGCTTATGACACCGTACGAAATGAAGTACGGATTGTATCCCGTACACCTCCAATTCAGGGGTTGATACATAGCATGGCCAATAACGAGATCGACCCGAGGGATGGATCAACAACAGAATTATGGCGCACTAGGTTAGAAACAATTTTTACTTCAGTGATGCAAGAAAGCCCACATTATACCCAGATGCGTTACATTAAGCTGACAGATGGGGGGCGCGAACTGGTGCGTGTTAATCGCATAGAGGATGGTCTTATTTCTGTGCCTGTGCAACAACTACAGCGAAAAGGGAACGAACCATATGTTCGTGCCGTTATAAAGGGGAGAGAATCATTCTTTTTTTCCAAAGTGACGCTGAATAGGGAACATGGAAAAATAGAAGAAGAATTGATTCCTACCATCCGTGCCGTAATGCCGGTGAAAGATGCCAAAGGTAACCTCTTCGGTATGCTGGTCATCAATGTAGATTTTGAAGCGCTAATGAGGCGTATGTTTTATGCCGTGCGACCTACCAAAAACGCTTTTATAACAAACCAGTCCGGCGACTATGTCGAGTATGACCCCAAACGTAATACAGTGCATCTGGAATATCATGAGCGCTTCACGAAAACATCGCCTGAATTCATCACCAAGATTCAAGATATTATGAGTGATAAGACGTCTTCTCAGAACGAGGCGCTCTTCATAGAAGGAGAAGATTTTGTTTATTACGTCCGAATGCAAATTGAGAAAAACACGAATAAAGAATATGTGGGGGCCATATTGCGTGTGCCACGTGATGAATTACTGGCGGGTGCCGAGAAAACCAGACAGGAAACCATTATTCTTACTGTTGTGCTGGTGCTTGTCTCCGTATGTACTGCCTTACTGATTTCAAACAAACTCACTATCCCACTCATGCAGATGACAGAAAATATTCGAAAAGTGAAAAATCATGAGACGCAGTTGAAGTTGCCGGTGGAACTAAATGATGAAATAGGTGAGCTAGCTCGGGCGTTTGAGGCGATGATCGCTGATATTACCCGTACCGAGCTAGAGCGTGAAAAGCTTATAAAAGCGCTCGAACTTTCCAATAAAGAACTAGATGAGTTTGCGTATATTGCCTCACACGATCTTAAAGCACCACTTCGGGTAATCGATAATGCTTCGCGTTGGTTGGAAGAGGATTTTGCAGAATATCTGGATGATGATGGTAGGGAAAATATGGAATTGTTGCGAAATCGTGTGACTCGCATGGAAAGGTTGTTGGATGACTTGTTGGAATATTCGAGCATTGGCCGAAAAATAGATGAAAGCTATGCCGAAACTATTTCTGGAGATAAAATGGCCGAAAATATTCTTCTTCTGCTTGATATACCTGAAAAGTTTAACCTTCATTTTAGTGCACAGTTTTCAAAAATACACCTATACCGCATGCCGCTGCAGCATGTGTTGCTGAACCTTATCAACAATGCCATCAAGCACCATGACAAGGATACCGGTACAGTTGAGGTGGGGGTTAAGGAGCAAGGGAATCAGTACATCTTCACGGTATCAGATAACGGCCCCGGCATCGCTGAAGAATTTCAGGAACGGGTATTTAAGATGTTCCACACGCTCAAATCCCGCGACCGTGCGGAAGGTAGTGGTATGGGCCTGACAATGGTGAAGAAATATATCGAACATTTTGGCGGCACGATCACGCTGGAATCAGAGGAAGGTAAAGGGTGTTGTTTCCGCTTCACCTGGCCGAAGCCACTAAGAAATGTAATGAAAGGAGATAAATATGGTTGAAAAGTTTCATAATACAGAAAACACAAAGCCGTTAAACATTCTACTTGTAGAAGATGATGGGGGTGACGCAAAGGCGGTGAAACGCACCTTCAGCGAGGCTAAAATAGCTAACTCCATTTTTCGCGCTGAGGATGGCATCGAAGCACTGGAAATATTACGGGGCGAGAATGGCCACGAGAAGATGCCATCGCCTTATATGCTACTGGTTGATCTGAATATGCCACGAATGAATGGTATTGAGTTTGTTAATGAGCTACGAAAAGATCCGGCACTTAAACAAAGTATTGTATTCATTCTTACTACATCAAAAAGTGCAGAGGACAGAGCCAAAGCCTATAATCTCAACGTTGCAGGGTATATCGTTAAGGAAACAGCAGGTCAGGACTTCCTCCAGCTGGTGGACTTGATTGATAGCTATTGGCGTCTTGTAGAACTTCCAGCGGGAGAGAGAGGGTAAATAGCTAGTATAGAAAACATTTGTCCGGGAAGAGGGAAAAGTTGGTTGCGGGGGCCAGATTTGAACTGACGACCTTCAGGTTATGAGCCTGACGAGCTACCGGGCTGCTCCACCCCGCGTCACCAAGAATATCGAGCCAAGTATCGGCCCGGAAGCTCTTTTGTTTTCCGCTTTGCTTCCGCAAAGTCGGTGGCGGGCTGCTCCACCCCGCGTCACCAAGAAACGTTTAGCTGCTTCCGTTATTTTCTGCTGAAAATAACATGAAGCTTGCTCAAGGCTGGTCGGCCATCTGGCCTCACTTCCTTGCTAGTATACTGGCCATCTATGTGGCCAGGAAGCGGGATACTATACCCAATCCCACACAAAGACAAGCCCCCCGGAAAATGGTGCCCAGTCTCGGAATCGAACCAAGGACACAGGGATTTTCAGTCCCTTGCTCTACCAACTGAGCTAACTGGGCGTTTTTTCAGGCGGACTGCCAAAGAGCCTAGGGTTATAAAAGAACCGCAGCCACTTGTCTATAGTAAGTTTATACAGGCAAATCAAGGATATATAAGAGTTTTGGGTTGGGGCTGGACAAATAGCTGCAATGGGCGCAATATCTTTTCATGAGCGCAGCAACATATGATCGTGCGCTCCACCCCAAATCTGAATTACGTTGGCTGTATATCGACTTTAACAGCTATTTTGCGAGCGTGGAGCAGCAGCTAGACCCGACCCTTCGTAACCGCCCCGTGGCGGTGGTGCCGGTGGAGACGGATGCTACATGCGCGATTGCAGCGAGCTATGAAGCCAAAGCCTACGGTATTAAAACCGGCACCCCCATCTATGAAGCAAAAAAATTATGCCCGGATCTTGTGTGCGTGCTGGCCAAGCATGAGCACTATGTTGACACACACCAACGCATCCTGGAAGAGGTGAATAACCATATTCCCATCAGCGCGGTATGTTCGATTGATGAGGTGGCCTGCCAGCTGATGAATAATGAAACATCGCTAGAGCGCGTAAGCGAGATTGCGCGAAACATTAAGCGAGGCCTCGCGCGTAATGTAGGGGAATATGTGCGCTGTTCGATTGGTGTTGCACCAAACAAATACCTGGCCAAGGTCGCAACCGATCTTGAAAAGCCAGACGGATTTACCGTCCTGCATACTGATGGGCTTCCGGGTAAGTTGCTGACACTCACACCGCGCGACCTGCCGGGAATAGGCCGCAGTATGGAGCGCAGGTTGCGTATGGCGGGCATCTTTACCATGGAGGATCTGTGGGCATTATCACCCAAACGTATGCGAAGCATATGGGGCAATGTGTGGGGCGAGAAAATGTATTATATGTTGCGCGGTGTGGACTTGCCGGATGAGGAAACCACGCGCAGTACTATCGGCCATAGCCATGTGATGGCACCAGAACTGCGTCATCCTGACAAGGCGATCTTTGTTGCGCGGAGACTGACGCTGAAAGCAGCCAGCAGGCTGCGGCGCATGGGGTATTATGCCGCGCATTTTACCTTATCGGCGCGGCTGGAAAATGGCCCACGGCTTAGGTGGGAATCGCCATGTTATCGTGCGCAGGACTCGCTGACATTCCTCAATCTGCTGAATGAAGGATGGCGCGAAATCAAAGCAGCATCTCACGGTGGCCGGATTAAAAAAGTGTCGGTCACACTGTGTAAGCTGACCGCAGAAAATGAGCTGCAACCGGAGCTGTTTGCTGAACTGCCAGACATCGACCTGCAAGCGCGCAAGAAGGCAGAACGTATGTCCAAAGCACTGGATAAAATCAACCATCGCTTTGGTCGTGACTCGGTGTTGGTGGGGATGCTTCCCGCGCAAGGCAGGAGTTTTTCCGGCACCAAGATCGCCTTTACGCGAATTCCTGACGTTGAAGAGTTCTTAGAATAGGAACCGTTAGATTCCGTTTCGAGCTGGTTTATGACCGTTTTGAACCTGTCTGGAACCATCTGGAGCCGTTTGGAGCTGTTTGGAACCGTTTTATTCCGGCCTGTATTCAATCATTACAAACAGTTGCACCTAAAACAGGCAAAAAAAATTTCATTTAGTTGCGTTTGCTTGACATTCCTTGACATTTTCGCCGCTAAGCGGCTGACGAATAATATTTCCGTCATCGCGAGCGTAGCGTGGCGATCCAGTTTGGTCTGCTCACGTGCCGCTGAGACTGGCTGGATTGCTTCGTCGCTTCCGCTTCTCGCAATGACGAGGATAAGTAGAGATAGAATGGTCAGGAAGGGGAATCCTAAGATTCCTTATCGCCCCAGACTTCCTTCAGGCGTTCATCACGACCGCAACCCGCGCGATACATTTTGTAACGCAGCTTGCTCTTGATGTAGTAATCCTGATGGTAATCTTCCGCCGCGTAAAAAACGGAGGCAGGTTTGATGATGGTGGCAATCGGCTTGCTGAATTTTTTTGCTACTTCCGCCTTAGAGGCTTCGGCTAGTTTTTTCTGCTCATCATTGTGGGTGAAAATACCGGCCAGATATTGCGAGCCTTTATCGCAGAACTGACCATATTCATCGAGCGGATCAATATTTTCCCAGAAGATGCCGAGCAGTTTTTCGTAAGATACTTTGGCTGGGTCGAACGTGACTTCGATAGCTTCAAAATGGCCGGTGTTTCCTTGTGAAACCTGCTCGTAAGTGGGGTTTTCAGTGTGCCCGCCCGTGTAGCCGGAGACAACTTTGCTTACCCCATCAATGGCGGCGAACTCTCCATGCATGCACCAGAAACATCCTCCGGCAAAGGTTGCGGTATTGCTAGCGGCCATAACTCCTCCTGTGGCAAAGATGGTGATAAGTGTAGTCAATAATGCGAATAGATGTCTCATAGTTTTTCCTCATAGCGGGCGGCACCAATGATGCGCCCTTGCGTGTCACTGTGTAATAGAACGGCGATGCCTTCATCAGCAGCAGGGCGAGGCACGTTGAACTGCGCAGCAGACTTGTTCCATGTGCCGATTGTACTGATGCTGGTCACGCTGTTGATATTGGTCATTTTCCGTCCGTTATTTTCACCGCGTGTGACTTTGGTGGTGTTGTGTCGCGCGTAATGTAACGCATAAAGCGTAGCAGAAGCGGGCAGGGACTCAGTGTCTTTAGGTGGTGTGAGCGATACAGTTAGCGTGGTTTGTTTGGGGGTAATCTGCATCGGAACATGCAGAGGATAATTGCGCGCCGCGCGGATCATGCTCTTTACTTGTGAGCGTTGTGAGCCAATGACGCCGAATTTTCCATCCACCACCAGCTGTGGGGTATAGATACCACGATCAACGATCAATGGGGCATAGTTGCGTTGCCTGTGTGTATTCTCGGCAGAGGAAAATGGATCCTTCCAGCCAAGGTAATCCCAGTAATCGACATGTAGTGACAGTGCGAGCAGCGACTCATCTTCGGCAAGCTCACGCAGCAGGTCATCTGCCGGTGGGCAGGAGGAGCAGCCCTGAGAGGTGAAGAGTTCCAACACGGTGAGGCGTCCCTGCTCGGCATGGGCGGCAGAAGACAGGAAGAGCAGGGAGATGATGCTTAGTAATATTCTCATAATACCGTATTCGCACTTACAGACAGTTTGGTTACAAGAGAATTACTGGGGAAAATTCTTAGGCATGCTCTTGATATGCAGGTCGCGCTGCGGGAACGGAATTTCAACATTGTGTTCCTTGAACGCTTCCCAGATGGCCTCATATACCCCGCTTATCACGTTGCCTACCCCATTGACCGGGTCTTCGATCCAGGCGCGTATTTCCAGATCGACCGAATTATCACCAAATCCCTTGATCAGGCAATTAGGCTCGGGACTTTTTAAAATACGCGGATGAGAGCCCGCCACTTCTTTGAGCAGCTTGCGCACTGCGGGCACATCGGAATTATAGGAAATGCCTACCGGAATATGAATACGGATTTTATTATTACTGTATGACCAGTTTTCTACCTGTTCGATAATCAGGTTTTCATTGGGAATTAAATGTTCTTTGCCATCACGTGTGAGGATGGATACGTGCCGCGCGCCTAGCCGGTTTACCCAGCCATAGGTGTCGCCAATGGCAATCACATCGCCGGGCTTGATGGATTTATCCATCAACAGAATGAAACCGCTGACCAGATTTGCGAATACTTTTTGCAGACCAAAACCGATACCGATACCGAGTGCACCGGAGAAGACGGCAAGGGCGGTGAGGTCAATGCCAATGGCGTTTAGCCCGATGATAATGACCAAGCCCAGCAAAGTGATGCGCGCTAGCTTGTGGAACAATACTTTTTGTGATGGGTTGAGTGCCTTGGATTTACTAAGTACACGCTCCAACAGCTCGCTTAGGAAACCCGAAAGCCATAGCAACAGACCAAATACGGCAGCGCCCTTAATGACATGCAGCAGCGAGATATGTACCTGGCCTACGGTGATGGCTGCTTTATCCAGCGTATCAACCGTTGGCGCCAGCCAGCCAAGCAAATGCAGCGCAGCAATTATCCAAATAGAAAGCGCCAGTGTTTTGGATAAGAACTCACTTTTGATAAAAGCAGAAGTAAGGCGAATAACCGCCCATGCCGTAATCAAACTCGCCGCGCCATTCATAATGTCGGACGGCCAGTCGATGGCTTCGGCAAGCGCTACCGCCATCCACAACATGATCGGCAAAATCACCAACAAGATGATCTGGCGGCCAGAAATATAAATATGTGAACCGATTACCGCCAGGTTTTGGTATTTTTGATTAAAGGTGTTGGGGTTGATCCACTGAATGAGACGCTTGGAGCCTACTGAGGCAGCGACCACGATAAAACAAACCAACATGAACTGTTGCAGGGCAGTGATGGTGAGTACATGCGCAATGAGCCATTCATAGCTCTTGGTTAACATATCCTCTAGCGCACGTGTCTGAAACAGTTTGTCCATTAGTAAATCATTTCACCGTCAAATTATATGTCCCAATATAGAGGAATGATGATGGATGCTGCAATCCATAATAATATGGTCATAGGGGCACCGACTTTGACGAAGTCACGAAACTCGTAGCCACCCGCATTGAACACCAGCAAGTTTGTTTGATAGCCGATAGGTGTGGCGAAGCTGGCTGACGCCGCAAACATGATGGTGGCAGCAAATGCCTTGGGGTCAACCCCCATTTCATTGGCCATACCGATGGCAATCGGCGTGAGCATGACCGCCGCCGCGTTGTTGCTAAACACAGCAGTAATCAATGCCGTTAGCAGGTAGATGATGGCAATGATAGCCGCCGCTGGAAGCCCTTGTGCAAACTCCATGATGCCATGGACAATGAATGAAAGCGCGCCGGAATTTTCCATGGCAATGGAAATGGCGAGCATGGCATAGATGAGGAGCAATACACTTCCTTGCAACGACTGATAGGCATTTTGCATGGTGATAGAACCAGATGCCACCACCACCACCGCTGCGATCAGTGCCGCACCGGCAATCGGCATGACACCGAACGTAGCGGCGAGTACTGCCCCCATAATAGCCGCCACCGCAATGATTGCTTTGTTTTTGCGGTAAGGCTCATGTTGCGGTTTGGAAAGGTTGATCATCTCATCATTGCTGAACAGGCGTGCCATCTCCGCTTCTTCGCCTTTGAGCAACACCGTATCGCCAACGGATAGTCGTACGGTGGCGAAGTCTTTACTGATGGTGCCGTTCAGGCGATGTACCGCCAGAATATCCAGCTCATAAGCACTGCTGCGGTTGAAGTTTTCGATGGTCTCGCCAGCAAAGCTCGAATCACGCGCCACGATACCTTCCATGATGATGGTGGTATCAGAAGAAATTTCTTCATGCTCGAACGCCGAGTGATGATCTTTATCTACGGTGAGGATGTTGCGCTGATCGGTCATCACCACTAAGCGATCACCCTGACGGAGCTTGGTGTTTGCATCCACCTCGGAAACAAACTCCTTGGTGTTGATTTTTTTGCGGAAAATGCGGGCAATCTCTGGTGCTTTAAGGAAACCGAGCAGTTTTTCATTCTCGTCCTTACGGTCATCTTTGCGGATGAGCTGCACCACCTCGAAGCCTTTTTTCTCAGTAAGGCCACTTTCGGAAACGGTTTTGCCAATCAGGTCTGAGCCTTCACGAATATGGATTTGTGAAAGGTATTTGCGCTTCACATGGCTATCAAACATATCGGTAAGTGATTGGCGATTTGGCAATAGGCGCTGCCCAAACAGCAAGAGATATAATATGCCGACAGCGGCCAAGGCTAAGCCCGGCAACAGCATTTCGAACATGCCAAAAGCGGCAATCCCCATATTTTGCGCCACACCGTCTACCAACAGGTTGGTGGAGGTACCGATGAGGGTACAGGTACCGCCGAGAATAGAAATATACGAAAGCGGGATCAGCAATTTAGAAGAAGACATGCTGAGGTTGCGCGATAGCATCACCATAATAGGGATCATCACCAACACGATAGAAGTGTTGTTGATAAAAAATGAGCTGACAAACACCGCCACAAAAATGACCGAAATGGCAACGGCAATGCTTTTATCTGCCATGGCAAGGGCGCCCTTACCAATGGCATCAATGATGCCGGTCTTTTCCAGTGAAGCACTGAGCACGAACATGGCCGCCACCGTCATGGCTGCCGGATTGGAAAATACGCTTAAGACATCGTCGGTGGAAATGATATCGAGAAACAGAAGCGCTGACATTGCTATCAAGGCGAGCAATTCAGTTTCTGCTGTTTGTTTGATGAACATCACGAAGAGGACAATGACGGTGAGCAACGTGACGGCAATTTCAATAGTCATAAAATTCTTTTGTTCGTGTTAGCAAACCGCTAATCTAGCGCGAATAATGACCTCGAGCAAGGCCATAGCGTTACATTTAATCTAAGTTAATATTATGAATAACCTAAAGAAAAAACTGAAGTATCTCTATGAAAGCGGTGATGCCCCGGCGCTGAAGTTTCGCTATGGGCTACTTGCCTTTGATATTGCCATCCTGGGCTATCTGATTTTTTCTTCATTTCACTATGGCAACCCTATCATTGAAATCATTGACTTGCTGGTAGGTTTCTTCGTGATGCTTGATTTTATTGCGCGTTTTTTGATCCGCAAATCACAAAAACAATTCTGGTTTAATCTATTCACCATTGCTGATTTATTGGTGATGTTATCGCTATTGCTGCCAATGATGGGCGAGAATGCTGCGTTCTTACGTGTGATACGTGCGATGCGCTTATTCCGCTCCTACCACTTGTTGGAAAATATCAAACGCTGCTCAAGCTTCTTTAATGAGTATCACGATGTGATTAATAGCAGCATTAACCTGTTCGTATTTATTTTTGTGATGACCGCAGTGGTGTTTGAAACACAGGTGCTTATAAACCCCGGCATTAATAACTATCTCGATGCGCTGTATTTCACGGTGGCAACCTTAACTACTACTGGTTTTGGTGACGTGGTGTTGGAGGGCAGTGGTGGTCGCTTTGTTGCCGTACTGATTATGATTTTCGGTGTGTCACTCTTTATCCGCTTGATTCAAACTACCTACCGCCCATTCAAAGTGCGCTATGTGTGTGAAAATTGCGGTCTATATCTGCATGATCGCGACGCGATCAAATGCAAACATTGTGGCAATACGCTGGCCATCCCCGACGACGGCCTAGATTAATTTACTACTAGACCTTGTTGCGAATATCGGTTTTTTGCGCTTCCGTTGCTCATGTACTCTAACGTACATTGCGCTACGGTTCTCAAAAACCAACATTCTCACTAGCGGCCTAGCGTAAATTTGATACAGATAGCACCCGGGAAAGCGGTTAGGCTTTGGCGTCCTGCTGTTGCTCGTGGATAGCACCTGCCTTACGTTTCTGGAACACTTCACTCAGCGAGTTATTGCGCGTAATGAAAGCGTGATATGGCAGCTTTTGAATATGGCTGAACAACACGAATGAGGTGATCAGGAAGCTGAGCAGCGCTGACAGGAAGTAGCCATAGCCGTAATACACAAAGCCCAGATCAATCGTCCAGAGGGTAAGAATGGCGTTAGAAGCCAGGAAGAAACCCTGAATCCACATCGTGACCTTGCGGCAATCGAAATAGGACAGAATGATCAGCTCAAACAACAACAACACATGGAAGAACGCGCCAAGCGTACCTAAACGGAAAATACCGATTTGCAGGTAGTTGATGTTGAGCAGCTCGAAGAATTGCGCCGCAGTGAGGATGAAAATCAAGGTGATGGTGCCCTGAATCACAAAGAAGTTACGCGAACTGGCAAGCAGCGTAGAGATGATTTTCTGGTGGCCTTTGCGAATGATCGCCAGCGGCTTGTGCTCCAGAATATCGTAATAGAAACGCTGGTAGCGCAGGAAGAAGTTGGTCTCGATCGAGAAAATAAAGATCGCCATGGCCGGAAGAATAGTGAGGTATGCGAGGAACATCGCGCTATCATAATCCGGGAAATAGATCATTTTGCTGGGAAGCTCGATGGATTCTGGCGCATACATCCACATCAGCCATTTATCGACCCAGATGCCCGCATTGTAGAAGAAGCCACCTACGGCCAGTTCCCAGTATTTGCGGAAATAATCATTAATGTCGGTTTTTTCCACCAGCTTGTATGGGTATTCGGCAAGGATTTTGGCTACTAATGAGAAGGCAATATAGGCCAAGCCAATGTTGAAGCCGTTGAGCATACCCGCATCACCATAAGCCGGTTTGAGCAGCTGACCAATGAGGAAGGCAAGCCCCATGCCGATGAAGAACGACCAGGTAACCGATTTATAATCCTTCAGCGCGGTCATATA
Source organism: Rickettsiales bacterium (assembly GCA_964231325.1). Lineage (GTDB taxonomy): Bacteria > Pseudomonadota > Alphaproteobacteria > Rickettsiales > SXRF01 > JAJTHB01. Next base: position 116,462 of record CAXRIF010000002.1, on the reverse strand, counting down.
TACGCCGAGCAGCCAGATAGGCGAAATCAGGAACAGGTTGGCAATCGCCGACAGGCGCATAGCGACGTCGAGATTTACATAATAGCCATAGTAAAACAGGCCGAATGGCAAGAGCAGCGCATAGAGCTTCAGCATGCTATCGAGCATCACCGTTGGGGTGTGGGTGACGTTTTTGCCGTGGATACTATCCGCGAGATAGCGCGTGATGACCATGTAGGTCGGGGCGGCAAACATTAGCGAGAAACCGAAGTTATAGACCACCACGATGCGGAAATTGATTAGCTCGTTGGCGGCAAAATAATCAGAATAAAACAGCGTGACACCACCAAGCGCCAGCACGGTAAATAGCCATGGGCCAGACGAGGCGAGGGTGGCATGCGTGTAGGCACGCAAAATACCAATCAGGTTATCTTTGCTTGCTAAACGTTTTAGTGTGAAGCCAATACCAGCCATAATCTTCCTGCCTAATTCTTCATACATTCAGCATAGAGCGCCTTATAGGACTCGTGCTGATCGTCTTTGTTATAATGTTTTGCTACGCGCAGACGCATTGCGTTGCTGCAACCACGATAGAAATCGCTATCGGTAAGCAATTTATAAATGCCTTGTGCCAGCGCTTGTGGGCTGGACAAAGGAACAACTACACCGCCTACACCCAGCTCAGCATCATCACCCGGCTTGCCAAGCAACATTTCGCTACATGCACCCACATCGGTGGCCACACATGGAATACCGCACGCACCCGCTTCCAGAATGGAAAGCGGCTGTGCTTCGGAGATGCTGGAAAATGCCAATACATCAATCTCCGGCAGGTAGTCATCAATGTTCACACGACCAGTAAAGGTCACCACATCTTGCAGGGCAAAATACTCGACCATGGCACGGCATTCATTGGCGTAATCCGGATCTTCATCCGTTTGTCCGAGAATCAACACACGCAGATCCGGCAGTGATTGGTTCAGCGTTGCTACCGCACGCAGGAAGGTTTTGACGTCTTTAATCGGCACCACACGGCCAATCATGGCAATAGTAGGGCGATCATTCTTCTTGCGCGAAATAGCGCCGTAGCGTTCTACGTCAATACCGTTAGGCACGATACGCATTTTGCTTTCATCCGCACCATCCGCAATCTGTGCTTTCTGGTTGCCAGCGAACAGGGTGATGATGTGATCGACCGCTTCGTAGCAAATATGTGAGTAGTTGCCGAAGGTCTGGCTCCATAGGTCACGCAGATTGAGACGCGTTTGATCAATGGTCATCGCCTTAGAAGCGGTCTCTTCCAGCCAGTCAGCAGAAGAAATCTCGATGCGGCGCTCATTCGTGTAAATACCATGCTCGGTGAGGATAACCGGTTTACCGGTTTCCAGCTTGGCACGTGAGGCCATGATGCCTGCATAGCCTGTGCTCATCGCGTGGTAGCATTTGGCTTCCGGCAGGTCGACGGATAGCAGTGAATAGAGGCTGCCGATCACTGCGCGCCATGACCAGAAATAATCCAACATTGAACTCTCAGAGAAAGAGGCTTCGTACATGTTGGTGGTCAGGTTCCACGCTTCTTCACTATCAAGCATCACCTTGCTGCCGATGCGGCCACGATGCGGCGCAATAGCTTCCATGATGCGAGAAAAATCATTCAAGGTTGCTTCACCCGTGGTCATACGGATCAGCGGCTGGCGCATTTCATCAAAGATTTTTTTGATCTCTGCTTTAGGCAGCTTTGAGCCTTCTTCCAGACGTTGCAGGTTAATGTTGGTAATACCTGTTACGTTTGGCGGAAGCTGGTAGCGCAGCTCAGGCTCGTCATCACGCGGTAAAATAGAGATGATGTGAAACGACAAGTCGGAGTGTTTCTGGATCAACTCGTGTGTCCAGGCGGAAACCCCACCCGGTACATATGGGTAAGTGCCTTCTAAGATCAGGCAAACATCTACAGGACGGCTCATGCTTCACCTCCTGCGCCAGACCATAAGGCAAGCGCTTCTTTTACTGGTAGTGGCTGTGTGGCTGCACCTTCTTTGGAGGATGGTGTGTAACTGCCGCTAAAGCGACGCAGATCATCAAACCTGCCACAGTTAAATAATGCCTCACAATACCATTGCGAAATGGATTCTGAGTTATGCCCCGTCTTGATGCATTCCGCGAACCACTCACAGGCGCGCTCATAATCTTTCTCGCGCATCAGGATACGGCCAATGCGTGTGCGTACATCCAGATTATTCGGATCGAGCTGCAGATATTCCTGATAATGAACCAGTGCACGTTTGCGGTTCGCTTGCTCGCGATCCGCATCCAGCAGGCCAGTATAAGCATAGTTATCATAGTGTTCCGCTAATGCCATCACCACGACCGGCTCTTGATCATATTGATCTTTTAGTCTGGTCAGTTTCATCAAACGTTCCATGAACATATTTTCAATTTTGGTAATCGCCGTTGCCGCCTGCACACGAATCGTGTTGCTATCATCCGACAGGGCTTTTTTGAACGCCGGTGCAAAGTTCGGGTGGAAGCTTGAAGTCATCTTGGAAAGTGCCTGACGTTTCTGCAACTCATCACCAAATGAAAGCACATCGAGAAACGGAATGACGCTGTAGCTTTTGCTGGACTCATCACGCCCCACCACAATGTCATCATAAACGCGCTGTGACTGGCTTCTGGTTACGCTCGGGAAGATGGTGTCGTACCACTCATCAAAGCTTACGGAACGGCGCACAAAAAGGAAATACAGGATCACAGCGAACATCACACCACCCGCACCATATGGGCCAGCCGTGGCCGTGGTCAGCATGAGTAGCAATGCAAAGCGATTCTCTTTGCCACTTTTCATTAGCACTGTGGCGTAAATGGTAAGCAGCACCACCACGATCGCATGCAGTATTAGCACGAAATTCAGCGACAGGCTTCCACTCACCGCCCAATAAACGAGCAGGGATTCCACTATTAGCAGCACAAAAGCCACGATAAATGTAAGGATGCCGCCATTAGCTTCACGCCCTACATCGTGGACGTCTGCCTCGGCGAAGAAATCCTCTATGGTTTTATTTTTTTGCACGGTTTTCATAAATCACTTGAGTTGAGAAAGTAAATTCAGCTTTTTTAGAAATTTTGTTGATACGTTTAGTGAGTTGTTTCTGGATCTTGCTCACTACTGTATCCGCCCCTTTGCGATTAGTAGCTGGCAACACAACAGAATATTCTTCACTGTGTGCCTGATGATCGAAGGCAAGGTCAACGTTACGCAATACACTATCGACTGATTCGGACAAAGCGCGTGCCATCTTTCCGCGTGTTTCATCATCAAAATCATCTGGATTAGAGAGCTTAACCGTAATAGCTGACACATCGAACCCAACACGCTCAGCTAGCGAAGCAATAAAGCCAGAGAAACGTTTGAAGTAACCATAAGTAAGCAGGTTATGGTCAGGGTTGATGATACTATCTTCTTTTGCAGTTTGATATTTGCGTGCGTTTACGATCGCCATACCTGCCCATTCACAGATCGTAGAGAATGCTTCGATGTTGCTTAGATGCAGATCGGTAAAGCCAAGTTTTTCAATTTTCAGCATACCTACCACTTCACCAGAATCCTGATCGAGTAGTGGGCCAACCAGCATGGCCTGGCCTGAAAGCAATTGCTCATGTTCGTTGTTTGCCACACACAGCACACGTTGCTCAGCTACTACTGACTGATAAAGCGGGCTGCTGGCGCCAAAGTTGCGCGTGTAGCTTTCGCTGTCTTTCCAACCGTGGGTGAGGGAGACTTCCAGGCCATTGCCTGTGAGGTCATATACAGAGAAACATTCAGGGTGCAAGGTGGAGCTAACCAGCTCTTCCAGCCCGCGCATTACATCGTTAGGGCTCAGGCTCTCCATGGATTTTGCTGCATGATAAGCAGAAATGGATGAACGAAGCTGACCCGCCATACGCAGTTCCAAAAGGTCTTTTAGCTGTTTTACCCATTGGTAGGATTGCGCAATATGCTGTTCGCGCTGCTCTGATTCTACCAGTGCATTCTCAAGATCATCACGCTCACGCATATGCATCTGGCGAAGCTCACCAAAGATCACTGCAGACACTAACCACAGTAGCGGAAGCTTCAATACATAAAGCGCGTAAGCATAAGAATCCTGCTCGGCAAGCTGCTCTGGCATATTGCCAAAGAGCAGGGCGATGCTGGAGAGAATCGCTGCAACCAGTGCTTCTTTGGTGCCATACTTCGTTGCCATCAATAATACGATGAACCAGAACGGATGAGGGTTCACATCCCAGTAGCGTGTGCCGTCGATAGCCATCACGTCGAAGGCGAGCAACAGTACGAGGGCCAGGAGAATCTCCAGCCATGCGCTACGGCGTATGCCAAGGAGCGTTTTACGCTTCGGCTTATTGAATGTGTGAGTAGTTTCTGTGTTCTTAATCATTGCTAAAATCTCCAGCGAACATAACCGCCAATGCGGCTTACATTGTCATCAGTACTGCTATTATCCACACCATAAAAGGCGCGTATTTGAGTATCAAACTGCTCGTTAAACTCATGGGTCAGGCGGCCTTCAATGGCTGGGCCATTGCCACCAAAACGATCCCATCCCCAACCGGTGAGCAACTCACCATACGTGTCGCGGCTAAACTCATAGCCTGTGTTAAGCGAGATGAAGTGCAGCTCACGTGTACGTAGCGGGAAGAGGCGAGTCAGGTTGCCATTAGCATCCAGCCCACGCTTGCTATCGTTTTCATATTCCGCATCAATGCCGTATGCGATAGCCAGGAACGGTTGCTCATCCAGCAGGCGATACACCACGTTGAACTCGAAACCAGTAGTCGAAATCACGTTGTTTCTGTCTTCGATATTGTAGCGGTTTACGTTTGGCCCGCCGTTGATTACCAGACGGGTGGTGGGTTTGATTTCATGCATCAGCGACAGGCGATCACGCGTAGCATCATCCAGCACGCCTTCGACAAAATCCCAGTAAGGTTTGTGCCACTCAGCAGACAGAGTGGTGTCGCCCAGCGGGTTGAAGAAGCTGAACTGACCGCCTACACCGGCCGTGTCGTTATTGCCGAACAATGAGAAACGGGTACGGATACCGTTTTCATCGTGATACAGCGCATAGAGTTCGCCACGGTTGCGGTTTCCATCAAAGTCACCAATACGGCCATCGCCACGGCGTACGTTACGTGTTTCGATATTGTTGTTTTGCAGGATCGCGCCAATCTTCAGGTTGTCGAGCGCATCAATATGGCCGCTAAGCGTCGTGATATGTTCGCGATGGCTGCCACGTTTTGCCCACTCATGATCAAGCTTGATGTTTTGTGCATGTAGGCGGCGGATGCTGCGATCCAACTCGGCCAAATCTTCGTTTTCTGGTGATAGCACGCGTGCCGTTTTCAGCATGGCTTGTGCGCGTGGCCAGTTGCCACCATAGTTTTCCGCATTGGCAATAAAGCCGATCAACTGCGGATCATTCGGATAGTCATCCGCAATGTCATTCAGGCGGGTAGAGGCGTTGTAGATATGGCCTGTTTCCAGATCAATACGCGCGGCAAGTAGCTCATAACGCAGTGCAGTTTGACGTTCTGCCTGATACAGGCCAGATTCATTATCCGCTACTGCTTTAAAGGATGGCTGATTGCCCGTTTTGTTGATCTCTACGCGGTAGCCCGGGCGCGCATTCACCAAAATAGAATCATAGCCTTCATTGAGGTAATACACCCACGGCACGTCCTTCAAAGTTTCCGCATAACGTTTTTGCGACGTTGGCTTTGCAAAACGCAGAAGTATCTGGCTGCCGTTATTCAGCAAGCGATAGTCACGCACCTCGCCATTGGCGGTGGAGAGTGGAATCTCTGCAGTTGCGCCCTCGAATGTATTAGAGCGTGGCTGAGCCAGTAGCTCACGCGCATCGTCATAGCGTTGAAGCTCAGCTAGCGCGCTGATTTTATCAGCACGTAAAATATCATCACTCGGATACACCGTCATTGCCTGATCGAACGTTGCCATGCCGCCATCGATATTACCCAGATGTATTTCGCTTTGTGCGCGCACAGAAAGTGCTTCCGCTGTGCGCAGGCGCTGTGCATCAATACGCTGAATGGTGGCTTCGTAATATGGCTTGGCTTGATCCATCAGTTTTTTGCCACGCATCAGCTCTGCGTAATAGAACAGCCCCAGATAGGATTGCACATCTTTGCCGTGGCTCTGTTTTGAGTTCACATATTGATCGAGGTAAAGCTCACTAGAAGAATAATCCGCTTGCGAATAGGCGATCACACCCGCTTCACGTAGTGCTTTATCATCCGTAGGGTCCAGCATCACAATCGATTCATAACCGCGACGCGCGCCACGCTTCAGACCATTGTCGCTCATCACTTTCGCATATTCACGTAGCCATGCCACGTTGCCTGTTTCTTTGGCATGTTCCAACAGTGCGGTTTCTTGCTCTTCGAACTGTTTGCTGTCGATCAGCGCTTGCACATACGCACGCACAATACCTTCATTAGCTGCACTCTCAGGGTGACGCTCTACGAAAGAAAGTAGATCATCTGCAGTGCTGGTATTAGCAATTAGGGTGGCCCAGTTGTTTTTATCTACGCCTTGCGCACGCACATAGCGGTTTTCCAGCCACGCCATTTGCGATTCATCCGGGCGAGGGCCCCATAGGAACATCAGCTCTTTAACCACCTGGCTGTCGGCTGGTTGGCTGGCGGCAAGGTTTGTAAATATGCCTACCGCATCATTCTTGTAGCCGTTATTGAGCAGGTTATAGGCGATTTCACGTTTTTGTTTGAACGAGGTGTAAGGCTGGTCAGCCACCGTGAGCCAGAACTCACGCGCTTCCGCATGACGGCCTTGCTTGTCGAGCGTATCGGCGTAAAGCGCTGCCCACTGTCCACCTTCAGACAGTGCCAGCTCACGAATCGCAGGCATGGCCACGTTCACTTCTTTGGCGGCGATCAACGCATATACCAGCGCCATTTTCTGTCTTTTAGAAATTTTGCTTTTCAGTTTGTCTGACGCAAACTCACGCAGCTCATTGCGATATTCCGGATTGTTTTTAGAAAGCTTGGCAAGCGCCGTGATGTAGTTATTCTCATCATCTTCGCTCATCGGATCATTTTCGCGAAGCAGCTTCAGTGCTGCAGCATATTGCCCGGTTTGAACGTAAGCTTGTGACAGGTAGCTACGCGCCAGCGAAGTATTTTTCTTTGCATGATAGAACTCAGCCACCATCACCGCAGTTGGCCATTGCTTATTGTTGAGTGCCGCAAAATACAGATCAGCAAGCATGCGCTGGCTTACACTGTCATTGTTGGCTTGTAGCCATTTTTCTACCGCATCAGCATCGCCACGTACGGCAGCGTATTTAATGAATACCTGATCGATATCCAGCGAGTTGCGACCTTCGGCAGCGGTGGTGATAAAGTTGTAGCCCTTATCCCATTTATGCATATCCAGATACAGGCTGCCCACATTGGCTACTTCTTGATCGTTCAGCTCATTAGATGGCGGCAGTTTTGCCAGAAACTTTTCAGCGCAGTCATATTTTTTGTTACGTGCACACACGCGTGAAACCTGCAATAGCTGGCTGCTAGTAAGATCCAGCTTATCCAGCTCAGCCAGTTTCTTGCTAGCATCGCGGCGATTATGGCTCACCGAAAGCATGGCTGTTAGAATAGGGTAGGTATCTGCATATTCCTCTGCTGGGAAGGTGGTATCAATCTCTTTCAATAACCATGCTTCATCTTGTAGCACACCCAGCTCAACCAATGATACCAGCTCAGGCTCATACATTGCCTTAAGCTCTGTTTCTTTTAACAGGTTCTTCGCTAGCTCGTTTTCGCCGCGCACGATCGCAGCAAACATCAAGCGCTTTTTTAGCTCAGGCGTGAGTTTGTCGTTAGCATAAAGTGTTTTAAGACGTTGGAACGCCTCATCATCTTTACCATCAGAAAGCATGAGCAGAATATATTCTTCTAGCAGGGATGGGTTTGCATTCACCTGTTCTTCACTGAAGTTTGCCATGATGGGGTGTGCTAGCTGAGCACCACCACGGAAATGTACAATATTAATCAGGCGCGCATTGTTCACATAATCTTCTTGATGTGCGCTGACCCATTCCGCTGCTTCTGCCGCTGCTTCATCTGGACGTTTATCATCAAATAGCAACGTCACCAGCAGCTCTTCTTCAGCAAAAGTAAAATGATCTGGATGATTTAATTTCAAGCCTTGTAGGGTAGTGGCAGCTTCGGCATATTTTTTATCTGCCGCAAAAATGGATGCCAGATCCATAAAGCTTTTGGCATCAGTGTCGCCTTGGTTTTCTTCCGTAGCAATCAGACGCTTTAACGTGTCTGCTTGTTTGTTGTATTCTGTATTGAAGTTATAAATGTCGGAAAGCACTTTGAGGTTTTCTGGCTTAGGCTTCAGCGCATTAATTTCTTCCAGGTTGCGTAGGTAGTCATCCTGACGTTGTGCATATTGGTAGTAGGTGCCCAGGCGCTCGCGAGCCGCCATGTTGGATGGGTTCTCAGCAATAAATTTTTCCATTACCAAAATAGCTTTATCCACCGCACCAATTTGCAGGTAAAGCTCGGAAAGACGCGTTACGACCTCAATATTTAAATTGCCGCTTTCAAGCTGCTGCTCATAAGCCACGCGCGCTTCTTCAAAATGCTTGTCCTTCATCTGCATGAGCGCCACTTCTTGCGAACGCGGCATGAGGTAGAAACTCGCAACCAATCCGGCGAGAGCAACAAGCAAAATGACTATATAATGTTTCTTCGACATTACGTTCCTATATTTTTTCTATGGTTACCAACAGTGGTTCCTGAGGGGTCATTACTTCAATGGAAAAGCGTAAAATATTTTCCGTATTCGTTTTGACTTTAGTTTCAAAGACAGGAGATTTTTGATCACTTATCTTTGTTGCTTTTATCAGGTAGTTGCCTGACTCAGGCATCACCCAGGACATTTCTCCATGCCCGTAACCTTGGGCGTGGAAAGTTAACAAACTTTTACCATGATGCAAGCCTTTTATTTTCCAGCGACTATCCACTAGATATGGGGTGTTTTCAACAGGTAAAAGACCCTCTTTATCATTTTGTTTCAGTGAGATGACTGGGTTTTTTACGTCTGGGTCAAGGCTCACATAAAGACTGTTTTGCCAGTAATTCTGACCGAGAACGCCATAAGACGTTGAAAAATCAATGCTTTGGCTAAATGCGTAATCAAACCGCAGCGTCTCGAGAGTGCCTCTGTCTTTAACTTTCCAGCGATTATTATCGAGTTTTATCAATTTTGTGTCGTAATAATGGTTAGCAAGCAGGGTGTAATCCGTTGCAGTGATGGGGTGTAGCTGCTGGCTGCGGGCAAACTCGAAATTCTCCTGCACCGCCTTCAGGCTGGCCAGCTTTTGTCCGGAATAGATATGGAAATAGATATTGAATGGACGAACGCGAATAGGGGATTCGGTGTTGCGTACCGTGGTTTGCAAATAGCGGAAACCGAAGAAACGACCTGTCCATAGGTTGGTGTAGGTGTTTTCATTACTGTTAGAAGAATAGATTTGGCGTTCTCTGCCTAGCTTTAAACCGATAGGTGATACGGAAGAATATGAGGGATATTCATTGTCAAATCGTGAATCACCCCCGTTGATATTGAGTAGTCCGGCTTCACGTGTTATGCGCAAGACTTCCTGATAAGGGCTGGTGTCGCCCGACCATTGGATAAGGCGTGCTTTTTTGCCTGGCGGGGTGAGTTCATTGATGCGGTCAATCGAACCGCTGATTTCCTGATCGAGTATGAACGGCGTACAGGCATAGCTGCGCGGTGTTTCATATTGTTTATGTTCGAACTTGCCTTTGAAGAGCTCATCCTCATTGTAATCATTGCGCCCTCGTGGTGGTGCTACATCAAGCGTCAGGTGGTTTTGGTAGGAATCCGGATTGACCAGTGTTTTCCAATCCTGTGTGTTCGCTTTATCTTCGAGATCTTCCAGCAGCGATCGCTTGTTTTTAGGTTTGGTCGGATAGCGATCAAGCAGGTCTTCTTCTTTTTCGGGGGTGTAGTTCCTGAAAAAGCTCCAATAAAGTGGATGGCTGTGTGTGTGGCTGCTGGGGTCGACATTCGGCATGGCAAACATTTTGCGCGCTACCTCTTTACTTTCCTTTACGCCGTAACAGTCCATTTCCAGATCGCCCACCACTGGACCAACAGTGAAGGCAAAATCGGAATAAGGTTCGATGATTTCTTTACGCACGACTTCTGCAGAAATGGTTCTTTTTTTGCGGTATTCTTCAATCTCACATAAGTTGTTCCAGCCGTCGCCATCGATGTGGCTGTAGAAAATACGTCGGCCGTTGATGGTGGTCACATCTGGAATGGGCGTCATTCCCACATTTAGCGCACGTCGCAAAAACTCGAACGGGTTGACGAACCATTGAATGATGCGCGACCTGTTATTTTCTACTACATGGAAAATTGCATAGCCTTCTGCCACAAACCCGCCATTTGCATTGGTGGTGATCAGATCCACTACATTGTCTTCATCCTGACCGGGAACGGTCATCTTTGCATAGCTGGTTGCCTGACCGGGGATAACATGGGTGTGCCCAAAGCCGGGAAGGACTGGCCCAATAGGACGTTCGAAGCTGGCAATGGCCCTGTCGATGAATGTGGGTTTAGCGCGATAGGTAATGGAATGCCATTGGTTAGAATCCTGAATGCCGATATAACTTAAGATACGGTTATAATGTTGTAGCACGCTGTCACGTTCGCGATGCTTGCCGCTGATACCTGCATTTTCTACGATGACCAGCTTCTTGCCACTGGCGACCACCGTATCAAGCCATTTCAGATATGGTTCCGCTTCGGCCACGGCGTTACCTGCTGAAAGCCAGATCACCACGCCATACACATCATCCGTCAGTTTTGGCAGTGGTTTATTGATATCGTAATAATGAATATCAAACCCTAAATGGTTCGCTGGCATTTCCAAAAAGCGATGGGTGAAACTCATCCGTTCTTCAGACTCGCGACTGTCATATAGCCCGATCAATACGCGAGGCAATACTTCTTCGGCAAATGCTGCAGAAGGTAGCCACAAACTTAGAAAAGTGATGAGTAGTAGGCGTATCATTTCGGTTCGTCGTGAAGATGTTGCAGATCCATGGTGCTGACATAGGGCACAAACCCTTGCGCACGCTGACGTGCGTATATGCTTTTCACACCTTGTGCATCATTCATATCCCAGTAATCCATGCTATAGATTTTAAGTGTTGGTGAGGCCGCACGTGCCTGGCGAATCATCTCCAGATAGCGCTGGTAGGTTGCTTCATCCACCAGCTTTGGCTTTGTCGGATCCGGCACCCAGTCCGTCAGCGTGCTTTCCGCCATCAGATAGTCGATATAGGGCGCGGTCTGGTCGGCAATCTCCAGCCCACGGTTAATCATGATCTTGATATTCGGATAGCGCGCGCGAATGGCTTTCACCAGCTTCACCGCACCTTGTTTCATACCCGCATATTTTTCAGGATGTTCAATTTCCGGATAAATGGCGCTGTCGATCGTGTCGATCATGATGCCGTCAAATCCTTGTGCGAGAATAGGCGGGATCAACTCATCAAGCAGCATGCGTTCCCATTCCTCTTTGCGCACATCAATGATGACATGGCCTTTCCAGAGATTGTTATTCTCAAGCAGCAGACCCTTATCTTTGATCTTCTTATAATAGCTGCGATAGGTTTCCGCTTCGGCAAGGCTGATATAGCCGAGCAAGATTTTGCCTTGTGCTTTGAGCGGCAGAAGATCGGGGTGATGATCGCTATCAAACGCAATCAGATCATAGTCTGAAAAAGCAGAAGCAGGCAGCTTGTCGGTGTAATACACCACCCAACGTTCTGTCGATGGCACGACTGGATTGATGTAGGTGATTGGGGCGGGTGTGCCTGTGGAACTTGATGAGACGCAGGCGGTAATAGTCAGTGCTAATAGTGATAGAATGATATGTTTCATAAACTCTCCAGCGTGATGGTAAGCCCGTCTTCCAGGCGCGTTTGTGGGGTGAATCCTAATGCGGTTTGTGCGTGGCTGCCATCGCCGAGCGAGACGCGTATATCGCCCTCGCGCGCAGGCCCATGCGAAATAACGGATCGTGAAGCGGTGACATCCATCATGACCTTTGCCAGTGCATTCACCGAGATATTTTTGCCGGTGCAAGCATTGAACACATCACAGCGAAGCTCTTTGCTTTCAAGCTTCTGCATAGCAGTGGTTAGCACGGTGATGATGTCGCCCACGTAAATAAAATCCCGCGCTTGCTCGCCGTCACCGTGAATGATGACGTCGGCGTGTTGTTTCATGCGATGCGCAAAAATGGAAATCACACCGGAATAAGGTGAAGCGGGATCTTGCCGCGGTCCATACACATTGAAAAAGCGCAGGCCGATGGTAGGGATGTTAAACATGTTCGTTGCAATACGCGCATGATATTCGCAGGAAAGTTTATCTGCACCGTATGCCGAACATGGCGAACAATGGCTGGTTTCTTTTAAGGGGATATCCGGGCAATCGCCATAAGCTGCAGCGGAAGATGCATAGACCACCGGGATAGTTTTGTTCGCGCGCATCAGCGCATCAAACAAGGCCACGGTGCCGCTGAGATTGACCTGATGACAACGCAGCCATTCATCCTGCGAGCGCTGCACAGAAGCAATGGCCGCTAAATGGAAACAGCCATCAATGTCTTTGACGAGGTCATCGAAGATGTTCGGGGTGGTGATGTCGCCTTCAATTAGCGTGGCGCCATCTGCAAGGTTTTCGCGCTTGCCGCTGGAAAGATCGTCGAGCACGCTGACGCGATGGCCGCTTGCAAGAAGGGAATCTACAAGATGCGAACCGATGAAGCCGCAACCGCCTGTGATAAGATAGTGCATAGTGCCTTACAGTAATATGGAGGCGCTAATCTACAAGGAAAAGCTTAGCGTTTCGTATAGGAAAAGTGAGGAAATGGTAAGTGTTTGCTTAATATTAGCTTAAATTAGGCGGTCGCGGGCTATTTAGCAGTGTTTGCACTCAGTGTGATTTCCTTCTGGGATTTGGTCTTTTTCTTGGCTTTTTTGGTCTTTTTGTCGCATTTCAGGGCAGAGCTTAAGCCTTTAAGATACGCGCGGCGCAGCTTGCCGGACTGATAGGCCAGCGCTAGTGCTTTGGAGTGTTTTTCTGCGCCAGTGATTTTGCGTACAATGCCGCGAAACGGAATGATGCTTGCTTTGCTGGTGACAAACCCGATAGCGCTGGATTGCAGCATGGAAGCCCCATCTTCCACATAACCATAATGACCCTTGTCTTCTGCTTCACCGTCTTCATTCTTTTGCATATCCGGGCCTAGCAACACATCCAGATCGGCGAGTTCTTTGCTCATTACTTTGCATTGTAGTGGTGAAGGAAGATCATACGGATTGCCAGACAGGCTTTGCAGATGTTCAGGAATTTCCGAACGCTTAATGTTGAGATCGACCAACGGCGTTTGCACAGTGTCCAGTGCTCCTGTAACGCTGCCAGAGATGGTGCGCACCGCAAGGTTCGAGTCCTCATCAGCGGTGAGGGCATCTTTTAAATCTGCTTCGGAGTCAATATCGGAGGTGCACCCGCTTAACAATAAGATGGAACAAGCGAGCAGCAGCAGAAACGGAATCTTATCACGTAACAACATACATGCCTCCAATGACCCATTATAGCATAATTACACCAAAAAATCCTCTATAACGTACGGTGAGCGCGTGTTATGTGGTGTTTTGGCTAAAAATGAATATAATAGAACAGCTTATAATTAGCTCTGAGAGCGGTTTAAGGCGTGTTTCGGTGCTTTTTCTCCCACAAGGAGCGTAGCACCCCCCTGAAGCTACGTACCTCCTGCTCGCTCCACTGACCGCGCATGAGGAAAGTTTGCAGGTTGTGCTGCATGGTTGGTTTTTTCTCGGCCACGCGATAATAATTCACTTCGTCAAGATAGCCCTCAAGCTGATCGAACAATCCTGTCCAATCGGACTTGGTGGCGGGTATATGCGTACTTTCTTTTGCGGGTGTGTTCAGTGTGTGGGTGAACCATTCATAACCCAGCACCACCATGGATTGCCCAAGATTGAGCGAAGAGTTTTCCGGTGCGGTGGGAATGGTAATCAACGCATCGCACATGGCGATCTCACTATTTTCCAACCCGGTGCGCTCGGGCCCGAACACCAGCGCAGTGTTTTGCTCGGCGGACAAGGAGGCGATGGCCTCATCCGGTGTGAAGGTTGGTTTTTCCATATCGCGCGGACGCGCCGTAGTGGCGTATGCCACGTGGATGTCTGCCATGGCGGAGGGGAAGTCATCAAAGATTTTTGCAGCATTTACTATGCCTATACCGCCAGACGCCATGTCTTGCGCTTTTTCGTTCGGCCAGCCATCACGCGGGGCGACGATGCGCAACTCACGCAAACCAAAATTGCTCATGGCACGCGCCACCGCGCCAATATTCTCGCCCATTTGCGGGCGCACTAGAATGATGATGGGTTCTTTCGTCATTGCGAGCGTAGCGAAGCAATCCAGTTAAACAATATCGTCATATAAATCGTTCCAATTGGGGTTTATTGTTTCAATTAATGCAAGCTTCTTATTTCTGGAGCCGCCTTTAATTCTCTTTTCTTCAGCAATGGCCTGTTCCATCGTCTCGCAAACTACAAAATATACTAGCCTGTCGCAGGCATATTTTTCAGAAAATCCTGACACTGCTTTTTCCTTATGTTGCCAGATGCGTTGCACAAGGTTGCTGGTCACGCCTGTGTATAATGTGCCATTACGCTTATTAGCAGTAATATAAACGGCGGGTTGTCTGGATTGCTTCGTCACTTCGTTCCTCGCAATGACAATCGCTAAAGCTACGCTCTTCGCCAGTCGGTGGTGCCGTCCGGGCGGTCTTCGAGGATGACGCCCGCGTCGGAAAGTTCTTTGCGGATGGCATCGGCCGCAGCCCAGTCTTTATTTTTTTTCGCTTCGATACGTGCGTCGATCCTGGCCTGAATATCCGCATCCCCATCTGCTGCATCACCCTTGAACCAGCTATCCGCCGAGTGTTGCAGCACACCTAACGTATCTGCCATAGCGCGCAGCTCCTCAGGCGAGGCGCTGTGCATCAGGCTGATGGCTTTGGGTGTGTTAAGGTCATCGCCTAGCGCTTCTATGAAAGAGGCGGGTAGTGCCGCAGGTTTTTCCGCCACATTGCGATACCAGCCATCGAGCACTTTTTTTGCATCATCGAGCAGCTTGTCACTCCAATCGAGCGGCTCGTTATATTTGGTCATGAGGTAGGCGAGGCGAATCACTTCACCCTTCACACCTTTATCCAGCAGGTCTTTCACCGTGATAAAATTGCCGAGCGACTTACTCATCTTCTCACCGTTTACGGTAAGGAAGCCGTTATGTACCCAATAGCGCGCAAATCCTGATCCAGCGGTGGCACAGCATGATTGTGCAATCTCATTTTCGTGATGCGGGAACATGAGATCCGCCCCGCCGCCATGAATGTCGAAATCCGCACCCAGATATTCACTGCTCATGGCCGAACATTCAATATGCCAGCCAGGGCGACCTTTGCCCCACGGTGAGTCAAACACTGAAGACGCATCGTCACCTTCATTAGCCGGTTTCCATAACACGAAATCGCCCGGCGCTTTCTTGTAGGATTCTACTTCCACGCGCGCACCGGCGATTAGGTCATCGAGCTTGCGGCCAGAAAGCTGGCCGTATTTATCGTAGGAATTCACCGCGAATAACACATGGCCTTCGGAAACATAAGCATGGTTTCCGGCGATGAGTTTTTCGATAATGGCGATCATTTGTGCGATGTGTCCGGTAGCGTGCGGCTCCTTGTTTGGGGGCAGGCAATGCAGCGCTTCCATGTCGTCATGAAACCAGCCTTCGACCCGTGAAGTAAGATCGGAAATCGCCTCGCCATTTTGCTTGGCAGCCGCGTTGATTTTGTCATCCACATCGGTGATATTGCGCACATAATTTACTTTAGCTTCTCCATATATCTGTTTGAGAAGTCTGTATAAAACATCGTAGACCACCACGCTGCGTGCATTACCCAGATGCGGCCTGTCGTAAACAGTTGGCCCACACACATACATGCGCACATTGTTACTATCGAGAGGCGTGAAAGCCTCTTTTTTTCGGGTCAGGGTATTGTAGAAAAATATACTCATGCAAAAACCTAATAACAGAAAATTGTGTAAAAACAATAGCAAGCATGAGTAAAATACATCGTCATTTATTCTTAATATAAATTAGGGAATTGAGCTGTATCATCATGTGATTAGGAAAAATATATGAGCGCTATACTACAAACAGTACACAGAGAGCTCCGTGAGAGATACGGAGAGGAATTGATGGGCACGCTTGACGAAATGCACCCATTCGCTCGCCAAATTATTGAAGATTGCTCTCCAGGGAAGGATGGCCCTGATTCTAAATACTCGCAATTCATATCGGCACTAATAGAAGATATGGGTAGTATGGGCTTTTCTATAGACGAGAAAGAGGTTAGAGAAAAACTTCCACCTGCAAAGTTTTTTGAATTTATGAAAAGCTTTGCCCTAGGTGTGCAATACGTTGCGCATAAAATTAAAGAAGAGGCAGAGGTAAATGATTATCGTTTTGCACATGAGATAACTCTGGGCGGAAAACGAGTAAGTAACTTTGTCGCTTTTACCAACATAACAAAAAATGAAATTACTATTCGCCCAGCCCTCGTGTTAGGGGCTGTTAGTAGCCCCGACGCCTTTAAAGAAGAATTGGGATACGAAAATACCGACCTTAGCCCTCAAGAAGTGTTTACATTGTTAGGTGTTGAAGAAATGTTGCATATTTTTCAGGGGCAGCACGGCCAGCGGCCAACGTATGATATCACTAACCTAGATAAAAGAGCATATGACGCCGATCCAACCGAACAAATAGCCCGGGAAGTCGAAAGAATAGCGATTGATGAGCTAAAGTTGGGGGCAGCACAATGTGGAGTGAGCCGTTAATTCTACTCCGTTGCTTAATGTGTTTATGCGGCGAGTCGCTCAGTGGTTTTTTCTGCGCCTAAAAGCGGCAGGAGGGTTTTGAGCTCTGGGCCTTTTTCCAGACCGGTGAGCGCTTTGCGAATGGGCATGAACAGCGTCTTTCCCTTGCGATCGGTGGTTGGTTTGAGCGCGGCAATCCACGCATCATAGGTGGTTTCATCCCACGGGGCGGGCGGTAACAGTTTGGCCGCATCCTGCAGGAAGGTTTTTTCCTCAGCGCTAAGCTCTGATTTCACCTCGCCATGCAGAATGTCCCACCACTGTTTGGCCTCATCGAGATTTTTCACATTAGCACGCACCGAATTCCAGAACGTTTCATCCGCGAAGCTGAGCTTGTCTTTCACCGCGTCAAACGGCAGTTGATGCAGCAGTTTTTCACCCAGCTTTTCAAGCTCTACTACATCATAATTCGCAGGTGCACGACCAAATTTGCTGAACTCAAAATTATCAATGAGCTCCTGCATGTTGTTGGCAATCTCTATGGAATCGGACGTGCCGATTTTGGCAAGCAGGGAAGTGACGGCCATCGGCATAATGCCTGCCTCTCGTAGTGCACGTATGTCATTTCCACCAAGACGCTTAGACATTTCACCATCCTTGGTTTTAAGTAGCGCCATATGGGCAAATTCCGGCACCTTATAACCCAGCGCCTTATATATTTGCACTTGTACAGCGGTGTTGGAGACATGATCTTCCCCGCGCACTACATGGGTGATCGCCATATCTTCATCATCTACCACTGAAGCAATGGTGTATAACGGAACACCATCAGCACGGATCAACACCGGATCACTCATGTGAGTGGCTTTGAAATGGGTTTCCCCTCGAATCAGATCATTCCATTCGAGCGGCTCTTCATTGAGCAGAAAACGAAAATGGGGCTTGCGACCTTCCGCTTCGTAAGCTTGCTTTTGCTCGTCGGTGAGTTTGAGCGCTGCACGGTTATAAATCGGCGGTTTGCCGCGCGAGGCCAGCATCTTGCGCTGTATATCGAGTTCTTCCGGCGTTTCATAACACGCATATAACCTGCCGCTTGCGATCAGTTGGTCGCGCGCCTCTTCATAGCGATGCAGGCGGTCGGATTGCTTGACATACTCATCCCAGTTCATGCCCAGCCAGCTAAGATCTTCGCTAATGGCATCTTCATATTCTGCTTTGGAACGTTCCGTATCCGTATCGTCAATACGCAGGATGAACTGCCCGCCATTTTTGCGAGCGAACAACCAGTTTACGAGAGCAGTGCGAACATTGCCGACATGCAAATAGCCGGTGGGAGAAGGGGCAAAACGTACTTTAATCATTGGCTGTCAATCGTCTCCGCTGGCGCTATAACATCGGGGATCGCTGTTTCCGGCTTTTGTGCAGGCACAGGCGCATCGACAGGGTTCATGTTCATGATTGAATCGCCCTTGGCTGTGTTATCTTCACACCAGCCAAAATAGGCCGCGTAGGGCTCGCCCACAGGCACATCTTTAATGCTTCCATCAGTGTGAATCAGGTAATAACGATATAGCCCTGAAGTAGGCTCAATTTCCGTTTTTTCTTTCACATCACCTTTGCGATCTTTGTTCATCAGCACCAGCTTACCGTAAGGTGTTTCCACATGCTTATAGTCAATCACCAGCGGCACATCTTTTTCTTCTTCTGTGCGTAGGCTGACTAACGTTTCTTTTGCATGGTGCCGCTCGATTTCATATTCCACCAGCTGCGTTTTGCGCATGGTGAGAATTTTATGCTCTACATCTTTATGCAGCGCTAAATATAATTTTTCGCAACTCGTACCAGTGCAGCTGCTTTTGAAGCGCTCGCAGGTGAACTTCATGGCAGCATTGGCAGGCGCCGCCAACATCAACAGGGTAGGAATAAAAACAAAATATTTCATAAGTTCGCCAAGTATTTACTATATTGAGTAGCTATATAACAGATTTATGTCTTCTAGCAAAAAAATCAGTATATGCCACGTTATTTACGTGTTTTTTATTGTAGCGCAAAGACAGAAGCGCTATAAGTTACAAATAATTAATAAAAAACCAAAAGGATAAGAAATGTCTGTAAGAACCCACACTTATATTGCGCCATCCGAACTTCGTGATTCTCCGACTATGTCGGCTGCTAACGCTGCTCAGGCAGCTACGGATGCAGGGCGTACGATTGCTAAATTCACTGTGGGCGATATTGCGGTGGCGGATAAGCCGACAAAAGAAGAAAAAGCAGGCTGGATGCGCGAGCTGGAAGAAGCGGCAAAAGCGAACCCCAAAGACGCAAAATATCAGACAGTGCCAGAAGATACTGACGCTGGGAAACCCAATGTAGATTCCTATGCTACGGGCAAAGGGACGGATGGTTTCCGTGCAGCAGCCGCGTTTAAGTTTTCTGAGGAAACTGGCGTGGATATGGAGGCGAAAAATGTAGCAGTAGGCACAGGTGCTAAAGGTGTGCTCGCAGCTATTGGTTCGTATTTTAAACCGGGTGAAGAAGTGATTATGGCGGGCCCAGGTTGGCCGACCAATTTTGACGTGCTAACGCCCGGCGTAAAAATTATTGAAGTGGATACGAATGGTCGCGGCCTGATCAGCCCTGAACAGCTTTCTGAGGTATTGAAAGAGCATCCGAATGCTAAGGGGTTGCTGATTAATACACCAAACAACCCAACAGGTGCGATGTATGATGATGCCGAACGCGCGGCGCTAATGAAAGTGATCCGCAATGAAGCATCTAAAGATATGATCGCGATTCTTGATAACCCGTATGGTAAAATCCTATTTTCTGGGGACATACCAAAACGTAGTGACGATGAAAAAGCGTTGTTTGCAGAAGGGCGCGCGGTGGAAGTGCGTTCCGTATCCAAGGAATATGGGCTGGCCGGAAGGCGCGTGGGTTGGATGCTCACTAAAAATGACGGCCTGATCAAACAGATGGGTAAATGGAACAGTGGGCGAGGTGGGCTTGATTCTCAAGCGCAGAATACCGCGCAATCTGCCATTTTGTTTGGTGACAAATATGTGGAGCGCAACCGCCAGGGGCTCGCTGAAAAACGCGACATTATGGTCAAAGGTATTGGTGAGCTGCAAAATGCTACCATGGAAACACCACCAGCGACGATTTATGCGTGGGTAGATTTTAAAGGACTCAAAGGCAAGGCGGTGCCTGCTGAATTGACGCTTGAGGGCAAGGAAGGTTTTATCATTGAAAAACCAGCAGACGCGCTGAAGTTCTTAGTGGAAGCGGCCAATATTGTAGCCGTGCCGGGTGAGCCATTCTATGCACCGGGCTCTTCCGCCGCAGGTGAAGACTGGCATTTCCGTATGGGTTTCTCCGGTGCTAAGCAAACATTGGAAAAAGCTATGGCTGACTTAAAAGCCGCGGAGGGCCAGCTAAAAGACCCAAAGCGTCATAATAAGGGCGATGAAGGGCAATCGACAGCGGTAGGTGCTTAGCGCCTACCAAAAGAAGGTGAGTGTGCATGCAACGTCATCATTTGTGACGTCGTAATTCCAGCCGCTACCTAACTGGCCGTTGGCGATGACGCAGGGTAGGCCACCCCCACCACGATGTTCGACTTTTCCTGAACGGCTGATTCCATCATCTATTTTTAAATCGATGGTATAGGCTTCCTTCGGCGTCAGTACATATCCACCCATCTGCAGGCCGGATGAAGCTCCTAATTGGAAGGTATGGCCATTGTATCCATACCAGCTGACTGGATCTTGATAACCTATGCGCAATCCGGCGCCGCGTATATTCATTTTGGGTACGTTGGTGCCTACGACTATCCTGTTGCTTTCGCGCTCTCCACTGTAGGGCACAAGCAATAAACCCGCGAGATATAGATGTCTCCACGCTAACAGGCCCTCATCAAAACCGCCGCCATTTGAGGAGATAACACCATCATTATCCCCCCCGCAATCAAGCGGGTCATCCATGCAGTCTGGCCATACATCGGATGCATTGGGCATATCGCCCGGCAGATAGCCGTATCGTGATTTAAATGTCTGTATCGTAGCCTTGTATTGTTCAATGTCACTCGTGATATTGCGCAGTTTTGCATTCATGACAATATCTTGACCGGCAATTATACCACCCAGCACGAGCCCAATAATGATCATTACGATAGAGAACTCCACAAGCGTGAAACCGCAATGTCTCTTTTTAGGAAAACATAAACACACTACCTGTTGGTTATGTATAGCAGTATAAAGGGAAGGGTTATTCACCTGCCGATACCAGCGCCGCTTGTGCGGCAGCCAGACGTGCTACTGGCACGCGGTAGGGCGAGCAGCTCACATAGTCTAACCCGGCCTTTTGGCAGAAACCGATCGAAGCCGGATCACCACCATGCTCACCACAAATACCAAGCTTCATACCGGGGCGTGCTTCGCGACCACGTTTCGCTGCGATCTCGATAAGCTCGCCTACACCAGACTGGTCTAGCGTGACAAACGGGTCTTGCTCTACAATGCCTTGCTGTTTGTAAATCTCGATAAAGTTCGCCGAATCATCACGCGAAATACCAAGCGTGGTTTGCGTGAGGTCGTTGGTGCCGAAGCTGAAGAACTCGGCGGATTCAGCGATTACACCCGCGCGTAGTGCAGCGCGTGGCAGCTCGATCATCGTGCCCACCATATAGTCGATGGTCACGCCTGATTTTTGCATTACCTCCTGTGCTACGCGGTCAATCAATGCTTTAAGCATAGCGAGTTCTTTCGGCATCATCACCAGCGGCACCATGATCTCTGGAATGATGGTGTCTTTTTTGTCTTTGATGATTTGTGCGGCGGCTTCAAAAATCGCCGTGGCTTGCATCTCGTAAATTTCCGGATAGGTAATGCCAAGGCGGCAACCACGATGACCCAGCATCGGGTTTTGTTCCTTGAGTTCATGCGCACGATGACGCACCACATCCACACTCACATTGGCAGCCGCAGCCACTTGTTTGATGTCTTCTTCCGTGTGAGGAAGGAACTCATGCAATGGAGGATCCAGCAGGCGAATGGTGACCGGCAGGCCTTTCATGATGGAAAACAGATCAGCAAAATCCTGACGCTGCATAGGGAGCAATTTGGCAAGCGCCGTCTTGCGACCTTCCGTGTCTTTGGCCACGATCATCTCGCGCATGGCGGTGATACGATCTGCATCAAAAAACATATGCTCAGTACGGCACAGCCCAATACCTTCCGCGCCGAATTTGCGCGCAGTCTCGGCATCTGCTGGGGTTTCCGCATTGGTGCGCACTTTAAGTTTGCGCACATCATCTGCCCAACCCATCAGCGTTTCAAAGTCACCAGAAAGCTGTGGTTGCACGGTAGGAATTTCCCCGAGCATTACTTCGCCGGTGGAACCGTTGATGGTGATGATATCGCCTTCCTTGATGGTGTTACCCATCACCTGAAAGCTTTTTGCCTTGTAATCAATACGCAGCTCACCCGCACCAGACACGCATGGCTTACCCATGCCACGCGCTACCACAGCCGCGTGGCTGGTCATGCCGCCGCGCGCAGTCAGGATGCCTTGTGCTGCGTGCATGCCGTGAATATCTTCCGGCGAGGTTTCGATACGTACCAGAATCACTTTTTGTTTATGCTCAAGCGCCATGGCTTCCGCATCTTCCGCGGTGAACACCACCTTGCCGGAAGCCGCACCAGGTGAGGCGGGCAGGCCAGTCGCCAGTACGGTTTTTTCCGCGTTGGCATCAAGCGTTGGGTGCAATAGCTGATCAAGCGCTAACGGATCAATGCGCTTAATGGCTTCTTCCTTGGTGATGCGTTTTTCATTCACCATATCCACCGCGATCTTTACCGCAGCAGCAGCGGTGCGCTTGCCGTTACGGGTTTGCAGCATCCACAGCTTGCCGCCCTGAATGGTGAACTCGATATCTTGCATGTCGCGGTAATGCGCTTCCAACTTATCGAACACAGCGGTGAGCTGTTTGTATACTTCGGGCATCACGCCTGGCATTTCTTCCATCGGTTGCGGGGTACGGATACCTGCTACCACGTCTTCGCCTTGTGCGTTGATAAGGAATTCGCCGTAATATTTATGTTCACCCGTAGACGGGTTGCGCGTGAAGGCAACGCCGGTTGCGCAGTCATCACCCATATTGCCGAACACCATGGATTGTACGGTGACCGCGGTTCCCCAGTTTTCTGGAATGTCGTGCAGCTCGCGATATTTAATCGCGCGCGCGCTCATCCACGAGTTGAATACGGCGCAAATCGCTCCCCATAATTGCGCATGCACATCCTCAGGAAACGGCTTGCCCAGCTCATCTTCCACGCATTGCTTATATTCTGCAACGAGCTCCTTGAGATCGTCTGCGGTGAGTTCGGTATCGAGCGATACATCGCGATCCATCTTCTTTTGCTCGAGCATGTCTTCGAAATGATAATGCTCCAACTCAAGCACCACGTCGGAATACATCTGAATAAAGCGACGGTATGAATCATACGCAAAACGCTCATTGCCGGTTTTTTTAGCCAGCGCCTGCACAGTCGTGTCGTTCAGGCCGAGGTTTAACACCGTGTCCATCATACCCGGCATGGAGGCACGCGCACCAGAGCGCACAGAAAGTAGCAGCGGGTTCTCACCGTCGCCAAACTTTGCGCCTACCTTGCTTTCTACCTGCGCTAATGCTTGACGTAATTGATCTTCCAGACCGTCAGCCAGTTTTTTGCCTTGCTGGTAATAGGCCACGCACACTTCAGTGGTGATGGTAAAGCCGGGAGGAACCGGAAGCCCGAGCGAACACATCTCTGCGAGGTTCGCGCCCTTACCACCGAGCAATTCGCGCATGGAGCCGTTACCATCGGCCGCGCCATCCCCAAAACTATAAACCAGTTTGTCTGCCATATCCGTTTTCGCCATTGCTTGTTGTGTTTGCATCTATGCCGCCTTTTTATGTTCCTTACTATCGCCTTCAATCTTACTAAAATCTGCCACCATATTCATAGTATCGCGAATGCTTGCAAGCAAGCGTAAGCGATTGATACGCAAATTTTCTTCTTCACAGTTTACCATTACATCATCAAAAAACAGACCGAGACCACGTTTTAGGCCTGATAGTAATTTCATTGTCTCTATATATTTTTCTTCTCTAAGCAGTTCTGAGGCCTTGTCAGCAAACTGTGAAAGCACACCCTCAAGAGACTTTTCAGATTCTTTTTCCAAAGCAGATTTATCAAGTTCGGCAGCTTTATAGCTCGTCTTATCTTTTTTCTCTTCAATCGCCACGATGTTGGCCGCGCGCTTATAGCCAGCTAGTAGATTGATACCATGTTCTGTATCTAGAAGTTCTTGCAATGCCTTGGCACGGTTTACGATGCGTACCAAATCATCATCACCATCGGCGATTACGGCCTTGATCACATCATGGCGAATACCGGAATCTTTAAGCTGCACGATCAGGCGGTCATGGAAGAAATTTTTTATTTCCCCAAACCGTATATAAATTGTTTTTAGCATCGCTTTATCTATGGCTGGATCCATTTTCTTTTCGAAACTAGATAAATCTATTCTTCCTTCGATGGTTGGCCTTCTGTGTACCTCGATAATAGTATCGATCATTTTATCAAGAATATCGAATTTAGCCTTCGCAAAATGCAAACAAAGAGGAGGGCTTATTAGTTCTCCTAGAGAAACACGTACGTCATTTTCCAGAATAATGCGGATGATGCCGAGTGCCGCGCGGCGCAGGGCGAACGGGTCTTTGCTGCCGGTTGGTTTTTCATCAATCGCGAACATGGAGATGAGCGTGTCGAGCTTATCGGCCAACGCAACGCAGATGGAAACGGGCTGCGTGGGAATATCGGAAGAGGGGCCAAGCGGCAGGTAATGGTCGCGAATCGCATCGGCCACTTCTTTGGGCTCGCCTTGCTCAAGCGCGTAGTAACGCCCCATCACACCTTGCAGCTCTGGGAACTCACCGACCATACCGGTGACCAGATCCGCTTTGCATAGGCGCGCTGCTTGCGCTACCTGCTTGCTGTTCGCTTTGGTAGTGTCGGCAATTTGTGCGGCGAGTTTTTCAACGCGTGCAACCTTGTCTGCCGTGGTGCCGAGCTTGGCATGGAACGTGACGCTCTCTAGCCCTTTCGCCCAGTCTTCCAGCTTTTTCTTTTTGTCCTGATCCCAGAAGAAACGGCCATCAGCCAGACGCGCACGCAACACGCGCTCATTGCCGTGGATGATGGCTTTGCCATCGTCATTCGCGGTGATGTTTGCGGTAATTAGGAACGTGTCAGCAAAGCTGCCATCGTCATTTTCCAGCGCAAAATATTTCTGATGCGCACGCATTTCCGAGACCAGCACTTCCGGTGGCAGATCCATGAAACCTTTATCGATTTTTCCTGCAAGCACCACCGGCCATTCCACCAGCCCGGTGACTTCTTCGAGCAATCCTTCATCCTTGCGCAGCACCAGCCCACTTTTTGCGGCCACTTCCTGCGCTTGTTTGGCGATGGCTGTTTTGCGTGCATCGCGATCGGCGATGACAAATGCTTTTTCCAGTGCCGGCGCATAAGTATCTGCCGAGGTGACGGTAATTTCATCTGGCGCCAGGAAACGATGGCCGTGCGTGGTGTTTGAGGCGATAAGCCCCGCAAACTCGACCGGCACTACCGCGCCATCAAAGATGCACAAAATGGAATGGAGCGGGCGCACCCATGCCGTATCCCCGTCTGACCAGCGCATCGATTTCGGCCATGGGAAACCAGCGAGCATCTCTTCGACTGCGCTTTTAATAAGCTCTGCCGTTGGCTCACCCTTTTTCTCGATCTTTGCGAAATACACGCCGCTGCGATCTTCCAACTGCTCAAGCGTCAGCCCGGTTTTTTTGAGGAAACCATTAATGGCTTGCTCCGGCGCGCCAACCTTGGGGCCTTTAAGCTCGTCGCTAATGTCGGGCTGCTTGGCGGGCAGGTCTTTGATGATGATTGCAACACGGCGAGGGGTGACGAACCCTTCAGCCGATTTACCCAATTTACCGGAAAGCGTTTTTTGCATATGCGAAAGCGCTGCTGCCTGCATGCGGGCAGGGATTTCTTCACAGAAAAGTTCGAGCAGCAAATCAGCCATGGGTTATTTTTTCACCGTTTTCTCTATGTTGTTATTTTCATCCATCACCAGCATGGTTGGTTGGTACGTCTTCGCTTCTTTCTCGTCCATCTGCGCGTAGCCGATGACGATGACAATATCTTTGGGCTTAAAGAAATGCGCCGCCGCACCGTATATTCCGAAACGCTTGGAGCCGCGCGGTTCTTTCAAAATGTAAGTAGTGATGCGCGCGCCGTTATTGACGTTCAGCACGTCGATCTGCTGGCCGGGAAGCATACCCGCCTGATCGAGCAGATCCTCGTCAATGCCCATGGAGCCGTTGTAATGCAGCTCTGAGTGGGTGACGCGTGCGCGGTGGATTTTGGAATGTAACATGGTCAGTAGCATTTAGGCGGCGTCCTTTTTAACATAAGATTCACAACATTTTTTGGCCAGCTCGCGTACCCGTTTGATGTAGGCCGCGCGCTCAGTAACCGAGATCACACCACGCGCATCCAGCAGGTTGAAACGGTGCGACGCTTTGATGCATTGATCGTAGGCAGGCAGCGGAAGATCTTGTGCCACCAGCGCGCTACACTCTTTTTCCGCATCTTCAAATTGGCGCAACAACTGTTCGGTATCGGCGTGCTCTAAGTTGTAAGCAGAAAATTCCTGCTCATTCTGCAAAAACACTTCGCCGTATTTCACGCCGTCATTATTGAAATCGAGGTCGTACACATTTTCTACGCCCTGAATATACATCGCTAAACGTTCCAGCCCGTAGGTCAGTTCGCCGGAGACGGGCTTGCACTCAATGCCACCTACTTGCTGGAAATAAGTGAACTGGGTGACTTCCATGCCGTCGCACCACACTTCCCAACCAAGCCCCCACGCGCCAAGCGTTGGTGATTCCCAATCATCTTCCACAAAGCGGATATCGTGTTTCAGTGGATCAATGCCGATATGTTTCAGGCTGTCCAGATAGAGCTGCTGAATATTCTGCGGAGAAGGCTTTAAGATCACCTGATACTGGTAATAATGTTGCAGGCGGTTCGGGTTTTCACCATAGCGCCCATCCTTCGGGCGACGTGACGGTTGAACATACGCCGCCTTCCATGGCTTTGGCCCCAGCGCACGCAAGGTGGTAGCCGGATGGAAGGTGCCCGCACCCACTTCCATGTCATAGGGTTGCAGGATTACACAGCCTTGATCCGCCCAAAATTGGTGCAGCTTTAAAATCAGATCTTGAAACGACAAACTCATAAGACGCCCTTTGTAGCCTTTTTTGCCTGTTTTTCAACGATAATATGCACAATTTACAGCCCTAATAATCGGCGCTACAAAGGATTCATGATCACCCTTCGTCCTATAGGCAGATGAACGCAGAAGAAACCAGCAATTTGATAGGTTTAGCCGCGGCTGGAAACGCGCACGCGTTCGCGCGGCTGGTGGAGGAGCATTACATGATGATCTATAAGGTGGCCTATAAATGGTGTGGGAAGCGCGAAGATGCGGAGGATATCGCCCAGAATGTATGCGTGAAACTGCCGGAAAAGCTGGCGGGTTTTCGCGCTGAGGCGAGTTTTACCAGCTGGCTGTATCGCATCACCATCAACGCCGCAAAGGACTATTATCGCACTACGGGCAAAGCCCAAAGCCGCGAATTTGGCTTTGCGGAAGGGTTTGATACGGCTTCTGAAGAGGTGGCGGCGGATGATAAAATGATCGCCGCAGAAAGCTTTGCCGCCATTCATCAATTGCCGGAGCCGCTGCGTGATGCGGTGTTGCTCGTATATGCCGAGGAGATGAGCCACAAACAGGCCGCCGAGATTTTGGAGTGTGCGGAGACGACCATCTCCTGGCGGATATTTAAGGCGCGAAAACTTTTGAAGTCATTATTAAAAGAAGGAAGCAAGGCTTATGGATGAACATGAGCTAAAGAAAAAACTGGCGAAACTGGACGTTCCACCCCCTTCTGAGGGGGCAAAAGAGCGCGCAATTAGCCATGCAAAACAGGCATTTAGAGAAAATCAGATGAAAAAAGAGCGTAATAGCCAAGGATCATCTGACTCGGCTCGTCTTACCAGTAATCCCAGCTTGTGGGAGCAACTGATAAGGAGTCTGACCATGAAAAAAGCTTACGTATTTGCCGGATCGTTTGCCGCGGTAGCTACCGTGCTGGCGATCACTACTACCCATTATTCAACCATTATGGATCCGGTGATGATTTCGCCGAAGCCGGAAACCACCACCTCGACCACACCGCAGCCAATAGAAAAGAAAGCTGTCGATAAAGAAGCAGAAGTGGATGATGTGGCTGGAGCGGGCACAGTGAATCAAAACGCGCCGGGCATGCAGCGTGCATTGGTAGCACCTGCGTCACCGCCACCGCCTGCGAAAAAAGCAAAAGAATCCTTCGCGGCGGCAGACATGGCCGTATCTGAAGAAGCAATGCCCGCACCAGGGATGATGCAAAAAATGGCGCCAAGCCCTTCTCGCCGTATGGCAAGTGATGCCATGATGGGAGGCAATGTTGCGGGGGTGATGGCACCAGCTACGCCAGAAGCGCTATCCATCATGCCATACCCACAGCCGGAACGGCATTATGGTGGTGGTGATAAATTTGAAAGCCATGTTACTAACCAGAATAAACTGGTGAGCGCGGAACCGGTCTCAACTTTCTCGATTGATGTGGATACCGCGTCTTACAGCTTTGTGCGCAGCACGTTGAATCAGGGGCGCTTGCCACAAGCACAAATGGTACGCACCGAAGAGATGATCAATTATTTTGATTACAATTACCCGCTGCCAGAGAACAAAAGCGAACCGTTTAAGCCAACAGTGAGCGTGGTTCCTACGCCGTGGAACACGAGCACCAAGTTGGTGCATATCGGGATCAAAGGATTTGATGTAGCCGAAAAACCGCGCGCCAATCTGGTGTTCTTGATTGATGTGTCGGGTTCGATGAACCAGCAGAACAAACTGCCGCTGCTGAAATCATCGCTTAAGATGTTGCTCGACCAGTTGCATCCTGAGGATACGATCGGGATCGTGACCTACGCAGGGCGTGCAGGCACCGCGCTTAGCCCAACCAAAGTGGCGAACAAACAGACCATTATCTCGGTGATCGACCAGCTGGGCGCAGGGGGCGGTACGGCCGGTGGTGCGGGTATTGAACATGCCTATAATCTAGCAGCGCAAAACCAACGTGATGATGCGGTGAACCGCGTGATACTGGCGACGGATGGCGATTTCAACATCGGTATTCGTGACCCGAAACAGCTGCAAAACTTCATTGAACAAAAACGCGAAACGGGTGTGACCCTGTCAGTGCTTGGTTTTGGTCGCGGTAATTACAATGACGCGCTGATGCAAAAACTGGCACAGCATGGCAATGGTAACGCGGCCTATATCGACACGCTGAACGAGGCGCGCAAAGTGCTGGTGAATGAGGCAAGCTCGACGCTGTTTACCATCGCCAAAGACGTGAAGATTCAGGTGGAGTTTAACCCGCACATGATTTCTGAGTATCGTCTGGTGGGCTATGAATCACGCATGCTAAAGCGCGAAGACTTTAATAATGATAAAGTTGATGCGGGTGACGTGGGCTCTGGCCATGCGGTAACCGCGATCTATGAGGTGACCCCTGTGGGTGCACCGGGCAGTGTGGACGCGCTGCGCTATGGCAAACCTGCGCCACAAGCGGAAGAGGTGGAAACCAGTACATTTAGCAATGAATATGGGTTCCTCAAAATGCGCTACAAATTGCCGAATGAAAACACCAGCAAACTGATCACCACACCGATTACGACAGGGCAGGAGCAGGTGATGCGTAATGCATCCAGCGATGTGCGCTTTAGTGTAGCGGTGGCAGCATTTGCTCAGAAGCTTAAAGGCCAGTCGCAGTTAAGTGCGATGAGCTGGGACGAGATCGAAACACTGGCAAATGGCGCGCGCGGTAAGGACACGTTCGGTTATCGCGCCGAGTTCAGCCATCTGGTACAAACCGCTAAATCGCTTTCTATGGGCGGGCATTCGGTAGAGGGTGGACATTGTGGTGCGCCCGGTATGCGCCATTGCCTTAACTAGCCTTCAGTAACAGCCCCCGGATGTGACAATTCCATGACATTTGGGGGCTTTTTTTGCCTTCAGGCCTTGCTATCGCCACCTTCCAGAAAAAATGGCTGAAAACCCCTGCATTGTCATATAGATGTAACCTTCCTGCGCTAGAATAATAGCTCGATTTCACCCAAGTAAGGATAGGCAGAATATGTGGTTTGAGGCCTTTGTTAATATGAATGCGGAAACGCAGTTTTTCATTATCGTGATCTTACTGTTTAACGCCTTTTTTCATGTGTATTTCACCCCCAGCAACGTGCAAAAAGCACCGGCGTTTTTGACTACGCTTGGTATTTTAGGGACATTTATCGGGATTGCCATCGGGCTGTGGGGTTTTGATCCAGAGAATGTGCAAAAAAGCGTGCCGATCTTAATTGGCGGGATTAAGACGGCCGTATGGGCATCGGCCATGGGGATTTTCTGTGCGCTGACCATCAAGCTGCGCGATATCTTTACGAACCGCGCACCCAAAAAGAAAAGCACCGGCGCAACGGCGGATGATATTGCTGATCTGTTGCAGTCGATTGATGAATCGCTGGCGGGTGAGGGCGAGGACTCGCTGATCGAGCAAATGAAACAAACACGCAAAGACCAACGCGAGCAGGCGGCTGCCTTTAAAACATCGCTTGATGGCTTTTATCAGGATATGGCGGAGAAAAACACCAAAGCGCTGGTGGCCGCGCTTTCTGACGTGATTAAAGATTTCAACTTGAAACTGAACGAACAGTTTGGCGATAACTTCAAACAGCTGAATCAGGCGTGTGAAAAATTGCTGACATGGCAGCAGGAATATTCGCAGCAGGTGGACGCGCTGATGGAGCAACAAAAAGCTTCCGGCAAAACCATGGAAGAAATTCGTGAGCGTCATGAAGCGCTCATCAGCCAGTCTGAAAGCTTTAGCAAACATGCCGAAAGCATGTCGAAATTGCTGACCGGTATGGAAACGCAGCGCCACCAAATGGAGGCGTCGCTTTCATCATTAGGTGAGCTGTTGAACACGGCTTCTACGGGCTTGCCGCAGATGGAAAAACGTCTTGATGAAATGACCAAACAACTCACCGAAGGCATGGTGAAAGCCAATAACGCCTTTAACGCCAATATGGGAGAGCTGATTGGCAAAACCAAAGAACAGGTGCTGGTGCTTGATAAAGCGCTGTCGGAAGAACTGACCAAATCGTTGGAAAGTTTTGGTGGGCAACTGGCCACCTTGTCGCAGAAATTTGCCGATGATTACGGGCCGATTACTGAACGCCTGAACGCAGTGTTGAAGATTGGAAAATAAACCATGAGTAATCTGTACGAGCTGTTTAAATCGTCAGAGAAAGAAAGCGAAGAAGAGCAGTGGATCTCGCTGAGTGACTTGATGACCGGGCTTATGCTCATCTTCATGTTGCTGGCGATCGCCTAT
The DNA here is from genome assembly GCA_964231325.1 of Rickettsiales bacterium. GTDB lineage: Bacteria > Pseudomonadota > Alphaproteobacteria > Rickettsiales > SXRF01 > JAJTHB01. Next base: position 84,811 of record CAXRIF010000002.1, on the reverse strand, counting down.
ATGGTGAAGCAGGAATCACAGAGTTTTAAAGTAAAACAAGTCGCGGTGATTTATGAAGAGGTGCGTCAGGAACTGTATGATGAACTGATGCGCGAATTTGAAAAGGATTTGAAAGTATGGGGCGCGGAACTCACGCCCGACCTAAGGCTACGTTTTAATAATCCGGAAATTTTATTTGGCACCGGTAAAGATAAACTGAAGCCGAAATTTCAGGATATATTGAGCGATTTTTTCCCGCGCTATGCACGCATTATCGCTTCGGATAAATATGATGGCACCATTCAGGAGGTGCGTATTGAAGGGCATACTTCTAGCCAGTGGCTCACTTCTGCCACGCAGGAAGAGGCGTATTTTCTAAATATGGAACTCTCGCAATCCCGCACACGCAGTACGCTGCGCTATGTGATGGGGCTACCGCAAGTGCAGGATAAGGTGGAGTGGCTGCGCGGACATGTGACCGCGAACGGGCTTTCTTCCTCGCAATTGATTTTGCATGCGGATGGCAGCGAAGATAGTGAGCGCTCACAACGTGTGGAATTTCATATCCGCACTAATGCCGAAGCATGGCTGCATACGATCAGGAAAACACTGCAATGAGATTGCCGGATTTTTCCACATTCGAACCGTTTAACGAACTACGCAGAAAAATGAATGCGGACGAGGTGTCGCAGACAGGGCAGATGTCGGTGCGCCAACTCGAAGCGCTAGACGTGGATGTGCATAACACGGACTGGTTCGAAGCTGATGCGGCAATGCCGGAGATCAAACTGACGCCGCCACCACCAAAAACAAAACCAGAGCCAGTTACCGAAGAGGTGGAAGAGAAGGTGGTGCTGCCGGAAGTTCAAGAGGTGGTGGTGAAAGCACCGCTGGAAGAAACACCGCCCGTGGTTGAAGAAGTGCCAGTACAAAAACCCAAGCGTGGCAAAGTGGTGCGCAAAACGCGTGGGGCTAAGACGAAACGTTCGCGTAAAGCAAAACACGCGCCCATTTTTTCCTGGAAGCATATGCCAAGAGACAGCCTGACGTTTCTAACGGTATCAGCGCTTAGCATTGGCTTGCTTGTGGTGTTTTTCCATGTGGTGGCGGGCAGACCAGCAAAAAAACCGGTGCCTTTTAATGCAGCAGCTTCCGCACCGATCGAACGACCCGCGCCGGAAGATCCTAAAATGGTTCCACCTGCGCTAACGCAGCAACAGGCGCCTCCTAAGCCTATAGAGTCGCGCATACAAGAAACACAGCCCACGCCACAACCCGCAACACGTGTGCCGAGTCACAATACGCAAGATGCGCTGGCGGGATATGAAAGCAATGCAGCCGCACGTGGTGGACGTAACGGTGGCAACGCATCTTCAGGTGCGGCAAGCCCAGGGCGTGGTAATGGTGGCGCGAATGGGGCGGGCTATGGTGGTATTGGTGCTGTAGGAGGAGTGGGTAAGGTGACCAACACAGGTAATGCAGCAACAGTGACCGGCACAGCAGACGCTAACAATTCAAAGGCGGGGCCGGGAACATACCGCGTTTATCGCCGTATTTTTCGGCGACACTCAACCAATAGGAAAAAAGAGAATTAAAGCCCGCGCCCACCAGCGCCAGAGGTGCCAGAAAAGCGGTTCCAACGTTCGCGCGAAATACGTTTTTTATGGGTGAGGCGGTTGCGCACACTCATCACCTTATCAGTCAGCTCATCGCTAGGAAGTTTGACATCACCCGTATCTATCGATTTTTTCTTCAGCCCCTCAACGCGCGCTTCTTCCTGACGCTTAAGGCGAATGAAGTTGAAAATTTCCTGGGTTTTGCGGTTCTTTTTAACCTGCGCTTTTTTACGCTCTTTTTTATCGCTCATCAGCGTGCTCATTTCCGCCTATTCCTGCTTGCTAGCCGCTGCTTTGCGGCGTAGTAAGTTGTTGCGGAGGGCTTTGGCCAGACGGTCTTTTTTTTCTTGTTTTTGTACTGAACTAGCCTGTGTAACCGATGGCTCCCTACCAGAGGGTTTGGCTGTAGCTGTCATGGCAACCATAATGCCCAAAAATGGCAATATTTGCAAATGTTTAATGGGTTTTTGCCCCTAAAAGCCATAAATACTTGCTATATAACCACTCATATGGCACTTTCCCGGCTCTTAACGCATATTATGCTGCTGTAGCTCAGTGGTAGAGCACGTCATTGGTAATGACGGGGTCGGAAGTTCGATTCTTCTCAGCAGCACCATCTTTATTCCAATCCAACCAACAGGTTAGTAGTTACGGTTAAAAGCCAAGTTTTTGGCTCTGTGCCGTATTTGTGCCATAGAGCATGTTGTCTACGACCATGGCATGTTTTCTAAACTGCTCTGGGGCTAGGTGAGCATAGCGTCTTACCATTTCGGTAGATTGCCATGCGCCCATTTCCTGAAGCACATTCAGAGGCACACCACCTTGAGCTAACCAACTTGCCCAAGTATGCCGTAGGTCATGCCAGCGGAAGTTTTCAATTCCTGCCCGCTTTAGTGCATTGCGCCATGCCTTGGTGTTGACCTGACCGATAGGACTGCCCTTGTATGTAAATACATAGGTCGGGTGCTTATCTATCTGCCTTTGCAATACCTGCAAAGCCGTTGCATTCAGCGAGACGTGAATGTCTCTTCCTCCCTTGGCCTGATCTGCATGTATCCATGCCACCCTGCGGCGTATGTCTACCTGTGACCATTCCAAGCCTAGCACATTGGCCTTACGCAGCCCGGTAGCTAACGAGAACCTCACCAAATCTGCCAGATGTTCCGGCAACTCACTTAGCAATGTTCTAACCTGATCCGGCGTAAGCCAGCGGACTCTGATTTTAGAAGTGGGATAGAGCCGTATATGCGGAACCCTATCAATCCATTCCCATTCATTCATCGCCCGCCTGAGTATGGCGCGAACTAAAGCAAGGTATCGGTTAGCCGTAGGTGGGCTGGTTTCCTCGCGTTTAATTTCACCTGCCTCAGCGATCAGGTCTTTCGTCAGCTCAGTAAGAAGCTTTCCTTGAAAGTGCGGTTGAAACCACCGTATAGCCATCACATCGTGTTGATGCGTCTTTTTATGCGATGTTTCTTTCAACCACCTAAGGGCGGCTTCCTCCCAACTGCGTTTCGGTTTTTCATTAAGCTGATCAATTCGCCACGATTCCGCTTTTAGCTTGTCGTGGAGTTCTTGAGCGGCTTTCTTGTCTTGTGTTTTAGCAGAAGTTCTAACTCTTCTGCCGCTTGGTGTGGTGAAGTCAATCCACCACATGGTTCCACGTTTTTGAAGTGCCATAAGGGTTTCTCCATATGCTGCACTTGCAACGCTTGCCAGTCAGATTTATAGCGTGAGCGCAGGTATTCCGCAAGGTCTAGGTCGATAAACACCCAGCACTTGCCAACCTTTGCCCCCGGTATAAGCCCAAGCTTGGTTTTGCGTCGTAATTCCTCAGGATGAAGCCGGAGAAATGCAGCAGCTTCCTTGAGGTTAAGTGTTTTCATGTTCCGGGTTTCTCACAGGAAATGAATTTAGATTCCGTTTGTCATAAAGGCCTTCATCGCTGTTTAGAGATAAATTAAATAGCCTGATTTTTTGCTTGGCTTTAGTGACTAGTACGTCAAAAAGTCTAATGTCTTTGGCTGTACGATGAATTTTCAATTGATCTGGTAATAACTCAGCTAACAACTTTATCGCTTTGATTGGATCGGTAATACCTTTTAAAGCCATCCATGAAGCCAAGGGATTTATAATCTGCTGTAGAATGCTATTTTCATCCGGCGCTCTATCTAGTTTCTTCCGCTTCAGTAGGGGAGATGTATATTCATCACAAACAGCCTCCCAAATGCCATCCCATAAGGGATTAGTAAGCCACCGTGAGCGTGTTTTATCCTTTGCGTTGGGAATGGCTAATCGGAGCCATTCTTGGATGAAGTAAGTCCATAACTGTTTTTTTACTGCCAATACTTGGGGTAGTGACCTAATCTCATACTCAGCAAAAATTGGACGGCGCACTTGAAATTCAATGCGCCATACCGTTTGTTTTCCATCCCAGCCTGACTTCACCCACAGGCCTTTTAAATAACCTTTGCCGGATTTTTCTATTTCCAAAGTTTTATTATAAATGCGAGCGCAAAGATTACCTCCCAAGCCAATATCCCAACCCGATAATACATGGTTTGTAAAATAGGGACGAATTACAGAAGCACGAGAAATAAAATTATTCTGATTAAGATTAATGATGCGATCATCGTGACAACAAAAATCTAAATAAAAATCTGCACGACTTACTGTTTCTGAATAAGGCTCAGTATTGGAAAGAGAAGATAATAAGCAAAGTTCTTTTAAAGTAGCGCGTAAACGTGGTTCGAGCTCAACAATGTCAACACTAGCCAAACAATCACTTGAAATTTTAACGTAAGCTACTGGACGAGTAGATGTAGGACTCGAGTTGAGTTGAATCTCATAATGGCCATCTATTAGAACGTAATCAAAACCTTTGCGCCCTTTATCACGCACTTCAAATATATGCTGGCCTATACATATCTGCGCTAAATGTGCATCAGTCTCAGACTGAGCTTGTATTTTAAGTGCTTCTAGCCTTTGCCTTGCCTCAGGTTTCAGTTCTCCCCCATAAGATAAATACAAGCTATCTATCCCATGACGTAATGGTAGGAAGTCATCTGGTATGCAGTTCTGGGGGGCTATGTTATTAGGCGGTGCCCCCGCATCCGCTAGTCCGCTCCTCACTCCGTTGCGGTGCGTCGCGGATGTGGTTTCCTCTTTAATTACAGGACAGGCTGCAATTTCTTCATTAGTGAAGGGTATGTCGGTCATAAAAATGCCTCCAAAAAAGTTTGTTGCCAGTATCACCACGACACTGACTAAAACCGCTTTGAGGAAGGCACTAAAAAATCCAAACGATGCCGCATTGAGGGGCTGAACTCGCGACCAAATTTATGCAAATAAAAAGCCTATATTCCTACAGCCCAAGCGTAGTGTGACTATTGTTATCATCACGTAAGACGGTTGTCAATACCGTTTAAGGGGTATTCATTACCGCTTATATAATTTTATTCGAGCGAATGCCCGGAATATGACCACTAACTGCTTTCCAAAAGTTGGACACGTCCTGAGAAAGATTCCACGCGAGGGATTTTTTTGCTAATTTTCCCTCTTCGGGTAGGGCTTCACGGAATTGAATACCCAATATATTCTCATATTTTCTCAATGTTTTTTTGTCGTGAATCAGGAGCAGGGGCTTCCATCCTATAAGGCGACCAAGCATAAATGCGCCAATAGCTGTCTCTAGTTCCGTACTTATTCCACTAAAATCTTTGCATGCTTTATCAATAAGTTTGATTAAGTCTTGATCTTTCATAGGGTACCCCAAGCGTGATTAATTACCGCTTATTCTGTTTACCTATTATATGAGCCACGCCCTACTATCAAGCCCGATTTGCAATCCCTTCGGCTACGGGGCTTGACAGCATGGCCTCTGGCTCATGATTATTTTTCTATCAGCCTTAGGCGGTTAAAACTGTACTGGCTCTGACTTAACAGTTTGCGTAAGGGGAAGAGGAGATTTCCCAAGTAGCCAATGAAAGCGGTTTTTGATGGATTCTAGCGTATCCCGCTGGTTGAAGCGTTCCACCCTGTAGCCATTGTTTTCTAAAAGTCTGTCACGTAGAGCATCGTTCTTATAGTCGTGTCCACCGCCATCATATTCGATGATGGCTATGACCTCTAAGGTCTTAGGGTCACAGAGCACAAAATCTACTGCCTTAGTGTTGAACTTGCTGCGGATGGCATTGCGCCAACGGAAGTTCCTTACATAGTCTGCATGGGTGATGAGAGCATTAAAGGATACTTGGGGGAATATATAATGCTCAGGAAATGCCTCTCTCAGTAATGCCATGAATTTGGTTTCACTCTTATTGAGCAGGTTTTTTCTTTGAACATGTTGTTCGTGTGAGGTTGCCTCCGGGCTTCCTACCAGACGAAGGCCGAACTTTGATTGGCGGGCATAATTACGTTTCCCATAGCGGCGTTTGTTCTTAGCAAAAAGCGATACGGCCTTAAGCAATACGATACCAATAATCAGAATATAGATTAATGGGTTGGGGGAGGTATCCATGCTGTTTTCCTCTACTTATTACAAGCTTTTATTCTATCAGAAATTCCTGACCTATTTATTAATATATGACTGACAGTCCGTGGACTCTCAGTCAGTAAGCGGTTGTAATATCGGGATGCTGAATGAAAAAAAGCTCCTGAAAGAACTAGGAAAACGTATCAAAGCTGCACGGGTAAGCCGTAAACTTACACAGGAGCAGCTTGCGGAGCTTTGCGAGATTGACCCTACTTATGTCAGCCTGTTGGAGCGTGGCCTTAGAAACCCACCCTATGTGACCCTATGCAAGTTGGCTGATAAGATTTCGTGCTCTATCGAAGAGCTAATTACTCAGTAGGCATACAACCCTACTTATACTAGGGTGTTCTTGCGAGTAACTCAGAACCTACTGTACTGGATGGGCTAAAAAGAATGGGAACTAACTTAAACCCAGTTGAGCGTTGCATAACAAATGTACAAAACCCATATGTGAGGCAGCTTTTTCAGGATTATTATTCAGAAAAAGCCATTGTTTTACTTGGTGAGCCAGGTTCTGGAAAAACTACTGAATTTAAAAAAGAAGCCCTAAGAGAATCAAACGCAGAATATGTAACTGTTCGAGATTTCCTGGCGTTTCAACCCAATAAATATGCCGGAAAGATTCTTTATCTGGATGCGCTAGATGAGCAGCGTTCACGAAAGCAAAATGACATAGAAGTCATTGATAATGTTGTGGCACGTTTGGAGCAAATAAACTGTCCAGCCTTTAGGCTCTCATGTAGAGAAGCCGACTGGTATGGGGCATTAGACAAAAGCCAATTGGAGAAGGTGAGTTGTGATGAGAAAGTTAGTGTCTTAAAGCTATCTCCTTTTGATGCCGATGAAATCCAGCAAGCGATCAAGGGGCATATTACTGAACCGGATACTTTTGTTGTGGGAGCGCGGCACAGGGGGATATTTGATTTCCTGACTAATCCACTTACACTATCTATGACAGTTGAGGTTTATAAGGATAAACATTCATGGCCAGCAACCAAAATTGATCTATTTGACCAATTTCTTGCCCTGTTAGCGAAAGAAAAGAATGCGGCTCATGCTAGTGGAACTAAAGGTTCGGCTACATTGTCAGAAATTTTTGACGCAGCAGGCTGTTTGTGTGCTCTCAATATTATTGCAGATGTTGAGAGCTTCGCTCTTTCTGAGAGCGAAGCTAGCGATAAAGTCCCTTTTTATTTGGATGCATGTCTTACGACAGAATTGAAAGATGCATGTAAGGAAGCAGTAAAAAGGCGCTTATTCAAATTTGATGGTCAAAGTTTTTCTCCTGTTCATAGGGCAGTGGCAGAATATCTAGCGGCCAGATTTATTATTAGCCTTACGCAAAAGGGATTACCTATAGGGCGCGTGAAAGTGCTTATAACTGGTGGTGACGAGGGTAGCCTATCAGAATTAAGGGGGTTATATGCATGGTTATGCTGCTTCTCAGATACTTATAAAAGGCATTTTATATCCCGTGACCCCTTAGGTGTCATACTTTACGGCGATGTCAGTCTTTTTAATACAAGCGATAAAGCCTTTTTATTAGATCAGCTATTAGAGGTAGCACGAGAACATGCGTGGTTTCGTGGAGGTGATTGGTCTGATCGCCCATTTGGAGCTTTATGTACACCTGATATGGAGGAATATTTTCAACAAGCGCTCTCGGATTCTTCACTTCCTTATTCTTTTGTAGATTGTCTAGTCGATGCCGTTGCCTACGGTCAGCCACTACCTAATTTAAGGATACAACTACTTAATATCATAATGGATAGCACGAGAGCATATATTGTAAGGCAAGGTGCGTTACCAGCGTTAATCAACGCATGTGATACGCCAGAAGGTGATTTAAGAAACATTCTCACTGCGATACACCAACAAGCAATTGAAGATGAAGACCAGCAATTACGTGGGATCATTTTAGATGAGTTATTCCCAGATCGTCTTTCTCCAGTAGAAACTCTTTCATACTTGTTTTGTGATGTTAGGGAGAGTTTTCTTGGGCAATTCCGTATGTTCTTTATAGATAGATATGCAGAGCAATTGCCAACAGAGGCCATTCCACAAGTCCTAGATGAATTGGCATCAATGGAAGTTGCGAGCGGGGGAAGAAGAAACTGGGACTTACGGAAGTTTTTAGGAAAGCTGATTTACAAGGGTTTAGAGCATTATGGAGAAAACATAGAGTTAGATAAAATGTATCAGTGGCTCATGATAAGCGTTGATGAACATGGTTTTTCAATACTAGATGGGGAGGACAGTAGTCTTATTGCGAATTGGTTTGTTGGGCATCCAGACAAATTGTTAGAGCTTTATGCATATAACCTTGACCAACTTGAAAGTAATAATATTTTCCGCAAAGAATATAGATTCTGGCAAATAACTGCTTCTAAGATTCCTGCCGATAAATTTGATAAGTATAATAATTTACTCTTCTCTAAAGCCGCTCAAGAATTAGATGAGAATAAATCCGAGGAGCTTTTTCTGTTGGCTCATCAAAGGTTTGTGTCTAAAGCTGATTTCACTGCTCAGGACAACAACTGGTTTTTTTCTTATCTTCAGCAGAATAAGAGATTTCAGAAATTATATGACCGTATATCAGTGTGTCGGATTGATGACTGGAGGTGGGAGCATGCAAAAGAGAGAGGAGAGCGTGAGGAAGAGCGGGCTAAAGATGTAGACTTTCTATTATCGAGGAGAGAAGAGATAGCTTCTGGGGAAGAAATTCGAATATTAGATAAATTATCACTTATATTTTTTTGGGGATCAGATAGAACAGGTGCTGAATCCCAGCCTTGTGAGCGCATAGAAGAAGCTTTCTCTAAAGAAATTGCTGATATTGCCCATCAGGGGTTTATTAATTTACTATTTAAAGAAGAAGTTCCTACAGTCAGTGAGTTGGCAAATCTTTCCGTTGAATCGAAAAGAAAGACAATAGGCTACGCAATGCTTGCAGGTATGGATTTGTTTTATAGAGACAAACAGTCCTTTGACCTTGCACCAAGTGTTCTCAAGGCATTGCTTATACTTCATAATGTTAACTCCACAGACACTGATTCTACGTGGTATTCGCAATTAATTTTATCCAGGCCAAAATTGGCAGAAGACGCACTTCTGGAATATTTTGAGATCATGCTTATGCATGAAAAGGCATACATTAGTGGATTATACGCACTTTCCCGCGAAGATTACATGGAGTCGATTCGCGAAAACATTGTGACAAAGTTGTTAGAAAAACATCCCGATGCAGCTGTTGAATATCTCAGTTCTCTTATTACAGCCGTTCAAAGAACAACCCAGCGCGCTCGTCTTGCTGTAATTGCAGAACAAGCACTTGAACAAATGGCCTTACAAGATTGGCAGCGTAGCATTTGGCTAACTATCGCTTTCTTCGATGCTCCTGCAAAATGGGAAAAGGAGTATTTGCGCTTTCATTCGGTCTCAAAAGAGTGGGCGAATTTGCTGGCTTTTGATGATGGAATGGCCAGAGCACATATGTGCGTTAATAGTCTTAATGTGATTGGTGAAACCTCTGATCTGAATAGTAACTATTTAGCTAAATTAGTGACGCTTCTAGGCTCCTGTGTAAGCCCATATGTTAGCATGCATGAAGATATTGTGCATGGGCATGATGAAAGAGAAGAAATATCAAATAAGATACGCTCCTTGATAGCTCTGTTAGGTAATAAATACGAAGATGAAGCAACAAATGCACTGAGGGCTTTACGAGAAGAGCCATCACTTGAGAAGTGGCATGATTATATTAGTCATGAACTATATCAGCATTATAGAAAGAAGCGGGACAATAACTTCATTCCCCCCACATTTGAGCAGACTAAAAGAGTTTTAGCTAATGCCGTCCCTTTGAATGAGCGTGATTTATTTGAGCTGGTTAAAGCCCATCTAGAGGACATAAAGAACACCCTTAGAACTGATAATCCACCTCTATACAGGCAGTTTTGGAATACGCAGGGGAAGCAAAGCCTTACATCTCCTAAACCCGAAGATGATGGAAGAGATACTTTAGTTTTGGCATTGAAGCCTAGATTAAACTCAATAGGTATTTCTCCCGAGCGGGAAGGCTCATATGTCGAAAATAAACGCTCCGATATCAAAGCTATTTATAAGGCATGGAACATGCCTATAGAAATCAAGCGCGATTATAATAGTGAGCTATGGACTGCAATCAACGAACAGTTAATTGGAAAGTATCTTATTGATCCTAACTGTGGAGGATACGGTGTTTACTTGGTGTTATGGTTTGATGAAAAAGGAAAAACCATACCTAAGCATCCGAATAGTTTGAGTAAACCTCGTACTCCTGAGGCCTTGAAAAATATGCTCAGTGATTTGGTGCCGGACAATCTAAAGCAAAAGGTGTGGATAATGTGTTTAGACTGTTCAAGGCCTCAAAGCTAATAATGAGTATTTTTGTGCCCCAACTGTGCCGCTACCCCATTTGCTGGGGTTGATTTTCCGTTGATTCAGGTTGGAGTAGGGTAGGCGGCAAGCGTCACAAGCGATTGATTAATAATAACTATAATATTCCTGTGGCCGGTTGGTAATGACGGGGTCGGAAGTTCGATTCTTCTCAGCAGCACCATTTCTATCGTTAGCCTATACATCCACCAGAAAATCTTGCTCGTTGGTCCTCGAACTTCACTTACAAGTGCCATCTCCCCTCGTGCGGGCGATGGGGTAGGACATTTTTGAATGTATCTATTCTTAGAATTTGACATGCAGCGCATAATCCTATTTAAGAATGATTCTCAATAGCAAATTTACTACAAGGATTCTCCATGCGTTTTTTATCAACCTCTTTGGTTACATTGTTTTTCTCTCTGTCCGCTCATGCATCTGATGCGCTGGTTGTCTATGCTTCGGCACGTACGCAACCGATGGCCGAGCCATTGCTTAAGGCATTTACAGAAAAGACGCACATTGAAACCGAGTTTCATTATTTGGATACACCGGAGCTCTTTGAGCGTCTGGAAAAGGAAGGGGATGAGTCGCCGGTAGATGTGGTGCTGATTACAGATTCAGACCACATTGTGGCGGCAACCAAGAAAGGCATTTTCCAACCAGTGCAGTCAGACCCATTGAAAAAGAATATACCGGAAGGATTCCGCGATGCTGATAATCGTTGGTATGGGCTGGCAAAAAGGGCGAGGGTGATTATTTATAACAAAGCCATGCTCGACCCGGCAACGCTTTCTACCTACGAGGATTTGGCAGATCCGAAATGGAAAGGAAAAATACTCGTACGCTCTTCGGACTATGCGTATAACCAGCTGCTCATATCAGCAATGATTGCGAAGCACGGTAAAGAAAAAGCCGCCGCCTGGGTGAAAGGGGTGGGTGAAAACCTGGTTCGCAAACCTGAAGGCGGGGACAAAGACCAAATCAAAGCCGTGGCCAAAGGAATTGCGCCCATTGCGATTGCTAACAGCTATTATTATGCGCGTTATCTTGAATCGGAAGTGCCGCTCGAAAAAGAGACCGCTGCAAAAACAGCCGTGTTTCATCCAAACCAACAGGGTGGCGAGGGCTTGAGTGGTGTGCATATGGATATTAGTGGCGGCGGTGTTGCGGCAGGCGCTGACAAGGTGAAAGAGGCCGTTGCGTTTCTTGAGTTTGTTTCCGGTGAGGAAGGCCAAAAAATTTATGCTTCCAGCAACCACGAATATCCTGTGAACCCAGCAGTTGAGCCAATGAAGGTGGTAAAAGGGCTGGGGGATTTCAAAGCAGACAGTACAGCGCCTGCAGAACTGGAACAATATAAGCAGGACGCGCTTGCTATCTCCAAACAAAGTAGCTGGTAATATTTATAAATCAATAGGTTGATCGTTTTCCGTTAGGGGGTAGAGGCAGTAAGAAGCCTGTCATAAAACCTTCATATTTCTGCGAGTGATTCTTAATTGCCTTCAGGTTAATGATCGGTAATAATCAATGTTCAATGCCCGTTACAGACTGGCTTATGAATAATAAAAAAAATAGAGGTAAGACGACGTGGCCAGTCAAAAAGCCGAGCAAATATATGCTATCCTTAATAGTCGGGAGTTTCGCCGAAGCGAGCCGTACGAAGGCGATAAAGCAGCGGCTATCGACGTTATTGATAAGGCGATCGCGGTAGGTAAACCCATACCTGCTATGATGTATTGGGGCACCTGCACCGATAAAGAAAATACCAATAAAGTTGATCAGCCCGAACAGAAAGCCATCGAATTTATTGCCAATAATATGGGCAAAGTATCTGAGATATATGAGCCGGGTGTAGACCTGAACCTGGTGTTTGTGGATACACACGTGAAATTTAATGGCGTTGAATGGACAGATGCCTACCTGAAAAATCTGGAAAAAGCATTTAATGACGCGGGTGAATCAAAGGGGGTGCGCACTTCATTGTCGCTTGCGAGTGAACATGTTGGATTCACTCCAACAGCAGACGGAAAAGGATTTAAGGAGTTTGACAAGCTGGAAGATTTGGCGCGTCAATCAAGGATTCCCGATGAGCTGGCGGATGCGCTCGCCCCGCGGGCGGCCAATTACTACAAACGCACCGATCACGATTCGCGCACGGTAGGCAGAATGTATTATGAGCTATGTGGACTGGAACGCGATGCCATGGGGGATGCGTTTAAAGACCAGCTCTTTATTACCTATAACCCGCCGGCGATTGGTGGCTCAAAACATTTTGGTGTGCCCACAGGAATGGCCGCCCTTCCTATTTCTTCCTTTAAGCGTGGAAGCACCGATAAACCATGGAATGTAACCCAAGAACAATATGAGGAATTAATGCAAAAACCAGCACCAGTAGGCCCTTTAACTAAACCGCCTTGTGATATGCTTGGTATTAAACCAGATCGCCTGAAAGAAGATCAATCGTTAGGTGTAGTTGGTGGTGGTCTGGCTGGCTTGATGTCGGCTTATCAGGCCGTTGAGGCAGGCGCAAAAAATGTTACCTTATATGAGCAGGGTTCAGAAAACAGTTATCGTGGTGACGGGAGTGATGATTCACGACGCGTAAGCTTAGGCAGCTCACCCACGCGTACCATCCGTATGTTCGGACAAAAGAGTGAAGTTGGTCGCTGGAATATCAGGGAAACCATTCGCGTCTTGGATGCGCTGCAAAAAGAAATTGATAACAACCCTTCAGATTACCCCGAGCTGCAGGGCAAGAAACTGTTTCATCCGGAAGCATCCGTGGTGGTGGCGCCAAGCAACGCACCTAATGCATTGGACGGCAATATCGCTACACTGGAATATGCGGAAGTGGCATATTCAAAACTATCGGGCAAAGAACTGAAAGCGCGCTTCCCCGGCATTTATAACACTGTTCCTGATGATGCGGTGGCCATGGTGGAAGAACCGCATACTGGCAAAGCAGACTCTAACGAAGTAGCCGGTATGATGGATACAGCATCGACAATGCAAGCACTGCAAACATACCTCAAGCTGCATGGAGCAAAAATCCAGCATGATACATCGGTTGAATCGGTAGATGAAAAAGGTGACAAGGCGGTGGTCAAAACTAATCACGGTACAGCTGAGCATGACCATGTGATACTTGCCCCCGGCAAATGGCTGGGCGAGATAAAAGATGGCAATGGTGACAGCCTTACGGAACGTGCGGGCATTAAGCACCTTCATCAGCGTGTGGTGGTAGCCGATATTGATTTCAAAGCGCTGGGGCTTGAAACGAATGGTATTCCTTTCACCAAAGGGTGGGCGCCTGAAGGCGGAAAAGGGGTGTTTTATCGCCAAAGCCCAGATGGCAAAGACGGGCACGTAAAGTTTTTAGCCGGGAATGGCACAAAAACCGTAGAGGGTATGGATGCATTACACGCACCAGTCAGTGACGCCGAAAAAGAAGATGCGCTAGAAGCGGCAAGCAAGCGTTTTGATGTGCCGGTGGAGAAATTGAAAGAACATACAACATGGAGTGCCTGTACTTATACGATGCCTGCTAAAAGTGAAAAAGTGTTAGTTGCCCCTATTAGTAAGCACGTCACAATATCGGCGCTTGATAGTTCTGGTTCTGCACGCATATCGGGCGGGCTGGGAGCCATTGCTGCCCATATCGCCATGGGGCTGGATGAACCCAAACAGGGCGCAAATGAGGCTTTCGGGCTGAAAGCGCATTATGAGCTTGTTAATGGTGGAACCGCCATTAACTGTGGAAAATGTGAAGAAGTTGCTACTTGTGAGAGAGACCAAAAAACGCAGGTAACTGTAGGGGGGAAATAAGATGGTTTCTTTTGCGCAGAAAATTGCACGACAGTCGGATGCCACGATTTATCATATTGAAGAGGCAACGGATGGTGATGTGGACATGGATACACGCACGACTCTGCTCGCTGTTGCCCCGCATAAATGCACAGCCTTTGAAAAAGTGATGGAAAGCAACGATACCATTCGTGCGGAAGATTACGGGCGCGTAGTCTATCAGGGATTAGGTGTGCTAAGTGAACGCGCCATTCAGGAAATATTGGAGGCTTGATCTAGCGATCAATGTCTAACCCTTTTGAGACTTCGGTGGCAATTTTGCGGCGGAAGTAATCGCTGCTTGGTTTTTCTTCCTGATGTTTATCATCAAGGGTTGCCTCGATTACCGGTAGGGCGGATCGCGCTAAATCATCTGCGATGGCAGTGATGTATGCGGGATCAGCTGTTTTTACCTTGTCGCCTTCGGTGTAAAAGCGATCTTCAATACGGTTTACCACTTCTTTGAGCCGCTTGTTATCGAGAATACGCGCGGAGATGCCTTCGAAACGCAATACATCAATATAGCGTTTTTCGTGTTGCAGGATAGATGACAAAGCGGCCAGTTTTAACGCCGCATTAGCAGCATTGCCTTCGGGCAACCTCATGATGCTCGCCAGTAATTCGGCAGGTTTTGCTGCTTTACCTGACAATATGGGTTGTGGGCTGCCGGCAAGCGCTGTTGCTGTGTGGTCGATAAAGGCTCCGGCGACATTGTCTAAAGCCGAGATGGGATCAGCTAAGGCTAATTGCTCGATCGCACGCTCGCTGCCTAATAACGGGTTGACACCCAGTGATGAAATAAGCCTGTCTCGCATGGCGGGAGATGATGCGCCTAGCTGGTGAATGGCAGCTTGAATATGTGCATCTGCCTGCTCGGTTTCCTGTTTTAGTTTGATGTTGCCAGCAGCCGCGGCTTCTTTCATGGCAACGGCACCATAGCTTGGTGCCAGTGTATTGGCGACGGCTGCAAACCCAGCACTGGCAAGGCTCCATTTGCCAAACGCCGCACTGATTTTATTGAAATCACCACGCAATATATTGGTCACGATTTTTACAGGGAAGCCAAACATGGCTACCGCCAAATAACGATTACGTAGTTGTGTCATCTCATGTACGGATTCGGCACGGGTGACATAATCCATACGCTCTTTGATGGTTGGCCGTGCCGTTGGATGAGCTGTGGCTTTTTCAAGCATTACTTTGTGTGCAAAGCTTGGCGTTGTTTGTGTGTCAGGTGTTTTCTGTTCTGGCTGGAACTGTTCAAGTATTGAACGCTCTGCATCATGTATCATTTTGTCGCTAAGCATTCCCCGCGAAGCGGTAAGGAATTTTTGCACCAGTGCGGCCTGATCCTGACCGATGGTTTTCACCACATCATTGGCAAAACCAATAAACTCTTCATTGGTAAGCGCCACAAACTGTCCTTGCGGTGTTTTGCGCACCAGAGTGCCTGCGGAAATAGCTTCGCGCTCTCCCACGCGTATGCGTTTTCCATGTTCATCTATGGATTCACCCGCAATCATCAGGCCGCGGCGTTCTGCCGTGGCTAGCACGCTATTGGAAACGCGCCTGAGTGCCTCGCGATCCATAACCATGGCATCGGGGTCCACATATTCGTAGGAAAGAATATCGCCGGCAGCCGCTTCCTCTAAAAAGCGCGTCAGGGTGAAAACCATTAATGCATCTGCTGTTGTCTTTGCTCCGTTGGTCAAGACATTGGCAACATGCTGCTTCAGAGAGGATTCGTCGTTGCTGCCCGTCATAAGCACGCGTGTTTGCTCTTCAGCTTTTTCTGCGTGATTCTGTAGGCTGCGCATCATTTTGGAGATGGCCAGATAATCATCGTGCGTGCGTTCTTGTGCGGGCTTATTGAGTATGTCGCGATGCTGGTCGATAATTGACTGATATTGATGATTGCTGGTTAACGCACGCATCTGGTGCTTGAAATCAGGATCCGCTTGCTCTGCACTGCGTACAGCGGCTGCCATAAATGCATCCATGCGTTTGCCTGCTTCCGCTGCGCGATGGATATCCAAACGTGTTGCCTCGTAAAGACTAACACCGCCAAACGATTCGGCTACGGGATTATAAAGCGCCATCCAGGAAGCGGCTTTTAATTCTCCACCGACTATGTTGCGGTTAAACTCCCATTTGCCTTTGGCGTTGGGCAGGATAAGGCGCTCAACCAGATTGATGGGGGCTTGATATAAATAGTTTGGCAAGCTACGCGAATAGAGTTTTACCATCTCGTGCTTGGCTTCATCGCGCACAATATATTCCAGACCAACCTGATTAGGAGAATAATATGGCTGTGTGGGGCGAGCGGTATTTGCACCCGTAGGCGGTTTTTGGTGAGGAGGCACAGACACCGAAGTTTGGGTATCGTGTGGCGCATTCCTGATTAATTGCTGATCAATATCGGCATAATGTAAATCTGCATAAGCCAGCAATGGTTCAATGCGTTTTTCCACATCGCGTAATTGCGATTTTAAGTGGTTTGCTATGGCAACAACCCCTCTATTTTTAGGGATGCCTTCCATGGCGTGACGCACTTTTCGCGCATCTTTTGCGGTGAAAAAATCGTCATCTTTTAAGGTAAATAACTCGCTGCTGATATCTACAGCGCCGTCGGCAACCAGCCCAGAAAGTGTTGCCAGATAAATGACCGCCTCCTTAGCATCATTCAGCCGGTTTGCTTTTAATACGTCACGTATATGCTGGCTTGGGCGCTCGTGCTTTCCATAGCGTATATCAGCTGCTAATTGCGGTTTGTGCTGCTCCAATAGGTGATAGGCGGGATGATCGGGCGCGGGGTGCGTAGTGGCGGGGCGTGAAATAAGCCCAGCTTTTTGATCGGCCAGCTCTGACATGGCCTGCATCTGTGTTTGCAACACATCGAGGTTTTCCTGGGTTGGTAGTAATTGACCCTGCGCTAAATCCATCATGATTTGGCTGGCTTGCTCATTATGTCGGCTGAGTTTGAGTAACGCGCCATCATCGCGTTCGGCTAATTGCTGTGCCCATTCTTGTAAGTTTGGATCAGATTGTACTGCCTCTATCGCAATGTTGCGCAAGCTGGCAGCACTCGCCATCAGTCCTTTATAATCTTCATTACGGTTATAACCCGCAACCGTTGTTTTGACATAAGTGGATAGGCCAAACTTTGCGCTGATATCAAGCACCTGCTTAAATAAAATACCGGTAAGCAAACTGGAGTCGATAAGCTGTCCGGGATTTGAGTAGGAGGTATCGCCGCTAAAATCCGGAAGTAGTGGTTTTTTGCCGCGCGCTTTAGTGGTAATCGACCAGCCAATTAATTCGCCCGGAATATTCGCCAGATTACGGAAAAGGCGGCGGCGTGTCAGATGGATCCACTCGAAACGTTGTTCGGGCGCGTGCCAACCGTAACTCAAACGATCAGGGATCGAAGTCAGCCAGTTCTTATGTTGGTTGGTTTCTTGCGACAAGTTAGGCCCATTGTTAAATACAGTAGATATTAAACCATTTTATACATTGACAGGCAATAGATGCAACTGATAATCATTCTCAATAACTATTGGTGAATTGAGAGGGAATCTAATGCAACAGGCTGAAATTATTCATTTTTGTATGATATCTTACGATAATGCATTCTTGTATCGTCTTAAAAACTTCATAAAAAACTCGACACATAGCCATGAGCAAATCGCCTGTCAGCTAATCACAGAGCTGGAAGAGCTGGTGAGTGAAGGGGCTTTGAGCCTGGAAGAGTTACGTACCTTATCCAGCAAAGCTATGGATATTTTGGCCTATTTTCACTTTGATCTTGAGAGCCTGCAAAAAGAGGACCCATGGTACCGCGCATCTATTATTCATCAGATAAGCTGTGGTATGTTGCAGGCGCTACGTATGATGCGGCCGGATTTGCAGGATAATTGCCTGCTCAACGAAACTGCGTATTGTCTCTATCGTTATTATTTTCCCTTGGAAGATAATGCAGATGTGAAGAGGCCTCGCCCTGTTCATTGCCAAAGTTGGAAGTAGCGTGTATACCAGCTGAATCCGTTAATTTTTATATAGGAATAAAGTATATGTCTCGTCCAAATCCAGACGGAATTCTCATGGCACTACGCAATGGCACGCAAGCACAACATAATGCAGTGGAAGATGCGTCCCCTTGGAACGCACTTAGAGCTGGTACTGTTGACACAGTAGAAGCACGTGATGATTACATCGAGATATTAAAGCAAAGCTTGGCGTTTGTTCGCCCGCTTGAGAAGGCTATTTTGGAAGGGGCAGATCCTGCTACGCAAGGTGCAATAGGTTCATTATTAAATCATACCAAACATCTTGAAGCAGACCTGAAAACCATGGGTGTATCACAGGCAGAAATAAATGACATTCAAGACCATGAAGTACCAACACTGGATACGCTTTCTAAAAAGATAGGTGCTGCATATACATTGATTGGTTCTGCTATGGGCGGATCAGTGATTTCGCAGCAAGTTGGGGCTACGTATGACTGGCCACCTATTAAACAGGAAGCCCATGGGTTTAAGCCTTATGGTAATGACGTTAGGGCAAAGTTTATGGGACAGTTTGGAGGCTTTGCCGAAGCACAACTTGATGCTGGTGCCATAAATAAAGAAGAGACGGTCGCTTCGGCTAATGCTGCATTTGAATTGGTAGGCGAAGCGTTAGGAGGACACAGGCTTTCGGGCACGATGTCGTCAAAAGAAGCTCAGCAACTTATTGACCAAAAAGACAGCAAAGGTGCTGACGACAGAAAAGGTGGCCACGGCGGAGGCGTTAATGCTCCGGCAATTATAGCGCTTACTGCTATGCTTGGGTTAGCTGGCAGTAGAGCCGCTGTAGCAGCCCAACCGGATATGCCAGCAGGCCCGACAGAAAGAATGGTGGATCATGTTGGTGGCCAGCAGGGTGGTTCATGGGCTGATCGTCCGCGCACCAAATCTGATATAACCAGATAAATATAACATCGTAAAATAACCAATAATGAGTGCCTGCAGTGCTTAGGATGGCGCGCTATGATGTGTATATCACTCGTCCATATCACAGATGCTGTTTTGCAGGGTAATGGTAAGGCGATTGTTGCGTGGGTTGGCGGGCTCGCTGGGAACTAATGGTTTTCGGTCGGCATGGTTGGCTATTTCCAGAATGCAATTGCTGCTCACGCCGTGTTCGTGCAGTTGTTGCCTTAGCAGTTTTGCGCGATCAGCTGATATTTCCCATCCGGTATAGTCTTGGTTAATTAAACTCTTAAACGTTGCGGTGTGACTCCCTATGGTGACGTTACGTTTTGTAATAGCAATGATACGGGAAAAACTGGCGAGTTGTTTTTTGCCAAGCGCGGTAAGTGTATTTCTGTAAGGATCGAATACTGGGTTTTCACGGGAACTAATAATCGTAATGCGTATGGTATTACGTACTTTATCCAGCATGACGTTATTGTTCGGAATATTGATAGTGTTATTTTCGCGTATCTGTTGGAATGCCTCAGATATCGCCATGAACACCTCATCAACTCCGGCGTGCTTACTTAAATTCCCCAAAGCCGTCTTTCCCAAAGAAACGTCTAGTGCTTTTTCGTCTTCGTGAGTAGTTTGTGTTGGTGAGACGGAAATACTCCCCTGACTGAGCTGTGCCTTTACAATGCCATCCCTGCCTAGATCTGATTGATTTTCTCCTTGCTTTGCTTGCAGTTTTTGGCCACCTCTGGTGGCGCCAAGGACGGCGCCTCCTGGTGTGGTTGCCTCTGTTGGAGTGAAATAATCCGCAATATTATTCTTCTGTGCGGTATCCATGGTTGAATATAGCCATAGCAACAAAAAGAACGCCATCATTGCCGTAACAAAATCGGCATAAGCAACCTTCCAGCCAGTGCCGTGTGAGGTGCTGGAGTCGCGTTTGTTTGCGTGCCCTATCTCGTGGGGTGAGTGAGCATGTGTTACGTGCTTATGCATCGGTGCTGCTATGTATTCCAGTAGGTAGGGCGCAGCACCAGTATAGCATTCATACTGGGTAGTTTGAAGTATTATCTATAAAAAATATAAGGTTAATAGTATTTATGACTAATTTTATCTAAGTGCTATTTGTCTCTTTATATTCGTAGCTTGCGCACTATATGTAACGTATGAAGACAGCATTACTAATATCCCGCGGGATGATTTCTATTTCTGGTGAAGACCGTTTTAGCTTTTTGCAGGGTCTGGTGACGGGCAATATGGCGCATGTAGAAAAAGGCGATGCTGTCTACGCCGCGCTGCTCACTCCGCAAGGCAAATTCCTGCATGAGATGTTTATTGTGCCGCATGGTGAGCGTATTCTTCTGGATTGCGACAAACAGCGTGTGGAAGATTTGTGCAAACGGCTGACAATGTATCGCTTGCGCTCAAAAGTAGAAATCACTGTCTTGGATGATATGCAGGTGATGGCCGCGTGGAATGGTAGTGCGCCAGTTGGTGGTGCAGTTGTTATTTCTGATATGCGATTGCCAGAATTGGGAATGCGGTTTTATGGCAGCGAGGCAAATTTGCCAGAAGCTACGGCGACAGAAGCGGAGTATCATCACCTGCGACTTACGCATGGCGTGCCAGATGGCAATGATTTGATCCCGGAAAAATCCTTTCTACTGGAATGGGGCTTCGACCAGCTTGGCGGCGTGGATTACGAGAAGGGGTGTTATGTAGGGCAGGAAGTAACGGCGCGTACGCATTATCGAGGCCATGTGAAAAAAGCACCCTATCAGGTGAAAACAGAAACCGGAAGCACGTTACCGCAAGCTGGTGAAGAGGTGTTTTGCGGTGAGACAAAAATAGGTGAGCTGCGCTCCAGCCAGAGTGATATCGGCATGGCGTTGCTGCGTATTGAAGAGGTCGAAAAATCGCGCGATAGTGGTATGCCACTTCGTATTAGTGATGATGTGATAACGGTGCAGCTTCCTGCATGGTACAAGGTGGCTGCGGCCTCTGCACAGCAAAAATAAAAAGCTAGGTGCGCACTGTAAAAAGGAGTAGAATGTAACCATGGATGACAAGTTATTAAAAACACCGAACCCTGAATCGTCGTTGGCGGGACAATTATTGATCGCCACGCCACAAGTGCAGGGCTCATGTTTTGACCGTTCCGTGATCTATATGTGTGCACATAATAAAGAAGGTGCCATGGGGGTGATTATCAACTACCCGGTGGCAACCGTGCAGCTGGAAGAAATATTGGAACAGCTCAATATTGAAAGTGATGTGTCTATGCCGGATGTGCCGATCCATTTTGGTGGGCCGGTAGAATCATATCGGGGTTTTGTGATTCATAGCTCCGACCATGCACCACAAGAAGCGATCTTCTCGCAAGATGGTATTGTGGTGAGTGCCAGTATGAATATTCTACAAAAAATTGCTGAAGGGGCAGGGCCACGCAAAGGGCTGCTCATGCTCGGTTATGCAGGCTGGTCTCCCGGCCAACTGGAATCAGAAATCGAAACCGGTAGCTGGATCACCATTCCCGCCAGCCGTAAACTCGTGTTCGATACAGAAAATGATGCGAAGTGGAATGTGGCGATCGCATCGTTAGGTTTCGACATGGGGCACTTTTCTTCCCAAGTCGGACACGCCTAATTCTCATTATATTGGCTAACTTACTTGCTTTGTCCTGCGCTTCCCTGCGCGCGTACTTTGTGTACGCTTGCGATGCGATGCTCAAACCAAGCTTCGCATTTAGCTCAATCTAATGAGAATTTATAGTTCCAGTATAATTGTAGAGACACTTTATTGCTCACCTCAGTCTAATGAAAAAGGGTTTTGTGGTTTGATCTGAAGGGCTGCCTCCAGCCGTTTCAAATATTCACCACGCGGGATTTCGATGATGCCGAATTGTTTGAGGTGGTCGTTGACATATTGTGTATCGAGCAACACATAACCCGCATCGTTCATCAGTGTAACCAGATGTACAAGCGCAGCCTTGCTGGCATTGGTGGTGCGCGAGAACATGCTCTCGCCAAAAAATGCGCCGCCGAGTGATACACCGTAAAGGCCGCCAACTAAGACCTCGTCATCGCGAGGAGCATTAGCGACGCGGCGATCCAGTTCTGGATTGCTTCGCTTTGCTCGCAATGACGAATTAGCCCATACTTCTACACTATGCGCATGTCCTATCTCGTGTAGCTCGCAATAGAGGTCGATGATCGTGTCATTGATCCAGGTGCTATCGCGCTCTGCGCAGCCAAGCATGACATCACGAAACGCACGGTTGGTCGAATAGCTAAACGGATTATGTTTTAAAAATTTGGCGAGACTCTTTGGAATGTGAAATGCATCCAGCGGAATGACTCCGCGTTCTTCGGGATGAAACCAATGCAGCTCATCCGCATCGCGATCCTCTGCCATGGGGAAGTAGCCGTTCGCATAGGCGTTAAGCAACAATTGGGGTGTCAGCTTCTCCATGTACTCTTTCTGGATAGTCGCTAATGATGCCATCCACACCAAGTCTTTTCGCCTGTTCAATGTCGGAAGGCTCGTTGAGTGTCCATGTATAAATCGCAAGCCCATGCACATGTGCCTCTTGCACCAGTTGTGAGGTGAGCTGGCTGAAGCAGGGATTCACCGAAGCAAAACCATCCTGCTTTGCACGCTCGCAAAACCCTTCTTCGATCGGCCGATCGTGAGGCGGGGTGGTGCCAATAATGATGTTGGTGTCCATTGCTTTTGCGGTGAGCAACCAGTCGGGATGTGATCCAATCACCGGCATATGTGCGTAAGGAACACCACGTGCGGCATAATGCGTTACCAGACTGGCAACGGGCGCAGCCGCAGTTTCACATTTTAATTCGATGAAAATGGTGGTGCTTGTAGCAAATGTATCAAGCACTTCTGCAAGTGAGGGAACGCTTGCTGCGCTCAACTCCACAAAGCTGTGCGCATCCACACGCCCAGTCAGATTGGTGGTGCGCTCCAGAGTGTCATCATGTATGACCACTACTTCGCCGGATTTACAAACATGCACATCCAGTTCGATCGCATTAGCCCCAAGTGCGATAGCCTGATGAAAAGCGATCATGGTGTTTTCAGGAAAGTTTCCCGATGCACCACGATGTGCGATACATAGCGGTGTCATTTTGTAAGCAGTTTTGCGATGGCGGAAAGTGCCAACTGGTAGCTGTTAGAGCCAAACCCGGCGATGACGCCAGTGGCGGCTTTGCTGATATAGGAGGTGTGGCGAAACTCTTCGCGGCGTGACGGGTTGGAGATATGTACCTCGATCACCGGGATGGTGATGGTAAGCAGCGCATCCATAATGGCGACCGATGTGTGGGTATATGCGCCCGCATTAATCAACAGCCCTTGATGGGTTTTACCTGCGTTTTGAATGTAATCGACAATCTCACCCTCATGGTTGGATTGCACGCAATCTAGCTCAAGCCCAAGCTCAGCAGCCGTTTTAGCGCATTGTTCCTCAATATCAGCCAGTGTTTCATGGCCATAAATTTCTGGCTCACGCTCGCCCAGCTTGTTGAGGTTTGGCCCATTGACGAGGAGTATTCTAGCAGTCATAATCATTGTCCTTGTTGAATTACGCGCATTATAGAGCATGTTGTTATGCAAATCAAAGTGAATGGCGAAACACGGGAGCTACCCGAAAATAGCAGCGTAAAAGCGCTTGCCGAGGTGCTTGCGCTGAATGAAACGCAGATTGCAATTGAGCGTAACCGCGAGATTGTGCCGCGCTCACGCTGGGACGAGGTGGTGCTGAGTGATGAAGACGAGATCGAAATAGTCAGATTTATTGGGGGTGGTTGAGATGCAGGATACATTTACCGTAGCGGGAAAAACGTTCAATTCACGTTTGCTGGTCGGGACTGGCAAATATAAAGACATGGCGGAAACCAAAGCCGCGATTGAAGCTAGTGGGGCAGAGATTGTTACCGTGGCAATTCGCCGCATCGACCTCGCACAAAAAGGAGAGGGCAGCTTGCAGGATGTGCTGCCACCTGACCACTATACTTACCTGCCAAACACCGCCGGATGCTACACCACAGAAGACGCGGTGCGTACGCTTAGGCTCGCTAAAGAACTGGGGGGATGGAACCTGGTGAAGCTCGAGGTGCTTGCCAAAGAAACCAGTGATTACAAAACATTATACCCAGATGTTGAGCAAACACTTGAAGCAGCAAAACAGCTGGTGGCCGATGGTTTTGACGTGATGGCCTACACGAATGACGATCCGATTGTGGCGCGCAAATTAGAAGAAATTGGCTGCGTGGCGATCATGCCACTAGGTGCTCCGATTGGTTCCGGACTGGGTATTCAAAACCCGCTTAATATCCGTATGATCGTGCAGCAATCGAAAGTGCCGGTGCTGGTGGATGCCGGAGTAGGAACCGCGAGCGATGCAACGCTTGCGATGGAGCTGGGATGCGACGGCGTGCTGATGAACACGGCGCTGGCTGAAGCGAATAACCCCGTGCTGATGGCAGAGGCGATGAAGCACGCAGTAATCGCAGGGCGCCAGGCCTATCTCGCCGGGCGCATGCAGGCAAAATCCTATGCGTCTGCCAGCTCACCCGAACAAGGGCTGATCGCGGCAAGCTAGGCTTTCATGTTAATGCTAGCGGAAATAGCCATGCTCAATTTCGGAGTTGTAGAAAGCGACATCTGCCACCGCGTTGACAATCTGCGGAACGGTTTTGCGTAACTCTTTTGCGCTGCTATGAGTGACTGCCAGACTAATACCTGTGATAGCAGCGCTACTTCCTAAGGCAGCGGCAATGGCTTGTTCTGTTTTACCAAGCGCATTTGACTGGCGCTTCTCTTGTAGTGCATTGGGTTGACTAGACTTGTCATCTGTATTGGTTCTTGTGGTTTTTTGATAGGCATGGTCAGTAGTGCTTAACCCGGCTAAACCGAGGGCAGTTGCAGCAGAGCTTGCTGCAGCTATTTTGATGAATTTACGTCTTCCTATCAGTTCATTATTGTGTTCATCAAGATTCGTAATGTGCCGGTCGTCTGTTCCTAATAGTTGTCTACCTGAAGTGGATGGCAAGGCAGCATAAACATTAGCAGCATCATTAAGTGCCGCATCAAAATGTGCCTTGATATTGTCTGGAAGAATGAATTTTACTCTTTGGTCGGGTGATCCAAGGATCTCCGTGATGGGAGATGGGTAATCCGCTTTGCTTTTCCATGACGCTACCGCATCAAGTGCTTTGTTCATGCCTTCCAGCCCGTCTTTATCAAGGGTGCGCAGTAGGAAATCTGCGGCAACAGCTCTTGTCGCATATTTGTAGGCGCGTGATTTAGTCGCGATCTCTTTATTATGGTATTGGTCGATAGCGTCTTGCGCCTGCATACGTTCTTCATCTCGCACACTGACCAGCACATCTCTTACAGTTTCTATTCTATCTAGTTTTGTCTCCATAGTACTCGCCATAGGTTTTTGTATATGGGAGGGTCATTTTACGATAGTGGGCGGCAATAAAAAACCTAATATTTATTAAGATTTTGTGGCGATATATTATGGTTATATATCAGTATTATGTCGCTGGTTTGCTATCCGTAGCTGCGTCTGGTTTTTCTGGCGGATTAGCATTTGCCTTGGCTTCTGCTTCGGCTTTTTTCTTACGAGGGTCGTATGGCTCTTGCTGCGGAATCGGCAGGCGCGGCAGTAGACGTTTTAAGAAGAACTTATCTTTGTAGTAGAAAATTTTCTTGGTCTTGATTGGCGGGTGCGATTCGATCAGGATGATCTGTTCATCACGCGGCAAGGTAATTACTTCCTGTGGCAAGAGCAGGGCACGCTGTACTTCCGAGGTGTTGATGGTACGCGCTGCGGGGTTCAGATCCATGAATTTTGGCTTGTTGTGCGAGAATTGCTGCGCCGTTTTATTACCGATCAACTGCGAAATGAGGTTCGCGGTTTCGACGTTGTTCGCCGCGAAGGTAATACGGTAGTAGCTGTTAGACAGGAAGCTGTTCATGCCTGCTTCTTCGTAAATGCCTTTGAGCTGTTGCGTATCTTGCGTGATGACGAAGAGTTTTACACGATACCCACGGAAATAGGCGATACCCACCTGGAATTGTGGCATTTCGCCTAGGGACGGGAACTCATCCATCATGAACAGCACACCGTGTGGCTCGTCTTTGCCCGGCATTTTGCGCGTCATGAAATCCGTCGCTTGCTGGTAGAACACTTTAAGTAGTGGCTCAAGACGCTGTAAGTTGTCTGGGGTTACGCCGCAGAACACACTCATTTTCTTTTTCTTGAGCTGCTGCATGTCAAAGTCGGAACGCGCGGTAGTAGCATCAATCAACGGGTTCGCCCACAGCTCAAGGCCGGAGTTCAGTGTTGAAATTACGCCGGAACGCTCCTTATCCGCTTTTTGCAGGAAGGCGGCAATATTCATGTAGGCAACGGGGTGAATGCGCTTACCAATCGTGTCGAGCACCACGGCGAGGTTATAGACCACGTCATCCGAGCGCATGGTACGCACCACTTCACCAAAACTGTTGATCTTCTCCGGCACAGCAAGCAGATAGAGAATAACCCCCAACATGAGCGAGCGTGCTTCGTTTTGCCAGAACTCTTGTTCAGGGAGAATGAGGTTACAGATTTTTTGCACGTCATCAACCATCTGGCCGGGTTTTTCTGACACCCAATCGAGCGGGTTATAGCAATGCGAAATACCTTCCGGATCCGCCGGGTTCCACAAGAACACTTCCTGACCTAGCTTGGCACGATAGCCAGAGGTGAGCTCATGGTTCTCCATTTTAATGTCATGACACACAACCGATTCTTGCCAAAAGAGCAGGTTTGGAATTACGAAGCCCACACCTTTACCCGAACCGGTTGGTGCGAAGAGCAGCACGTGCTGGAAGTCATCCGCAATCAGGTAGTTATTTACACCGGTACGCCCTAGCAGCAGGCCTTTCTTGGCGCGCAGTTTAGCCGCGCGAATCTCTGATTCCGTTGCCCAGTGCGCATCACCATGCACACTTTCCTTGAGCTTGAACGGACGAAAATCCAAAAGCGGCGCGCGAATCAGATACAGCAGGAATAGACTTAAGAATAAGCCACCGGCAGGCGGGCCGATGAACTGCAACGTGTAATCCTGTGGAAATTCACCTCCATTAGCCGACCAGTATTCATAGACCGATAGCCAATAATCGAACAAAGGTTTGTATGATTGGAACGCCAGATCCGGATAAAAGGCGATGGTCATGTATTCCTGACCATAATACCAAATAATGGAGGCAATCACCCCGACATAGGGAGGGATAAGCAAAATGGCAACCACCACCGCTAGGAGCAACACCCTGTTAGCGACCTGACGTTTTACGTTTGATTGTTCGTGATCAGCTGCCATAACCTACCTCACCACACCATAGATTATGTGTAGTGGTTAGCTCTCCTTGAAATAGATTTCCGAGACATAGCGCATGCCGCGCTCGCCGCGTTTGAGCTGGATAATAACATTGATGACATTTTCCACATAGGTTTTTATTTGTTCGCGCGTAACACCCAGCCCAGCTTGCATAATCATCAATACGAGCTGCTCTGTGGCCAGTTGTGGGGTATCGGCGTGCAGGGTGGAAATGGAACCTGGATGGCCAGTATTTACGGCGCGCATGAACGAAAATGCCTCCTTACCACGCAACTCACCGAGCATCAGACGATCCGGACGTAAACGCAAGCAAGCTTCAATAAGTTCCTGCATGGTGACTTTTGAACGACCTTGCCCACCTTTGGAGGCAAGTAGGTGTACCCTGTTTTCAATGTGCGGAATCATGATTTCGCGGGCATCTTCACAGGTAATAATACGCTCAGTAGGAGGTACTACTTTTAGCGCCGCATTGAGGAAAGTAGTTTTACCAGTAGAGGTACCACCACTAATGATAATATTTTTCTTGGCAAGGATTGCTTCGGTGATGAACTCTTTGACCGCACCCTGATCGAGTAAGGCGCGCAGCTTGGCATCTATCGGGTTAGCTTGCTTGCGTACGATGGTGTTTTGAAACGCACCCAGCGCCTCATATTGTTCGAGGTCGAGATTGAGGATTGTTTGCTTACGAATCGACATGGCGACTGTTGATGGCTCGCAGGCAGGAGGAAATACTACCTGAATACGATAGCCATCCGGCAATGTAGCAGAAAGCAGAGGGGCCTCTTCGCTGATTTTCTGCTCAGTGGCCTGTGCGACCAAACGCCCCAGACCTTTGAGGTGATCGAGATCAAACTCGGGCACCTCGTGATGAGTCATATCGCCACCTATCTCTACCCATACTTCACCAGGTTTGTTGATAGATATTTCACTTACCTTAGGTTGCTCAAAAAAAGGCTTAAGCGGAGCGAGATAGGTATCAAGTGCGGTAAAAGAACTGTTGGCCATAAAACCCTACCTCATACTGACGACACGTTATTGTACAAACGGCCCACCACCCATATTAGACGGGAATATCAAGTCTCTCTGTACGAATACATTGATACGGGTACCCTGATCAACGGTAATGGTAGGCTTGATATTCAGTAGAGAATCGACAATACCTTTTGATGCGCCACCGATAGTTTGGACTGCCCCTGTAGTTGCAGCGGAAGCGGCACCTCCGGTAGAAGTTGAGCTGCCATCGGTGTTTCTGGTGGTGGAGGATTCCGTATCTTCAATAGCATCCACACCCAAGCCCACACCAATCGAAATAACACTGGTTAGGAAAGCAGCGCTGAACACTTCAGCATATTTATTATCTGCGATACCAGCCACACCACCTCGACCTAACGAATCGATCGCAGGTGACCCTACCTCAATATCAACACCGTCTGGTCGAATGATACGTCTCCAGACGATAAATACTCTAACTTGGCCACGATCTATATCAGAATTATAAATACCGATTAAACGTGAACCCTTTGGTATCATGACATTACGGCCTGATTCTGCGTAGATATCCCGGCTAATGATGGCACGAGCTCCGGCAGCCATATCAGTGTTAATACCAGTCTCTATGACTGCTTCGATGATTTTTCCCTCAGCAATAGTTGAGGATAGGTTGCTGAGACGCGTTGCCTTTGCTGTTTGTGCTTTGGTTGCAGTCAGCACATTACTGGCAAAAGCGGTGTTTTTGTCCATGCCGTTTAATGCGGCCTGAGCCTCACCACCTTCAGGTGGAGGAGCTAGCTGCCTGGGGTTCATAATCAACATATTTGAACGCATGCGCTGCTGCTGTGCTTTGTCTGTGCTGTCGCTCTTAAGTGGGCTGAGCGCCTTTACATTTGGCATAGGTGGTGGTGCTGCCATCTTGGTTGGAGGAGCAGGTGGTGGAGGCACTACCGCTTTGGCCTTCGGTTGCGGAGGTGGAGGCGGAGGCGGAGGCGGCGGAGGTGGCGGTGGAGGTGGTGGTGGAGGCGCCAACGTGGTTTTTGCAACTGGTGGCGGAGGCGGCGCAGGCGCAACATTAACAGGAGGGGCATTATCTTCGGGCACTACAGCTGTAAGGGTTGCTGGTGGTGGTGCAGGCGGCGCACTGTCGGAAAACAGGCTATAGAGCATAAACACGACAAATGAGAGTAGAATGACACCGAATAAAATAACCTTCCCCGGACCAGACCCAACGGAAGGACCTGTGCGCTCCATTTCCATTTCTTCATCATCGAAATAATCTTCTTCCTCAAACTCGTTCTCAATAGGCGGAGCAGGCTCTGGTGTTTCTGGTGCAGGAGCTGGCTGAGGCGCAGGAACCGGCTGAGGCGCAGGTGCGGGGGTCGGTTCTGGAGCGGGTTCTGGCGCAGGCGCAGGAACCGGAGCCGGTGTCGATGGAGGTGTGTTTTCTTCGTCAGCCATAGTTTCGCTATCTCGGGTTTAGCATTTCATTATACACATTCACAGTCTGGTTATCGTGCCGTAATATTAGCTCTCCAGCAACCGCACTTACGACCATCATATCACCTTTGATGTAGTAGCTTACGGCTTGTTCGGTGCCATTTTTACGAACAAAAACCTCTGGGATGGAGGTGGTGCCTTTACGGTGCTTAATAAAAGTAGAGTTGCCATCATCAAACACTTTTACCGGTGCCAGAGCATCCGGCCCAGCATAAGTATAATTATAGTTATTCATGGCTTCCATATTTGGCGGTAATGGCCTGAAACCACCTGCGTTAGAAGCAGGGGGAGGTTTCATGCCCGGCATAGGCGGCATTTCCGGCATCATATCTGGGCGCGGCGGTGGCGGCGGCGAACCAGGCTTTTTCGGTTTGCGAAAATCTTCCGGATATTTGAAACGCGCAACATAGATTGGTTTATCTTTATCGGAGTCACTCAGTGACTTGAGATCAAACTGATACGAACGTCTGTTAGTGAGTACGGTCATATTTGTGGTTACATCATCATCCATCGGCCGGATAAACAGGCGATTGCCTGAGGGAATAATCTGCCATAGTGAACGATCACCAACGGAAATGGTTTGTATTTCTTCGTATTTAGAAAACACTAAATTGGTTTGGTAGCCATACTTGGCGGTAATGGTATAGACGTCTGACTCATCATAGAGCAGCACCTTTATACGACTATCAATCGGAAGTGTTATATCATCTGCATTAGCCAATGCTGTTTGGGCGGGGGCAGCCAAAGCAAGCAGTGTGATTATGGGAAGAGTTTTTTTCATCGCTGTAAAATTTCCTCGTCTACACGGTATGAAGTAACACGGAAGCCTAACGGGTTAATGTAGCGTTCCTCATTTGTCAGGCTCAGCTTGATATACTGGAACTCCAGAGTGATAATTTTATGGAAATTATAAATACCACTATCATTTTTCTCTTCGATCATGACACGCGCTTGCACCGTGGTGGGGGTAAGGTAGGAGAACGATTTGAACTTCACCGTTCTGCTGCCAGTGGCGCCAAGTCGTGCGGCGTTACTCGTGGGGTTGTTGGGGTTTTGCTGTTGCGTAAACTCTGGATAGACGCGTGTGTTTTCAGACATTACGCGCACGGTTTCGTAGTTGCGCGCTAAATCTGCAATACTGTATGTCTCGCGCGCTCTGATATATTGCACAATATAGAAGCTATTGACTGCTTCATTAGCAGTAAGCTCGGTAGCGGTGAGCGGGTCGACGGTTTGTACAATGCCGGTTTTCTGATCCACCTGAATAACAAAAGGCTCCACCGTTTTTAGCGGCGTTAGTTGTGCGATTACAAACACGGTAAGAAAGGTGCAGGCGAGCGACAGAAAGGTGATGAGCGCTAGTAGTTTGCGCTGCACCAACACATACTGGTAACGATCTTTGTACCAGTTTTTGCTTTCGAATACCTCCGTAGAAGCTTTAGCCATTAATGTAAACCACCATAATTATGCCGTATAAATAACCAGTTATGCCCATGCCGCAAATCCTACACACTATAGATAGCATTAATAAATAAAGTGTTAATATTTAGCTCTTGCCATCCGTTCTTCCCCGCGTATTACGGGAGTTTTCAATAAAGTCAGTGGCAGCATTCCTGACGCCACCAAATGCACCGCTATTTTTGTCACGCATTTTAGAAACACCACGCATCTTATTGTAGCCCAGCCCGCCAAAGCCTTGACCCAGAATAGGTACGTATTGCGGGCCGGAAAGCTCTTTCGCCAGATAAGGAGCGCGCTTGAGTAATGCATCGAACGCGTAAGCAATGATGATAAGTGTGATTAAGTGATACACCAGGAAGTAGTAAAAACGAGTGAGATGACACTGCGGTGCATCCGCCGGCAATTCATCATCGCAAGCGGGGTTCGGGCTTTCTTCCTCGGTTTCATCCTGTGAAGGAGCGATGTTGTACAAATCGATTAGTTTATTAGAGTCCTCTATGCCCCTTGTTGTTGGTACGGTTATGGCTCCAAAATAAGGGAGTATGATGGTAGTGGTTTCCCCCGGATTGAAATCAGGATCTGCACACTCAATGTTAGGCCCCAACAGACCAGGTGCTACGCCTTCACTTACAATATAAGGACATATACCTACCGATTTTTTATCGACGGATACGGGGCCACCCTTCTGCATTTTGTAGTATGGGTATACCACGTTGGAAAGCTGGTTGAAGAAGTCTACAAAGTTGAACATCACCAAAATCCACATGGCCACTACGGAGAATACGATCAATACCTGCAAGGAGTAAGAGATCATATATTTGAGCCATATCTCAAAGAATTGGAAGGTGATTTGAAACAGCATGAAACAAAAGAAAATTGGGCTCATGGCGATCAGGAAGGCGATGGCAGACAAGCTCATTAAGAAAGCGATAAACGTGCGCGCGAGGATGAGGAAGGTTGTCCACACCCAGTAGGCCGCCACCATAAACACAGGTGGGAAAGCGAGTCCTAATGCGGCAAATAGCCCTAACATTTTGGAGTTCGCTTCGGAGACGGGGCCAGTAAGCGCGTCGTAAATCAGGCCATCAATATAGACATAGGCCGGTACGGCGCCAGATACGCCTTCAGCAGGATCACTCGGTAGATTCATGATGTCGCTGATATCATTCACGCCGTCACTAATGGAGCCGAGCGCCCATACCATGCCCTGATTAGCAAAATCGATAAAGAAGATGAAGAGTAGGTTGACCCCCCAGTTTGCGTTGCTAACAAACGCCCATACTGCTCCAATTTTAGCAAAACGTACCAGCATTTCACGCGAATTTAGCTGTGTCATGCCCATTAATATCTGTATGGCAAAAACCGCGATATAAATGGTAATTAAAATCGCTACATATTTCTGCAGCGACACCTGCATGCCGCAATATACCTTGCCTAAAACGTCATTTAAGATGAGTACAAAATTACAAATAACGGTGCTAAAAATGCGCGTGGCATCTACTTCACTGCAAAAGCTTGGCGCATCATCGGGGGCTGCGGGGTCTTGAAAATATAGATAAGTGTCATCCGTTACGGTGCCATCATCCTCACATGTCAGCACATCATAAGCCATCGCTTTGGCGGGCATGAAAACCACTGCCCACATAGCCAGCATCATGATCAGAAAATGTTTTATATCTTTCAGCATGTCCTACTGCTTCGGTAGTGAAGCAAACTTACCTCCTGCCGAAATAAGGGTTTTGATATCGTTGGCCATGATTGCTTTTATGTCTCCCAGCTCATGCAGATCTACGCGCAATGCCACACGCGTATCTTTTTGCAGCAACATAAAATCACCTGATTCTCTGCTCATACGGCTTAGTAGCCGCGAATCGTCCATGGAGATGCCCAGTGCCTGTGAGGTGTATTCGTAGTTGATGTCATCAGGAATAATGATCTTTGTGGCGCAGCCATGTAGCAATGTTTGAATAGACCGGGCATTGGCGTGGTCGTGAGGAGAAGAGGTGGTGCAAATGAGGATGACATTGTTTTGCACCAGCATTTCCATCAGGCTTTCCAGACGAGGCGCGAAGAAATCGTTTTCAAGTAAGGTTTGGGCTTCACGCAATACGATAATGGTTGGTGTGCCATCGAGATTGGTAATGATGCGGTGTAGGAGATAAGCAAAAATAGCCACCATAATAGACGGGTTATTTGTTCTGAGGCTATCCATGCTAAAAGCGGTAATGTGTTTGTTCATATCCGCTTCTTCGTTAGCACCAAACCTACAGCCTTCTATGCCATCTATAGTGGTGCGGAATGCCTCTGCCAGTGGGGCGTCTAGCAAAGAAAGAATTTGCATAAACTCTTGCATGTGTTGCGAGTGTTTCTCGCCTTCATATAGCTGCTCAATAGCGCTGCGTATAAATTCCCGATGTTGCGTGGTTACGGTAAATGAAGGCTCGATCAGTGAGCAGCACCAAGCCAGTAAGAAAGAGGCATTGCGCGGGGTGGCTTCAAGTAGGAACGGGTTAAGTGTAATCGGCGTCTTTGCGTCCATATCATGGTACTGTGTATCCAGCTTGTCACACAGTAGATATGACGCTCTTTTGTGATCGAAAATGAATAGCTTGCCGTCATATTTTAGTGAAGAGGTAAGTAGGAAATTTGTCAGTATATTGCCGTAAGCATCATTAAACGAGTTGAAATCCTGCACAAGCGTATGGCCATTATCCTGCACATGGAAATTAAAGAAATACGGTGAACTTACTTGCGTAGGCACAACGGTCAGCATTTCATGCCAATGGGTGCCGGTATTCTCTCCGGTAGGGAAACGATTCAACCTACTGAAACCCGCGATTTGGCTGGTAGGAATGATGGCTTTGCGGCGAATAAATTCAAAATTTCCCGGCAGCTGTGACCAGAAACATTCCTCTAGCATGATATCTTCACGCACTGTGGTCATACCTAATTCACCAAAGTTATTCTGCGTTTTGATAATTGCCGGTTCTAGGTTTTTATACTCATCCACGATGACCATGATGCTGGTTTGTTGTTCTACAAAATCCACTGGCCTTTTATTGTGGCTTTTGAGCATGTCATGTAGCCCTGTTGCCTTCATTGAGTAAGCGTCACCACTAATGTCAAACCACTCTTTCTGGGCTTTAACTGTCTTGAGTGCTTTTTTGTGGGACACAAAATCAAAGCAATGCGTAATAATGAGCTCGGTCGGGGATTGCAAAATATGATCAATCGTTTCTATGGGCGCTTCTTGGTATTGTTTAAGCGTTAGCATCGCTCCGAAGTGGCGTTCCCCATTTGCGTGTTTTGTCTCCAGCGCGTTATAGCCAAACGTAATAGAGCGGTTATTTAGTATCTGGCTGATATCGGCCTCTGGTAAGGGGTATCTGTCTGTTGACAGGTTTAACAGTGTACCCAAAAACTCCATCGGCTCAGAATAAAAAATAGGGTCGCTGGAGGGACTGTCGTCTGGCTCTGGAATGCGTTCCTGTAAGCCCAGAATATGCGCATCAAAATGTGGGCTGATATCGTTTGCGATAGCTGAGACGGCTTTGTCGAGTCTTTTGCTGATATCCTCAAGATAGCGGTTTCTGAATTTGCGATTACGACTAGGCAGAAATGTATCTTTAAAATGCGCAAAATTTAACAGCTCTGCTGCTTGCCCTTCATGCAAAATGGTAATGTATACTTCGTTATAATATTTATATTCCCAGTTGTGTTTTTTCTGCCAGCTTTCATGTACGTATGAGGCAAAATCCTGAGAAAACTTGCCACCCACCTTGATGGGAGTGCGTTTGCGTACCGTATGTATCCATAATGCAAAGTGATCGTTGTGAATATGGCTTGCGACAGCTTTGCGAATCGTTTCACGCACGGTTTCATGCGATGCGCCTCCGCCCTCATAATTCAGGCCTTGGGTGTTGCCTGTTATCTTGATGATTTTTAGAAGTTCCCCGTTTTTAGTCAGTAGGGTATTCGCGTTATAGTGTGAATAATAGGGTATGAAGTCGTCCTTTGATGGAGCAGGGCGGGAAATATTTTCAGCCGAAATAGTGGCATCTTTTTTTTTCGTAAATGAAAGCATAAACCTACTACATTATTTTTGTGAGCCTACATCCTACTTATGCCTGTTTAACAAAGGATAAACACGTGGCGAAGAGATGGGGAGCGCGCCTCAAATTATAGCAGATAAATGTGACAGTTTTTTGACAGTGAGCGCGTATTTAGTCGCAAAGTGATTGTGCACCACCGCATACGAGAAGAGAGGCAATGGTTTCTGCATTGAAAATTACCGAAATGCCAACGCCAACGGTAATAGCCATTCCCCAGGAGGTTTTGCCTAACAATGCTCCCACCCCTAATGTGACGATAGCCAGTGTTGCCAAACCGCGTCCCATATTGCCATAAATGAAATCCACTACGGTGCAAAGCACAGTACCCATCGGGGTCGTTTCACCGCCGGTACAGGCGTAAGCAGCGGCACAAAACGCGCAATATATCGCGATGGCTAGCAAAAACGTGGCTGCGGTCTCGCGCATGGTCGAGCGGTGCGTGGCTGTGGTTGCTATGGCTTTAGTACGCATAATGATCCTGTTTTTTTCTTGATTATCTAAATGATTCATACAGTAACTATAACACAGATTTGTGACATTTTTTTTACAAGAGGCTACTTTATTGCCACGATAGCCTAGAATAACGTGAAATGGTTAATATTTTATCACGCGTGCGATAAATATTATTGAACAATAACATATGGTTGTGTATTGTCCCTGCAGCTTGCGCGCTAGCCCCCATATTGCGCTGTTCTGTACAGCATAATATTGTGGTGTAGCTATATCGAATAACTTTCTCATAACAGGAAAAATACATGACTAGCAAAATTGAAGAAAAACTTAGCAGTATGGATATTGATTTGCCACCATCAGCCGCTCCTGTGGCTAATTATGTAAATTATGTGATTAGTGGCAATCAGGTGTTTATTTCTGGTCAATTGCCGATGAAAGACGGTAAGCCTCTGGCCACCGGTCAGGTGGGAGAAGGCTGCACGGTGGAAGAAGCACAAGCTGCGGCTCGCCAATGTGGTATTAACATGCTTTCGCATTTGAAGCTCGCTTGTGACGGCAACCTGGATCGTGTGACTCGCTGTATCAAGCTTGGCGTATTCGTGAATTGTGATGGCAAGTTTACTGAACAACCTAAAGTAGCAAATGGTGTGTCTGACTTCATGGTTGAGGTATTCGGCGAAGCAGGGAATCACTCGCGCGCCGCAGTGGGTGTGAGCCAGCTGCCATTTGGTGTGGCGGTTGAGGTAGATGGCATTTTTGAAATAGCCGCATAGCAAAGGGTGTATTATTTTTGCCAAATTAGTTGATAAAACACACAAGCACGGCACAAGCTACACCACGTTTGATGCGCTGAAATTGTTTGCTGTGATTGGTATGACTATCGACCATATTGGCGCGTATTTGTTTCCTGAAATTGCTGTATTTCGTGTAGCAGGGCGTGTGACGCTTCCTGTGTGGTTCTTCCTGATTGGCTATTCACAGTCGCACGATATACCAAGGCAGCTATGGGTATATGCATTGCTGCTCGCATTGCTTACGCCCTTTATTCAGACGTCTATTTTTCCACTGAATATTTTGGCAACATTTATTATATGTCGCTTTATTCTCAATCTATGTGAAGAACGCGGATGGCTTGATAATCGCCTTCCAGAGCTGATGGTGGTGAGTGTCATAATGGCGGTGCCAACCAGTGTGATGTTTGAATATGGTGCTACAGGCTTTTTGTTTGCACTGTTTGGCAGAATGATCCGCAGCAAAAGAACTGCGCATATAAAAACGCTGATCGTATGCAGCTACGTTACCTTTATCGCCATACAGCTATTGGCGCTGGATTATAATATCGCAGAGATGCTGTGTATCATTATCGGCACGGCATGGATGATGGCGCAGCTTGCCAAAGATGCCAAAAACATCATATGGGATGATTGGCGTACTTCGAAGATCAAAACAGCGGTGGCTGTGTTGAGTCGCAATACACTGGTGTATTATTTCTATCACCGAGTAGCTCTGCAAGTTGCAGGCGCTTTGCTCATCGGTAGTGGTATTGGCTTTTCGATAGAGCTCTTTTGATTTTCCTAACGATCAAGCGAATAGCTGCTTAGATCATCCGTATAGTATCCGCGTTCGCCAGCAAAGGGTGAGTCATGATAAATATAGAGTACGTTAGCGTTATGTTTTCTTCGTTGTGCCCAACTGAAACGCTGCATTACCTGTCGCGTGGATAGAGGAAATACACTGGTGAATGTGTTGTGATAACGCGCAGAAAATTTATCGCTGAAATCGGGGCTAACGATGGCGTTGGCAATAATAGTGCCGCGTTTTTTTAAGCGTGCTTTAACATCGAGCAGAAATTCACGCGAGATCATTTCCGCGGGGATGGATGCAATATTGGTGTAAGCATCCAGAATAATCAGATCATAACGTTTATTGGTTCCTTTCAAAAAAGCACGTGCAGAAATCGGTACGAAATGTTTGTTCTCTCCAAGTGGATTTGGCAGGAAATGCGTTTCTGCGGTGCGTTTGATATCTGGGTCAATATCGACAAATGTATAGCGGTTCATACGATCATGTAGTCCGATGGTAAACCCGCCAGCGCCTAAAATGAGGATGTCGCGCGCAGGGTGTTTCTTACTTAGCGGGTGGATAAAAACCTCGTCGATGTAAGACACGTATTCGAATGTGGCTTCATTTTCTTCGTTTAGTTGCGAGGATTTTGAGCGGTTTACGATGAAGGTTTTTTTATCATCATCTGTGAGGATACGTATCTGGCTATAGGCATTGTCGGAGACGATGTTTTTTTTGCGCGTTTCTTCACTTGTGTTCGCCCAAAACAACCCTGCTATCACAACCGCGCAGGTGAGGGTGGTGATGCTATACCAGCGACGCACTAGTAGCAGGCAGAGCAACGCCAGCAAGCTCATAGTGATGATCAGCGTGTTAGATACACCGATGAATGACATCAGCACGATGGTTGAAAAAATGGAGCCAAGAAAAGAACCGGTGGTAGAAAAAAACAACATCAGCCCGGTGATTTCACTTAGCCGATGGCGGGCAAAATAATGGCTAACCAATGGCACGGTCTGCCCCAATAAGAAAACAGGGTACACCAAAAAAATGCCAGAGTAGATAGCGGTTTGAAGCAAATGATGTCGAATGCCGATATGAATAAAGAAGCTGAATAGCTGATCAATAATGTAATGGGATAACCCCAGCGATAATATGATTAGTGCCCATAAAAGATTACGCAGCAATAGGCGGCGTGGGGAAAAATGCGTTGTAGATTTTCGGTGCCGTATGCAAGACTGGCCGCCCGCATGATAGCCAACGGCAAGCGGAAGTAGCACCGCACTGATAATGATGGAAACGGTTTCTACGCCGCTGCCAACAAAGGGGATGAGCTGGCGAATGGCGAGCAACTCGCTGGCCAATACCACATAACCTTCGATGAGAATGATGGCAAAAAGTAGATGCCTCTTATGCATCAAGCAGCAGCTTGATCCAGACGAACATCAAACGGAGCTTCGGTCTTCTCTTTTACTTCATCGGCGCTTACTCCCGGTGCCAGCTCGATAAGCGCAAGCCCTTTCTCGCTAACCGTGAACACGCCAAGATCGGTGATAATCATATCAACCACGCGTTGCCCAGTTAAAGGCAAGGTGCATTCGTTTACCAGTTTGGCCGAGCCGTCTTTGGCAACATGATCCATCAGAATCACTACTTTTTTAACCCCTGCGACCAGATCCATGGCGCCGCCCATGCCTTTGACCATCTTGCCAGGTACCATCCAGTTAGCCAGATCACCATCTTTGGACACCTGCAATGCGCCTAGGATAGAAAGGTCAATATGGCCGCCGCGAATCATGCCAAATGAGGTGGCGCTATCGAAGTAGCTGCTGTCGGGAAGCTCAGTGATCGTCTGTTTGCCAGCGTTGATAAGGTCGGCATCGACTTCATCTTTGGTAGGGAACGGTCCCATACCAAGCATGCCGTTTTCACTTTGCAGCGTGACGCTAATATTATTTGGAATATGGTTGGCAACCACGGTAGGCATGCCAATACCAAGATTCACATAAAAACCATCTTCCAGTTCCGCCGCAGCGCGGATACACATTTCGTCGCGTGACCAAGCCATTACGCTACCTCCCGTGTTGTCGTAAATTCGATGCGTTTTTCGAAAGCTTCGCCCTTGAAAATACGCTGTACAAAAATACCCGGTGTGTGAATCTCATCGGCATCCAGCTCATGCGGCTCTACCAGTTCTTCTACTTCGGCTACGGTGACCTTGCCAGCCATTGCCATCATTGGGTTGAAATTGCGCGCTGTTTTGCGGAATACCAGATTGCCTTTCGTATCACCCTTCCATGCCTTTACAATGGCGAGGTCTGCTTTTAGGCCGGTTTCCATGACGTAGGTTTCACCGTCAAACTCGCGCGTCTCTTTACCATCCGCCACCACGGTGCCCACGCCGGTTTTAGTATAAAAGGCAGGAATACCACAGCCGCCCGCGCGGATACGTTCCGCCAATGTGCCTTGCGGATTAAACTCTAGCTCGAGTTCGCCACCCAGATATTGCTTCTCAAATGTTTTGTTCTCGCCCACGTAAGAGGAGATCATTTTTTTGATTTGTTTGGTTTGTAACATAATGCCAAGGCCAAATTCATCTACCCCGCAATTATTGGAGATGATGGTTAGGTCTTTTACGCCTGCATCGCGTATCGAAGTGATACAATGTTCAGGAATGCCGCAAAGTCCAAACCCGCCTGACATGATAGTCATGCCATCAAACAGGAGTCCGTCTAGCGCCGAGGTTGCGTTTTTATGTATTTTATTCATGTGTCAATACCCTAAATAGCAAAAAATTTACTCGATCGGGCATTTATAAAGCATAACTCGTAAGTTCATAGCAATATAAATATATTTTAATAAAGATTAATGAAAAGTTAACCTATTCTATGCTATATTTCGGTTATAGGAGAAAAGGTGACGTGCCTTTCACATTGCATTAGTGAGTTGATTTTGTTATGGTTTTGCGCACTTTAAAATGTGAAAGTAAGTTAAGGCATGTCCAATTATGAACATATCGACAATGGATATTAAGAAACTTACACAAGACCCCTCAGGGG
Source organism: Rickettsiales bacterium (assembly GCA_964231325.1). Classification (GTDB taxonomy): domain Bacteria; phylum Pseudomonadota; class Alphaproteobacteria; order Rickettsiales; family SXRF01; genus JAJTHB01. The sequence goes on along the minus strand of CAXRIF010000002.1, from coordinate 43,910 downwards.
ATGTCCGGGGTATGCTTGCGGGAAAACTGGCGAACGATTATCGTTCTGGTAGTTTTACCGAGGCAGAGTCCAGTATTGCCGATGATATTTTTCGTTTATTACTTAAAGATGTAGAAAAACAGGTACGTAAGACCATGGCTGAGCATTTGAGCCATTGTGATAGCGTGCCCCATGATATTATTGCGAAACTTGCTGAAGATGAGGCTGATGTTGCCTCACACGTGCTTGAGCATTCGCATGTGCTTACTGATGATGATTTGATTGCCATTATCGGCAGCACCAAAGAGGTGATGAAACTTTGCGCGATTGCGCGCCGTGAAAATGTGTCTGAGGGCGTGTCAGACAAGTTGATTGAAACCAAAAAAGTTTCTGTGCTGGGTGAGTTATTCAAAAATAAAACCGCATCGCTATCTGAAAAAGGATTGCTTTCTGCCTGGGGCGAAATTTCCGAAAATCATACGCTAATTGAAACGCTGGTGCATCGTGGTGGGTTGCCGCTGACGGTGGCCGAGAAACTCTATGATGCGGTAACCGGCGAAATGCAGCATGAACTGAGCCGTAAATATAAGCTCAGTATTCCGCAGGCTCAGAAAGTGGCTGCCGATACGCGCGAATGGGAAATGTTGGGCATTATTCCCGCCGATGGGCAAATTGATCCGAATAATGATGAAGATGTGGAAGACCTGGTCGACCAGCTCTTTATGGGGGGCAGGTTGACACACTCCTTGCTGATCCGCGCATTGTGTGTGGGTAGCCTGAGTGTGTTTGAAGCAGGGATCGCAAGGCTTGCCGGTGTGCCACGTGTGAATGCACGTATTCTGCTGATGGATAGCGGTGTGCTCGGGTTTCAGGCAATTTATAAATCCGCTTCCATGCCAGAAGGGTTTGCCGATGCGGTACATATTCTTTTGAATCTGAGTATGGAAGAAACAGACTTTGGCTATAACAAACAGGAAGACTTCCGTAAAAAAGTGATCGAACGGATTTACAAGGAAGGACACCACCGCAACGTAGAAAATATGAGCTACTTGCTATCAATTATCGGAGGCAAAATTGCACCAGCCCCAGCAGCATAGTGAGGCACTCACTTTATCCCCTGAAGATGTAACCCGGTTGTTGACCGACACTGGTTCCGGCGCGCGCGTAGATATGACGCATAAAATCGGCGGAGCATATAACGACAATGGCGAAACTAAACTGGGTTCACGCGAGATACTCGTGGCCGAACAAATTTTCCGCCTGTTACTGCGTGATACGGAAGTAGCCGTGCGCAGTTCGCTTGCGCAATATGTAAAAGATAGTCCGACGATTCCACATGATATTGTCGCGAAAATGGCGCAGGATGTGGAAGAGGTGGCGCTGCCTATTTTGCAGTTCTCCGAAGTGTTGACCGATGATGACCTGGTGGATCTCATTAATGCAAAAGATGAAGTGTCTCGCTATCTGGCGATTTCCCGCCGTCGTATTGTGTCGGATCGCGTGTCTGACAACCTGATTGCCAAGGGAAATGACGAGGTGGTGAATGTGCTGGTGAATAACTCTGGCGCCATTATTTCGGAAGGTGGTTTTACCCGCATTATCGAAAATTACGGTGATGACGAAACCTTAATGAAAGCGGTGACTGAGCGCTCTTATTTGCCGGTGGCCACCGTAGAAAAACTGATCCGCGTGGTGTCATCTTCTCTCGCTGAAACGCTGAAAGAGAAATATAAAGAACCTGCAAGCGGTATTCAGCAAGAAGTGGAAAAAACACGTGAGAATGAAACGCTGCATCTGATTAAGCATACGAAATCAGAAGCGGATATTGAAAAGCTCATCGCGCAACTGCAGGCCTCGGACAAACTTTCTCCATCTATTATTCTGAGTTCGCTATGTCAGGGTGATTTTGCATTTTTTGAAACCAGCCTGGCGCATTTGTCGAACATTCCTGTAGGCAATGCGCGTAAGCTGATCACTGATCGTGGTGAGCTGGGTTTCCGCGCGATTTATAATAAATCTGGTTTGCCGGAAGCGATGTTCCCGGCGGTGAAGCTACTTTTGAAGATTGTGCGTGAGCTAGACGCGGAAGGTGAGAAAAAAGGTGGCACGCGCTATGCGAACCGCATCGTTGAGCGCATCTTGCAATATTCCGAAGGTACGGAGATGGAGAATCTCTCCTATATCATTGCACTCGTCCGTCGTATCGCTCAGTAATCTTGTTTTATTGGATGGCTAAAGCTTCGGATTTGACTCAATCTAACAAGATTTAGAATTTGATTTACACGCGCTTTGGACTCTGCCAGACTCGTTAGCGAATTAACCTTTTTCGCAGCATATTCATGGCACTTACTAAAATAGCAGTGGTCGCGGACAAGTCTGAGAAAGCACAAGCCGCACTCAAAGAAATCGAAAAACGTTATGATGTGGTGGAAATCACCAAACGTCGCATGAGCGCAGAGGCGATCGTGGTGCTCGGCGGCGATGGGTTTATGCTGCAAACGCTTCACGAGCATATGAAAATGAAGCTGCCATTTTATGGTATTAACTGCGGCACCGTGGGCTTTTTGATGAATGAGCTCAATCTGGATAATATTATGGAACGCATTAATGATGCCAGGCAATCTACGCTTTATCCGCTGCACATGTTTGCCCAACGCGCAAACGGAAAAACTACGCAGGCACTGGCTTTTAACGAAGTGTCGCTCTTTCGTCATGGCAGGCAAGCCGCCAAGATCAAGGTGTCGATCGACCATGTGGTGCGCCTAAGCGAGCTGACTTGTGATGGTATTCTGGTATCTACGCCTGCGGGTAGTACGGCTTATAACTTCTCGGCAGGCGGGCCGATTATTCCGCTGGGAGCCAACGTGATGGCGCTGACCCCGCTGGTGCCGTTCCGACCACGCCGTTGGCACGGGGCGCTGCTGCCACATGATGCCAGCGTGAATTTCACCATTCTGGAAGGCCAAAAACGTCCGGTGAATGCTGTAGCCGATTTCACGGAAATTCAAGGGGTTACGGATGTTATTATCAGTGAGCAACGTAAATCAGGCGTCACCCTGCTATTCGACCCCGAGCACAACCTTGAAGAGCGCATCATCAACGAGCAATTCACGTATTAAATTCATTATGTTGGCCGGGTTCCTTGTGTTTCCTGCGCTTCCGGCTCAGCCTAATAAACTTACTATATGTATCCCTAGTGATATTTGATGTGTTTCCCGCTTGCCAGTCACGCAGAAATCGGCTAAAACCGTTCTTCTCTGGTGTGGTAAGTCTGCGCCATAGTATGTTTTAATTTAATGGAGTAATACAATGGCTACTGGCGTAGTTAAGTGGTTCAATCCCGCAAAACGTTTTGGTTTTATTAAGCCTGATGAAGGTGAACAAGATGTGTTCGTACATATCTCTGCATTAGAAGCAGCGGGTCTTTCCATGTTGGACGAGAACCAGAAAATTGAATATGAGCTAGCAGATAGCAACGGTAAAACGTCTGCTGTGAACCTCAAGTTAATTCAATAGCTGCTATTCCGGCGCTGGCCGGAATTCTTCTTTGTAATTGATTTATTTTCTCGCTCCATACATATATGGGGCGTGTTCCTTTTTTTGCTTTTTTTTTAGGCTGATATGAAATCTATCCGCAATGTTGCCATTATTGCTCACGTTGATCATGGCAAAACCACACTGATCGACCAAATGTTGAAACAAAGCGGTACGTTCCGCGATGGGCAGCAGGTGGAAGAATGCGTCATGGACTCCGGTGATTTGGAGCGTGAACGCGGCATCACTATTTTAGCGAAGTGCACTTCGGTGACACGCGATAACCTGCGTATCAATATTGTCGATACACCCGGGCACGCCGATTTTGGCGGAGAGGTGGAGCGCGTACTTAGTATGGTGGATGGTGTGGTGTTGCTGGTGGACTCTGCCGAAGGGCCGTTACCACAGACCAAATTCGTTTTAGGTAAAGCTTTAAAGCTTGGTCTTAAACCCATTGTTGTTATTAATAAAATTGACCGTGGCGATGCGCGCCCCGATGAAGTGCATAACGAAGTATTTGATCTGTTCGCCGCGCTCGATGCCACCGATGAACAGCTCGATTTCCCGACATTCTATGCATCGGGTCGTGACGGCTGGGCAACCACCAGCTTAGAAGATCCACGCGAAAACCTGAATCCGTTGTTTGAGTGTATTACCAACCATATTCCTGAGCCGGATGTAGACCCGGAAGCGGGATTTTCTATGCTGGCCTCCATTCTGGAAGCCGACCCGTTCCTGGGACGTATCCTGACCGGGCGCGTCTATAGTGGTACGGCTAAAGTGGGTATGCCGATCAAAGCGCTGAACCTAAATGGTGATGTGCTGGAGCAGGGTAGACTGACCAAGTTGCTGGCGTTTGACGGGGTGAAGCGCGTGCCGGTGGAAGAAGCGCAGGCGGGTGACATCGTAGCGATTGCCGGGATTGAAAAAGCCACCGTGTCTGACACGATTGGTAGTTTGGAAATTAATACGCCGGTGCCATCAACACCGATTGACCCGCCGACTATGGCAGTTACCATCGGGGTGAATGATTCGCCGCTCGCCGGACAAGAAGGCAGCAAAGTAACCAGCCGTATGATTCGTGATCGCCTGTTCAAAGAAGCAGAAGGCAACGTGGCCATTCGTGTGAGTGAAGCCGATAGCAAAGATGCATTTGAAGTGGCGGGCAGAGGCGAGCTGCAACTTGGTGTGCTGATTGAAACCATGCGCCGCGAGGGGTTTGAGCTTTCTGTCTCGCGCCCACGCGTGCTGTTTAAAGAAGAAGATGGTCAGAAACTTGAGCCATACGAAGAAGTAGTGGTGGATGTGGATGACGAACATAGCGGTGTGGTGGTCGAAAAAATTTCCCTGCGTAAAGGTGAAATGAGTGACATGCGCCCATCGGGTGGCGGCAAAACACGTATCGTGTTTCATGTGCCATCGCGCGGGTTGATCGGGTATCAAGGCGAATTCCTGACCGACACGCGTGGCACCGGTACCATGAACCGCTTGTTCCACGAATATGGCCCGTTCAAAGGCGAAATTGCAGGCAGACGTAACGGCGCACTTATCGCGCTTGATAAGGGTGAAGCCGTGGCCTATGCCATCTTCAATTTGCAAGATCGTGGTGTCATGTTTATCAACCCGGCCGATAAAGTGTATGAGGGAATGATCGTGGGCGAGCATAGCCGTGATAACGATCTTGAGATCAATGTGCTTAAAGGAAAGCAGCTCACCAATATTCGTACGACGAGTAAGGATGAAGCGATTCGCCTGACACCACCTGTGAAGATGACGCTTGAGCAAATGATTTCCTATATTCAAGATGACGAGCTGGTGGAAGTGACGCCGAACAATTTGCGTCTTCGCAAAATAGCGCTCGACTCTAACGAACGCAAAAAACTGAGCCGCGCTAAAAAAGCGGGCTGATTTTTTTGATGTGTCAGATATGTGCCACCGAAAGTGCATTTTGCATGAATGCTGTGGATAAGTCATATTTATGTTTACAGCGATTCCACAAATGGGATATAAACTTTAACCAATATATAAAACGAAAAATTGTTCTTTTAACAGGTAGATAGAAGCTTATGCGCTTTGTTGCTTTATTGGTTGCCGCTGTTATTGCGGTTGTTGCTGCGGTCATGGTGTTACAAACGATCGGCGATGATTCCTCTACCCCTGTTCAAACTGCCTCCAAAAAACAAGAAGTAGCTACTTCACAAGTGCTCGTTGCACGTGAGGCGATTGATGTTGGGGCAGTGCTTGAAGACAAAATGGTAGAAAAACAGCCTTGGCCATCACATTTGGTATTGGATGGATTTATTACTGCTGATAGCCCGGATGCGAACATGAATGGCAAGGTAACGCGTGCGGCCTTTCAGGCTGGCGAACCACTCACACGTAATAAAATTGCCAACCCTAATGACCCGAGCTTTCTGGCTGCGCAACTGCCTGCGGGTATGCGCGCGGTAACGCTTGCTACTGATGCGGTAACGGGTGTGGGTGGTTATGTGTTTTCTGGGGATCGGGTGGATGTGATTCTGACACATAATATTCCCAACGATATACAAACACGTGAAAAGAACAGCGATGTTCGCGTGAGTATGAAGCCAGATGTCTCAGAGATATTGGTGCATAATGCAAAAGTGCTGGCGGTGAATGTGCGTCAGGCCGCAAGCAAGACAGCAAGTGCAGCCACCACGACGCCATCAAGTATCACGCTTGAGGTGAGAGAACAGGATGTGCAGGCATTAAGGCTGGGCGAGCGTGTGGGTACCTTGTCTCTGGCATTGCGCCCACTCAAGGATGATGAGGCAGGTGACGCGGTTATGCCGACACAATCTATGTTGCTTACTAACCTGAAAGTATCTGCAGGTGGCGGTAACAGTAACGGAGTAAAAATTGTACGCGGTACGGAAAGTGAGGGTGGTTCAGCACCTGTTTCCATGCCTTCTGTATTTATGAACGAAGACATGCAGGTAGAGGATGTCGTGGCGCAATGATTAAGGATTGGGCAATGAGCCATATGATGATGGGAAATATGCATAAACGAATGCTTGCTGCCTTAATGTTGGCGGCATGTTTTGTGGTGTCGAGCGATGTGGTTCAGGCGGCCGGTAATGCTAGCACTAAATATGTGATGGTACCGAAGCACCGCTCCACATTGGTGACGCTCAAGACAGACATGAGCGAAGTGATGGTTGCGGATCCGGAAATCGCGGATGTGCATGCGCATAATGCCAACAACCTGAGCATCGTGGGTAAAAAACTTGGCCGTACGAATGTTCGTGTATTTGGTAAAGATGGGAAATTGCAACGCGAGATATATGTGACGGTGGGTTACGATCTTCCGGCAATGCGTCGCGCGCTGAAAAACTTTATTCCTGACGAGCGTATTGGCGTGGAAATGGTGAACACCAGCGTAGCGCTGACTGGCCATGTCCGCAGCGCTGAAGCAGCCGAAAAGGCAATTAAAATCGTTAAGGATTTTCTGGGTTCTGACCCCGCAAAAACGCATATGAACGATGAAGATCTTGCCAAAAATGGTGATGCAGAAATTCTCAACATGCTCAAAGTAACTGCAGGTCAGCAGGTGATGCTGAAAGTGCGGGTGGGGGAAATCAATCGCGAAGCACTCAAAAATCTGAGTATTGATTTAAGCGCAGTTGATCTGAACGGTAGCGGTAGTGTGTTATTTGGAACGGGCGCTGGTGTGCCTGCGTTCTTCTCGCCGCTGGATGGTTCTGAGGTGCGTAGCCCCGGCTCATTTATTATTCCTGACCCACTGACGGCAACGAACCCGCCGCATGGTGTGTTTTCTGCGCGTTATGCGGATAGTAATTACTCGCTTGGCGGGATGATTCAGGCGCTCGAACGTGACGGGCTGTTTAAGCTGCTTGCTGAGCCAAACCTAGTCGCTATCTCTGGTGAGGAAGCTGAATTTCTTGCTGGTGGGGAAATACCAATTCCAGTAGTGCAGAATACTTCGGGCAGCACACCGAATATTTCGATTGAATATAAGCCATTTGGTGTGGCGATCCGCTTTACTCCGTTTGTGCTTAGCGAGAATCGTATTCGCATGGCAGTGCAACCGGAAGTTTCTGAAATCTCCGATCAGAATGCGGTGATAATCAGTGGTTTTTCTATCCCTAGTATCAATACACGACGCGCTAGAACCACGGTGGAGCTATCACCAGGTGAGAGCTTCATGATTGCCGGGCTTATTAAGGATGAGTTGACTGCGCAGGTGGATCAGCTTCCAGGCGCGAAAGAGTTGCCTGTGCTGGGTGCACTTTTCAGAAGCAGTAGTTTTCAGCGTAATGAGACGGAGCTGGTGATCGCGGTGACGCCTTATGTGGTTGATCCGATGAAAAGTGCTGACGTGAAATTACCAACCGATAATTTTCGTCCGGCCAGCCAAATGGAAACATTTTTCTATGGTGCGTTGGGAAGCCTCGCAGGCAGAACAACATCACAGTCGCCGGGCCTAGAAGGACCGGTAGGGTTTATGGTGGATTGATATGAAAACACAACACACACTTTACGTTACAGGTTGCGCACTGCTTAGTGCATTGCTGCTTTCCGCCTGCTCGAACCAACCGCAATCTTTTACGGTGTATCCAGGTACACACGAATACCCTGATCAACAGGAAGCCAAGCCATACACCTATGCGGGGCCACCGGCAGAAGCCTTTAATAACCCAGGGGATCCGGAACGATTACTCGATCGCTCTTCTGAGTTGGTCACTATGAGCCTTGATTCGCGTGGCGCACTGAGTGAGATTGCAGCGATGGTGCGTGATGATCGCCCTACGCGCGCCGAGCTTAATTGTATGCGAGGTGAGGCGCTGTGCATGGAAGCACGCTCTATTTTTGCTAACCAACGGATTCCAACTGAGTTCACCGGTGGTGGTGACGATGTGGTGTTGGTGTATGAGCGTGTGATTGTGCGTGATTGTGATAGCCGCTTTGTTGATAATAGCAGCAACCCTTATAATGTGCCAATGCAACAGCTAGGCTGTTCGGTGGTTGGCAACACGATGCAAATGGTGAGTGATAAGTCACAATTTGTGGATCCGGCATTGATGGATATGCCCGATGGTGACAAGGCGGTGCAAACCTATCGTCGCTACCAGAACCCATCGCCAGAACCGACTCACAATAATCAGTCAGTGCTCAGCACTATTTCGACGCAGTAACAATATCGGTATTATTTCTTTATGAGTTTGTTCAGCCCACTCTTGGTTATATGTCTGGATCAGGAGCAGGTGAATGCCAGCTCTGAGCTTGCCAAAGAGTTGGGTTTTCCTGATGCGCACGTGGTAGCGGGTGGCTTTGCTGATGCAATACACGCGTTAAGTTTGCGCACCAGCTCGCCAGAACATATGCTGATTAATATTGGACAGCATACGGATGATATACTGCCCGCACTTGATGAGTTTGCACAGCATTGTGAATCAAACGTACGCGTGGTGGTGACGGGTGCTACGAACGATATTGATTTTTACCGTGAACTTAAGCAGCGCGGCGTGCTTGAATATTTTACGCATCCGGCAAACCCCGATGAGGTGGCAGCTATATTGGTGGATAAAGCCTCCAGCGCAGCGAAGAACGAGGCCAACCTACCTAAAGGTAAAGTCATCTCCTGTATTAGTGCAGCATCGGGTGATGGATCTAGTACCGTAGCACTCAACCTGGCTTATTGCCTGGCCACGGAATATAAACAGCCAACCGTGCTGGTTGATATGGACTATCAGTTTGGTCTTATTTGTAAAAGTCTGGATCTGGCTGCGCCGTTTGGTATCCGTGAAATATTTGACGATCCGGAACGTGGGCTGGATGGACGATTAGTGAGTAAAATGCTGGTCAATTACCGCGATCATTTGCAGATTGTGTCGGCGCCAAGTGAGCTTCGCTTACTTCCTAATATACGCCCGGAAGTGGTGCGCGAACTTATTACGATTCTGCGTAGTAAGTTTCGTTTTGTGGTGATTGATGTGCCGCATGTGTGGACCGACTGGACAGCCGCAACGCTTACCTATTCAGACCATGTGATGATGGTAGGGCAATTATGGTTGCGCTCACTGACGCACGCTTCACGCTTGCTTGCGGCCTGGCAGAAAATTGGTGTCGATAAAGAACATATCTCCATTGTGATTAACCGTAGTGGCGCAAAATTTAAAGAAGCAATCGATAATCAGGATTTTGAACGCATATGTCGCCGTAAAATCGATGTGCATATTGATAATGATGTGAAAGCAGTGACGCAGGCGGAAAACAATGCACATACGCTGTTTGAAGGCGAACAAAGCACCGTATTGCGCCAACAGATTTCTGATATGGCTCGTAAACTGATTCTGCGTTATGGCGACACATCCAGCCTGCCTGCTGATAAATTGAATGAACCCAAAAAGGGATTACTGTCTTTTCCCAATATACTTAAAGGGGGTGCGTAATGTTCGGTAAAAAAGATAGCGGCCCATTGACGCCACCTACAGAACAACACGTATCGCAAGAGGAAGCGCGCCCAGTAGAGGCAGTACGCCTTGCGGATAAAAAAATATTTTCGCACGAAGCCGCAAAAGAGGGCTATACACACCATACGGAGAAGCCAGAAATCAGCTTCACTGATGCAAAACTTGCTACCGAAGAATATAAGGCTGCCAAAAAGCGGCTGACAGAACTGTTGCTTGAGAAGGTGGATTTCTCGCAGTTAGAAAGTATGACTGATGAAGCCAAACGGGAACGTATTCGCGAAGCTTCAGCGCATATTTTATATCATGATATTCAGGTGCCACTCACTAACGCACAAGTCGAACGCCTCAAAGAGCAGGCGGTGGACGACTTGTTGGGTTTTGGGCCGATCGAGGTGCTGATGTCTGACAGTGAAATTTCCGACATTATGATTAACGGGTTTAATCGCGTGTTTATTGAAAAACACGGTAAGGTATTGCTTACGGATGTGACCTTCAGTAGCGAACGCCACCTGGTGAATGTAATCCAGAAAATTGTATCGATCGTCGGCAGGCGTGTGGATGAAGCCAGCCCCATGGTGGATGCGCGTATGCCGGATGGTTCGCGTTTTAACGCGATTATTCCGCCGCTGGCATTGGATGGTTCTCTGGTGTCCATTCGTAAATTTCGCAAACAAAGCATCGGGCTAAATGACTATGTGGGGCTTGGCTCAATGAGCGAGGCGATGTGTAAATTCCTTGGTATTTGCGGTGGCATTCGCCTGAACATGATTATTTCTGGCGGTACGGGTAGTGGTAAAACCACGTTGCTTAATGCCATTTCCGGCAATATTGATCGCGCCGAACGCGTTATCACTATTGAGGATGCCGCCGAATTGCAATTGCAGCAGCCCCATGTGTTGCGTATGGAATCGCGCCCACCCAATATGGAGGGTGCAGGTGAGGTGACGCAGCGCCAGCTGGTACGAAATGCACTACGTATGCGCCCAGATCGTATTATTATTGGTGAGATTCGTGGGGACGAGGTGATTGAGGTGCTATCAGCGATGAATACTGGTCATGACGGTTCGATGGCGACCATTCACGCCAATAGCCCGCGTGATGCGCTGAGCCGTATTGAAAATCTGGTAGGTATGTCGGCAGTGCGTATGGCGCTTCCATCCTTACGTAATCAAATTGCCAGCGCCGTGCATCTGGTGGTACAGGTATCGCGTCAGCGCGATGGCAAGCGACGCGTCACCCAGATTGATGAAATCGTTGGCCTGCAAGGCGAAAATATTGTAACACAGACCTTGTTCGGGTTTCGCTCGGGAGCGTTGGGAGAGGATGGTGTCCTTTCCGGTGAATATTATGCTACCGGTGCGACACCGCGTTTCGTTTCACAAGCAGCATATTTTGGCAAAGAAGCCGAATTGCTGGAATGTCTGAAAACGTAGGGCAGGTTTATGAATCCAATTATTATTGCGACAATAGTAGGGGTGATGGTGTATTTGCTGGTGCTGGCACTTATCCCGCGTCGTTTCCTGCGGGAGGCTAGCCATACGCGCAGTATGCTAGACAGGCTGGAGAATGAAACAGCAATGGACGATCGGGAAGAGGGCAGCTCCTTATTTCGTGACGAAGTAAATCGTTCGGGCGCATTTAATCGTATCTTTTTTGCGTTGCCGTTTGCCGAGGCGATCCATTCCAAATTGCTAAGAGCCGGGCTGGGGCAATCAATCGAAAAATTCTTCTTAAGTTTTGCGGCTATTTTTTGTGTGTTGCTGTTTTTGCTGCATGGCGGTGGAGTGGCAGGTGTTATTTCTGCCCTGGCAATTACTGTATTGCTCGGATGGTTCTTTATCAAACATCGTATCAATAAACGTAACCGGGCTTTTCTTGCCGCGTTTCCCGATGCATTGGATATGATTGTACGCTCGGTGCGTTCTGGTTATCCGTTGAACTCAGCGGTGCGTATGGTGGCAGAGAATATGCAGGCCCCCGTGTCTACGGAGTTTCGCCAGGTGGCGGATGAAACCGCCTATGGCAGCTCGCTGATCGAATCATTGCAACGTCTATCACAACGTATTGATGAGCCGGATATTCGTTTTTTCGTGGTGGTGCTTTCGGTGCAGCAGGAGGTGGGTGGTAACTTGGCAGAGGTGCTTTCAAACCTTTCCACCATCATCCGTAAACGTAAACACCTGCACCTGAAAATTCGTGCATTATCTTCTGAGGGGAGAGCGACCGCATGGGTGCTGGGCTCTTTGCCGGTATTAGAGTTTTTAGCCATTTATCTGGTGTCGCCTAAACATCTCGACCCATTATTTACGACGCAAGCAGGTAATATGCTGCTGATGAGCGCGGTCGGGATCGTGTTGTTTGGTGTGTTTCTGGTTAAACAAATTATCAATATCGAGGTGTAGCGCATGAATTATTTCATCTATGCCATTATTGTTGTTGGGGTATTCACTGCTTATATGGCGGTGGTGAATATTTTTCGCCGTGACCGTACACAGGAACGTTTGCCGGGCACACTTGGTAGCGAATACATGGATGAGGATGATGATGGTGCACCACCATTGTCTGCTTCGTTCTGTGCTGGCGTGCTGTCATTGTTTGGGGTGGATGTCAAAAACCAGCCAGAAATAACTACGCAGCTTGCGCAAGCTGGTATTAACTCGCCATACGCGGTGGCCTACTTCCTATTCTTTAAACGTGTTATTCAGCCAGTGTTTCTGGTGATTGGCACGATCATCGTATTTAAGGGCATGACGTCAACTGACCTGACGGCGATGAACAAGCTACTGTTTATTATGCTGGGTGGTTTTTTTGCCATTATTGGCATTATGGGCGCGAACCTTTATGTGACCAACTGCAAACAGCGTCGGCAAAAAATCTTGATGCTTTCTTTTCCGGAAGCGCTTGATCTGATGTTGGTATGTATTGAATCCGGCCTTGGGCTGGATGCGGCATTGGCAAGAGTCTGTGCAGAAATGCGCAAAACTCACCCAGAGGTGATTTCGGAGCTGGACCGTACGCGTATTGAGCTTACGGTACTTAGCGATCGTGTGGAAGCACTACAGAACCTAGCGCAGCGCACCGGTATCGTGCCGTTTAAATCACTGGTATCAGCGCTGATACAAAGTGAAAAATTTGGGACGTCGCTGCTTGATACATTGCGGGTGCTATCCGATGATATGCGTACCACGCGCTTGATGACAGCCGAGAATAAAGCTGCCCGTATCCCCGTGCTGATTACGTTGCCACTCGTAATATGCATGCTGCCTGCATTTGTGATTATTATCCTAGGCCCGCCATTTATTAAAGTAGCAGAGCAGGGCGGTATATTTGGCGAGAAAACGCAAAGTAGTGAATAAATCTACTATGCTGGTCGGCCTGCTTGCGTTGTTGCGCTGCTGTTACTGGCGTACTACAATGTGCGCTGCGTTATAGTTCTAACAACGCTTTGCATCCGCCACAGCCTAGCGATTTTTTTATAAACACAGCCATGTCTACATTTAAATTAGTTTCAGACTATAAGCCCGCGGGCGACCAGCCGAAAGCCATTGCCGAATTGGTAAAGGGACTGAAAGCAAATGAGCGCGATCAGGTGCTGTTGGGGGTGACCGGCTCTGGTAAGACATTCACCATGGCGCAAATTATTCAGACATTACAGCGCCCAGCGCTGGTGATGGCGCATAACAAAACACTGGCCGCGCAACTTTACTCGGAGATGAAAAGCTTTTTCCCGAATAACGCGGTGGAATATTTTGTCTCTTATTATGATTATTATCAGCCGGAAGCTTACGTTCCCAAAACCGACACGTTTATTGAAAAAGACTCGTCGATTAACGAGCAGATCGACCGTATGCGTCACTCAGCCACGCGTAACATGCTTACGCGCCCAGATGTGATCGTGGTGGCATCGGTAAGTTGTATTTATGGTATTGGCTCGGTGGAGAGTTATTCTAACCTCGTGGAGAAAGTGCATGTGGGCGAAGAAGTGTCACAAAAAGCACTCATCCGGAAACTGATTGAGCTGCAATATCAGCGCAATGACATGGATTTCCACCGTGGTACATTCCGCGTGCGTGGCGATTCGCTGGATATCTTCCCTTCGCATTATGAAGACACGGCGTGGCGTATTTCATTCTTTGGCGATGATGTGGAAACCATCAGTGAGTTTGACCCGCTTACTGGTGAGAGCAAAGTTAAGCTGCAATCGATCGACATTTTTGCCAATAGTCACTATGTGACAGCCAAGCCGACCATTGAGCGCGCTATTAAAGAGATCAAAGCGGAGCTTAAAACACGGCTGGAGCGCTTGCGCTCTGAGAACAAGTTGGTGGAAGCCCAACGGCTGGAAAGCCGCACACAGTTTGATCTGGAGATGCTTACTGAAACGGGTATGTGCAAGGGGATTGAAAATTATTCGCGCTATTTGGCAGGCACCAAGGAAGGGCACCCACCACCTACCTTGTTCCAATATTTGCCGGAAAATGCGCTGCTATTTATTGATGAAAGCCATGTGACCGTGCCGCAAATTGGCGGCATGTATAACGGTGACCGTGCACGAAAAACCACATTGGTAGAACATGGGTTTCGCTTGCCATCGGCACTGGATAACCGCCCGCTGAAGTTTGATGAGTGGGATGCGATGCGCCCTAACACGGTGTTTGTGTCAGCCACGCCGGGCAAATGGGAAATGAATGCGACGGGTGGTGCATTCGTGGAACAGGTGATTCGCCCAACCGGACTTACCGACCCGCCATATGAAATTAAACCGGTGGATTCGCAGGTGGATGATCTGCTGGCGCAGTGTCACGAACAAATCAAACATGGGCGCCGTACATTGGTGACCACGCTAACCAAACGCATGGCCGAAGAACTCACCGACTATATGAACGAGGCGGGCATTAAGGTGCGCTATTTGCATTCCGATGTGGATACGCTGGAGCGCATTGAGATTATCCGTGACTTGCGGCTGGGAAAATTTGACGTGTTGATCGGTGTGAACCTGCTGCGTGAGGGTCTCGATATTCCCGAATGCGGGCTGATGGCCATTTTGGATGCGGACAAGGAAGGGTTCCTGCGCTCTGCCACATCGCTGATCCAAACCATTGGCCGCGCGGCACGTAACGTGGATAGTAAGGTGATTTTATATGCTGATAAAATGACCGACTCGATGAAAGCAGCGCTGGATGAGACAGATCGCCGGCGAGCCATACAGCAAGCCTACAATAAAAAACATGGCATCACTCCGCAGAGCATTAAAAAACATGTGGGCGAGATTATCGAGTCGACCGCCGAGCATGATTACTACACGGTGGATACGAAGCGTGTGAAATACGAGGTCAAACTTTCCGATAACGCGAAGAAGAATCCGGAGAACTATATCGCCGCACTGCGCGATAAGATGCTTGAGGCGGCAGCCGATTTAGAATTTGAAGAAGCGGCTCGCCTGCGCGACGAAATAGATAAGCTGCAAAAGAAGCTGCAAAAACCCGGAAGCGCTAAGAAAAAAGCATAAAAAGCAATAAGTTAAACATGTAATGCATTCTTAATATAAATTAATATTTGGATGGGTTATAGTGGCTGCTCTTTCACTGTAACAATGGATGGATGCCTAGAATTATGGGGTTTTTGACGGAAGTACTAGAGACGCGCATGGAAGAAGAAAAAATTTCTGCTGGGCGCATCTCCAGTGCGCAAAGAGGAGTGAATTCTAAAATACAGCGCATGGTGCTTGAAGAGTTGGCTAGCGGTTCCTATCCACCCGATAGCGATCTGGCTTATGAGGCAGTGCAGTTTTTAGCCGCCATGTATAAAAAAGCTGGCGGCTGTAAGAAAACAGATGGAAAATTGCTTATTAAAGAAGATGGAGCACGTGAACCCAATCCAGAATCTGAGCATTGGCTGGATAGTAGTAAACACTATAGGCGCCTTTCACCAAGCCAAAGAAGCGATATAGCTGTAACGTTGGGGTTAAGCCAGGAACTTAGAAAAGGGTTATTTGATGTGTATAACGATAAGTATCCTCTAGCCCCATCACAGGTAGTACGTCCTCGTGCTACTGTGTCCGCAAAGCCCAGACCCCCTGTCACACAGCAAGCTCCAGTGCGGAGGGCTGCAAAACCAGTATTGGGAAAAATTACGGAATCCACATTGAAAGAGTTGGGGATTGTTGATGAGGCTGGAAACTTCGTAGCTGTGGATGATGTGCCAATGAACAGAAAGCGAAAGGCGCTTTACGACTATGTCGAAGAAGGGTTTGAAGGGCCGGGGCTGGCCAGACTCTTGGACTATGCGAAAGAGATTCGCTCTCAGAATGCTGCAACAGCAGCGAAAGCCGAGAGCGCATCCAATGGAAGTGCCTTGCCATCGTCCACGGTGACACGTCTTGGCATACAGCCGAAGATAGATAATGGAATTGATGAGGGAAGGTTAAGGCAGCTGGGGATTGTTGATGAAAAAGGCGACTTGTTTCCCAGCCCGGAAGGTGAGCCTCACCAAATAACGAAAGCAAAGAAAGACCTGCTAGGCATGGCCAGAGGTGAGCTTATGGGGGGTAAGCAGGTTGTATCTCAGCTAATTGAGAGAATAGAGGCGTACAATAAAGAAAGGTCAGACGTCAGTAGGGCCTGACCTTCTGGTTTTTACTTCGCGACCCGCAAACTGCCAAACAGGCCGTCCACTTCGTCTTCCGGACCGGCTGCGAAATACAGCGCGTTGCTATCGCCAAGGCTGTGTCCATTACCAAAGATGATGCCCCAGATTTGATCAATCACTATAGGTTTGCCATCTTCCCCGCGCATTACATCCACGAACTCTGTGGTCTCTGGGTTGTAGCCTGCAATGGTGCCATCACCAAAATTGGTGACCAGCAACGTGTTTGATAATGCTCCAAAATCAGCTGGAGCAAAAGCGAAGCCCCACGGGGCAGACAACTTGCCACCATCTTTCCAGATTTTGACCAGCTTGCCATCTTCGGTGAACTCCGCTACGCGGCCAGAACCAGGTGTTTCGGTGTCTTCTTCACCCACGAATAACTCTCCCTCTTTACAGTTGCCCGCTTTTACTTCTTCGGCTGGGCAAGCTTGCGTTTTGGCATAAGCGACAAACAGATGATGCGCACCTGCAGGTGTGGTTAGGCCCTGAATATTGAATGGTGCATATTCACCCGGATCCACCATCCCGTTTTTATTTTCATCAAACGGCATATCAAAGGCCATATCCGTTTTTTGGAACGTACCATCATAAGTAATGATAGAAGGTTTTTCGCCAAAGTCTGCCGCATAAAGCTTGCTGAAATCATGGCTGATAGCGAGCCCAAAATATTGAACGCCATTTTTAGATTCGTCGATCACGGTTACCGCATCTGGCGCGCGGTCAAATGTGCCGTCCGCTTTTTTGCGCTCTGTCCATGCTGAAATAATGCCGCCATCGCTGGCAAAAATAAATTTTGCTGGTGCGGTGATCGGTTCTACGCCTTCGATTTCTTGAGTGATGACGAAATGTTCAGTTGGGCCTACAAACACCTGGCCGGTTGCAAAATTATCCTCGCCACCAATAGGTAGCTTCACATATTTCAAATTATCCGTATGTAACGTACGCAGCTTCTCAGTAGGTGAGGCATGGACATCGCCCACATATTCGAAGCTGATATCTTTGGCGGTGATCCAGAAATGCCCGCCCGCACCGGCTGGCCGGTTGGTGATGCCCCACGCATTGATAAAACCAGACTCAACAGCAAGTGTTGGCTTATAGCTTGCTTTATTGGCCACAAAATTAGTCTGTGTGTAAGCATTTTTCTCGGCGGCGTATGAAAGCGATGCAAAGGTGGTGGACAATACCAATGCGAGAGCGATTGATTTGGTCATCAAGGATATCCTCGTTGTTTAAGTTCTAAAGGTGAGATTCATTCTCGGTTGTCTGTACAACGGCCTACATCCGCGGAAAGAGGATGTCAAGGTAATTAAGAATCATTCGCAATATCTGGCGGGGCTATTTAACTTCTTCGAACAGCACGCGTTTGCTTTTTGCATCCAGCGACAGTTTGAGTTTTCCTTGCATAAGCAACTCTGCCTGCTTTCCAAAGATATCGCGTCGCCAACCGGAGAGTGCAGGAGTGTCATTGTGACCTAGCGCGATGGCTTCAAGGTCAGATTTACCTGCGATCATGCTGGCGGCGATGCCATGCTGATCGGCACTAACTTTTAAAAGCAGTTGTAACATAGCAATCGCGCTCACCACATTTTCTGATGGTTTGCGACGCTTGGCGGTTTGCGGATGTTCGGAGGCGGGAAGTGCCAGTGCTTTTTCTACGATGTTGAGCACTGCTTCAGTTTTGCTTTTTCCTAACCCGCCAGACAAACTGCGCAGGCGAGTAATGTCCGCCTCTTTCTTCGGCGCACTGGAGGCAAGCTCAACTAGCACGTCGTCTCTTATTATACGTCCCCGGGGTATATTTGCTTTGCGTGCTTCCATCTCGCGCCATGCGGCTAGCTCACGCAAGATGGCCAGATGTTTCGGGCGCATATTGCCATAACGCAAACGTTTCCATGAATCTTGCGGATCAGGGTCATAGAGCTTGGGGTCGGTGAGAAACGCGTGTTCTTCTTCGATCCACGACATGCGATCTGCTTCTTCGATTTTGCTTTTTAGTTCTTCGTAAATAACACGCAGATGGGTGACATCCGATAGTGCATAAGCGAGCTGCTTATCGGTGAGTGGGCGCTGTGACCAATCAGTAAAGCGCGAGCTTTTATCGATCTGCTTTCCAACAATCTTATTCACCAGCATTTCATATCCAACGGAATCGCCATGACCACATACGGCCGCAGCAACCTGCGTATCAAATACGGGGAAAGGAATGGCATTGGCGAGCTGGTAGAAAATCTCGATATCCTGACGGCAGGCATGAAACACTTTGACGAGTGTTTTTTTTGTAAGCAATGCAAAGACAGGCGACAGGTCAATGTCTTTGGAGAGGGGATCAATTGCCGCCGCTGCATCGCTGCCTGCAATCTGCACCAAGCATAATCTCGGATAGTAGGTTTTGTCTCGGATGAACTCTGTGTCCACCGTGATGTATTCGCCACTTTCCACTTGCTTGCAAAAGGAGACGAGTTTGGACTGGGTGGTTATGAGCGTAGGGGACATAATATAAGGTAATAGAGGTTGAGATTCAGTATGGCTGCTATAAAAGCATAGTCAGCCAGAAAGGCTATGGATATTTTGGACAATATTGATCAAGGCGACCTTTGTAATATCCGCATGATTTCTAAGGTATTTATTGAGTAGCGGGGGAGATGGTATAGCGGAGAGCCTATAAATCTGTGAAAAAGATGGCTAAGGCCTTGGCAAATCAGCTTTCATCCACTATACCACCATCTCTCAATCAATCATTGGATATAGCCCTATGCACGCCTATCGCACGCACACTTGTAATGAACTCAACGCCAGCCAGGTTGAGCAATCCGTGAAGCTTTCTGGTTGGATTCACCGCCGTCGTGACCACGGCAACCTGCTATTTGTCGATCTGCGCGACCATTACGGTATCACCCAGTTGGTGATTAACGAAGAAGGCGAACATCTGGACGCGCTATCGCACGTGCCGCTGGAAAGCGTAGTCACGATTACAGGTAAGGTGCTGGCACGTAGTGCGGAAACCGTGAATAAAGATCTGCCCACCGGTGAGATTGAGGTGCTGGTTGAAGAGTATAAACTGGAATCGAAAGCGGCACCGCTGCCGTTGCAAGTGAACACCGAGCGCGAACAGCCGGAAGATACACGCCTGAAATATCGCTTCCTCGATCTGCGTTGTGAAAAAATTCACCGTAATATCGTGTTGCGCTCGCAAGTGATCGCCAGCCTTCGCCGCCGTATGACCGAGCAGGGCTTCAACGAATTTCAAACCCCGATTCTGACCGCGAGCTCGCCGGAAGGTGCGCGCGATTATCTGGTGCCAAGCCGTGTGCATCCCGGTAAGTTCTATGCGCTGCCGCAAGCGCCACAGCAATTCAAACAGCTGCTGATGGTCTCTGGCTTTGACAAATATTTCCAGATTGCGCCGTGCTTCCGTGATGAAGATGCGCGTGCGGATCGTTCACCCGGCGAATTCTATCAGCTCGATATGGAGATGAGCTATGTAACACAAGAAGACGTGTTTGCTGCTATCGAGCCGGTGCTCGAAGGTGTGTTCAACGAGTTCGGCGATAAAGAGGTGACCAAAGCGCCTTTCCCGCGCATCACCTATAAAGAGGCGATGCTGAAATACGGCTCCGACAAACCCGACCTGCGCAACCCGATCATCATCGTGGATGCAACAGAAGTATGGCGCGGTTCCGGCTTTGGTATTTTCAACAAAGTGATTGAAGGTGGTGGCACGGTGCGTGCGATTCCTGCGCCGGGATGTGCTGATAAGCCGCGCAGCTTCTTTGACAACATGATCGAATTTGCCAAGGAGCATGGCGCAAAAGGCCTTGCCTATATTGGTTTTGATGCGAACGATGAACCTAAGGGGCCGATCGCGAAATTCCTGAGCGAAGAAAAAATTGCAGAGCTGAAACAGCAAGCCGGACTGAAACCGGGCGATGCGGTGTTCTTCTCCAGCGGTTCGGAACTCGAAGCCGCCAAACTGGCAGGCGCAGTGCGTAATCACTTAGGAACTGAACTGAACCTGCTTGAAGAAGGCGTGTTCAAATTCTGCTGGGTGATCGACTTCCCGTATTTCGAATATGATGAAGACGAAAAGAAAATCATCTTCAGCCACAACCCATTCTCTATGCCGCAAGGCGAGATGGATGCGTTGCTGAATAAAGACCCGCTCGAGATTCTGGCCTATCAGTATGACATTGTGTGTAATGGTGTGGAGCTTTCGTCTGGCGCGATTCGTAACCACAAACCAGACATCATGTATAAGGCGTTCGAGATTGCAGGCTATGGCCCTGAAGTGGTCGACCAGAAATTTGGCGGCATGATCACCGCCTTTAAATTCGGTGCACCTCCGCATGGAGGGCTGGCTCCGGGCGTTGACCGTATCGTGATGCTGCTGGCTGATGAGCCAAACATTCGCGAAGTGATCGCCTTCCCAATGAACCAAAAAGCGGAAGACTTGCTGATGCAGGCACCGAACACAGCCGATGAAAAACAACTTCGCGAACTTAGCCTGCAACTGAGCCCCAAAGCCAAACAGCTGCTGGCAGAGGAAGAAGAAAAGAATAAAGGTGAGGCGGCTTAGTGTTGTCTTGTGACATCAATGCAACATCAGTTTAATATAAATTTTACATAAAAATGCTTCAATAACCTACTGTTGCAAGGCAAAAATAATAATGTTAACGTGGAAAAATGATGGACAATAACTCGCCCAGCTCGCCTCTTTTGCTTTCTCGCCGCCAGGTATTAACCGGGATTGCGGGCGCTGCTGCCACCTTAGTACTCCCTAAAAAACCTGCATTTGCAGAGGAAGTGCTTCCGTGGAACGAAGTGCGCAAACTTCGTTTTTCACATACACACACTGGTGAAAAAATGGACATTACCTATTTTGCAGGTGGTGACTATGTGCCGGAAGGTTTGGAAAGAGCAAATTATCTGTTGCGCGACCACCGCAATAACCAAGAAAAAAACATGGACCCCAAGCTGCTCGATCAAATGATCGCGTTGCAGCGTACGTTGGGCTCTGAAGGTACGTTCGAAATTATTTCTGGCTATCGCTCGCCAGAAACAAACCGCATGTTGCGCCGTCGTTCGCGCAATGTGGCGAAAAAAAGTTTCCACCTGAAAGGTCAGGCCATTGATATTCGCCTGACGGATGTTGACCTGCAAACACTACGTAGTGCTGCTGTTGAGATGCACGCAGGTGGTGTGGGTATTTATCGCGGTGCGGATTTCCTTCATCTAGACACTGGCCCCGAACGTACCTGGGGCTAATTAATTCCTTTCCTTTGATCAACTTACTTGCGGCTTCTGCGCTTCCGGTGCTCACGTAGTATTACTACGCTGCGCTGCGGTTCTCGTAGCCGCTGCGCATTTGACACAAAGGAAAGAAATTGAACCACCTCGGTCTAGCGAAAAATAAAGAGATGATGGTTGGAGTAGGGCATTAATCGAGTGTATAAATATCTTCGCTGAAATAGGCGGTGCCATTCGCATCGGCGCGTGCTGTCCAGTAGACGAGATGTACTGGTAGTGGCTCTACCTTCATGATTCTGGCTTTATCGCCATCGTAACGCTGATTGAGCGTTTCAGGGTCATAATCTTCTGCGGTTTTGAAAATCAGATGCGCCAGCTCGCGTGGTTTTTCCACACGCACGCAACCATGGCTAAGGGCACGATAGTCGCGTTTGAATAGGTGACGTGTAGGCGTGTCGTGTAGGTAGATGTGATCGGAATTTGTCATGCCGAATTTTATTTTTCCTAATGCACTAGAAGCACTATTTTGCTGACGTAAGAAATAAGGGAATTTTTTGACGTCCGTGTTCAGGTGCTCCCATGGCACATCATCCGGGTTTACTTCCGGGCTGCCTTCGCCGCGCATGTAATACACCTTATAACCATGATCGGCGATGTAGTTTGGATCTTCGATGATCTTGGGCAGCAACTCCTCGGTGGCAATACGCGTAGGCACACCCCATGGCGGGTTGAAACTGACATAGGAGATTTCGTTATCAAAACGTGGAGTAGGGTTCTTTTTGTCTCCCACAATTACACGCATATCGAGTACTTGCTGGCCATGTTCGTATGCACGCAACATATATTCCGGCAGGTTGACTACAATAAAACGGTCGCTGGTAGGCAGAAATGATTCCATGCGCTTTAAGGTGGCATCAATCTGTGCGATTCTGGTTTGTACGGGAACACTGAGTGCTTTTTGTGTGCCGCGACCAATGACGCCGTCTTGCTCAAGCCCGTGTCGAAGCTGAAATTGCATGACGGCCTGCTCGAGCACACCATCATAATGATCTGGTTCGACTACGTCGTCGTTTCTGTAGTCTCCCATCACAGAGAGGATTTCACGAACGGTCTTAATGCGAGCGTCACGTGCGCCCGGTTCTATTTTTCCCCGAGTTGCATTAAAGTGTGGCCAGCCACCTTCCTTGGCGATCTCTTCATAGTGCGAACGCAGCTTTTTAAGCGCTACATAAACAGGGGCAACTTCCTTGGCGATATTTGGGGCTTCAGCCTGTGCAATCTCAGATGGAGGCGTCTCCATAGCAAACAGGTGAGTGGCGGGATAGGCAAGGGCGGCAACGAATAGAATAATATGGTATAGATAACGCATGTGACTGATAATACAGAGATAGTTATAAAAAAACCATTTAGGTTTGATAAAATGCCCTACAATCGGCATAATGACCAGTATATATAGTAAGGTATTGATATGAAATTAAAAATTGCGTGTATTCAGCTTAATAGTAGTGGCGATATTCAGGATAATATTGCAACCATAGAGACGCAGCTAGCGCGTGCGGCTGAAACGGGAGCAGAACTGATTGCACTTCCCGAGATGGCGTTTTATATCGACCAGCCCGGCGGCGCGCGTGACCTTTATACACAAGATACGCACCCGGCAGTAAAAGCATCTGCCGAGATGGCACGCAAATACAGTGTATGGCTGCTGGCTGGGTCGGTAGCGGTGACTATTGATGACAGCGGCAAAACAGTGAACCGTTCTATATTATTTGATGATAAGGGCAACGAAGTTGCTCATTACGACAAAATCCATCTGTTTGATGTGGAAGTTGGAGATGGGCAGTCTTACCGTGAGTCCAAGACTTATCTGTCTGGTGCGCGCGCTGTGGTGGCCGATACACCATGGGCAAAACTTGGCATGAGCGTGTGTTATGATGTGCGGTTCCCGCATTTATATCGCGCATTGGCAAAAGCCGGTGCTGAAATATTGGCGGTACCTGCTGCCTTTACACAGGTAACGGGTGAAGCGCACTGGCATGTGTTCCTGCGTGCGCGTGCGATTGAAAATGGATGTTTTGTGATCGCCCCGGCGCAATGCGGAACCCACCAAGGGGGACGCAAAACCTATGGCCATGCTATGATTGTTGATCCATGGGGTAAGATTGTGGTAGAGGCTGGCACAGAATCAGAGATTATTACTGCTGAGATTGATCTGGACGAGGTGAAACAGGCACGTGCAAAGTTACCATCGCTGGAACATGATCGCGAGTTTGAGGTATAGGCTATGGAGCTATTAGATATTGAATTCATCAAGACTGCTTTCCTGACGCTGTTTGTGGCCATTGATCCCCCGGGGTTGGCCACCATTTTTATTGCCATCACGACTGGGCTGACAGCTGCCGAACGGCGGGCAACAGCGTTGCGTGCCTCAATCATTGCATTTTGTATTCTTGCTGCATCGGTAGTGGGAGGAAAGGCTGTACTTGAAGCGCTTGGCGTAGGGATTCCTGCCTTTCGTATTGCCGGTGGTTTGTTGCTTTTTTCTATCGCTGTGGAAATGGTGTTTGAAAAAAGACAAGAGAGAAAAGCTGAAACAGCAGAAAAAGCAATTACCCAAGATCATTTGAAAAGTATTGCAGCCTTTCCGTTGGCAATCCCCCTTATGGCAGGGCCAGGGGCAATTACAGCCACTATTGTGCAAGCGTCATCTGCGAATGATAATTGGATTAATATGGGGTCATTGGTAGGAATCATATTTATCATTATCGCAAGCTGCTATGTCGTGTTTCTTCTGGCGCAGCCTATTGAGCGGCTATTAGGCGTTACAGGGAAGGTGGTGTTGGCTCGCTTGTTGGGTGTGTTGTTGGCCGCTATTGCTGTGCAGGTGGTTGGTGAGGGGCTGGTAACCTTTATCCACGAAGCACAGCTCTAAATAGGCTTTTTGCCACAGACCAGATAATTCACATCCAGATCACGCGGGTTTAATTCCCATTTCCATGCGAGTTTATTGAGCACCATGCCGGTCATTTCTGAAAGTTCAATATCGTTTTTTTGCATTTCGCGAACGATCTCAGATGGGCGCAAAAACTTGCTCCATTCATGTGTGCCACGTGGTACCATGCGCAAAATATATTCCGCACCAATGATGGCAAAGGCATAGGATTTAAAGGTACGGTTGATGGTGGAATAGACAAGTAATCCACCGGGTTTTACCAGCTGGGAAGTGGCTTCCACAAAGGCGGGTACGCTTGCTACATGCTCAATAATTTCTAATGCTAACACCACATCAAATTGCGTGCCGGTTTCCACCAGCGCTTCAGCAGATGTGCTTTGATAATCAATATCCGCGCCCGATTGTTCTGCGTGCAACTTGGCAACGGCGATGTTCTTCTCTGACGCATCAATGGCAGATACATTAAAGCCGGCCTTGGCAAAGGGCTCAGCGATCAACCCGCCTCCACAGCCAATATCCACCAAAGAAAGACCTTCTGATTTGCCAAAATGCTGCTCGATTCTATCTTTGATGTAGTTCACACGTAGGGGATTGATGTCGTGCAGCGGTTTGAACTTTCCATGCGGATCCCACCATTCATCGGCAATACGCGAGAATTGCTCTACTTCTTTCGGGTCGATAGTGCTGGTTTTTGTTTCCATTTTTTCGTGAGTGTTATAGGCTTAATAAAACAGTGCGGAGATTATAGCCCCTTATGCAAAATCCGAACAGAAAAAATACCGATTGGTTTACTTCGCTTAAACAAGATGCTGCAATATATGGCGAACAGTTTGCAAAATTCATGTTTGGGATCGCTGCTAAACTGGGTACAGCCGATGAAGTAGCCAAGAAGAATTATAGCCTTGGCCTTATGCACCTGAATCAGGGTAATTTTAGTGATGCGATTTTTCGCTTCAAGGCGGTAACGTGGTTGCAGCCCCAGAATGCCGATGCATGGTATTATCTGGGGATTGTAAGCTTAGCAGACGAGCAAAAGAAAATGGCTGTTGCTGCATTTAGCAGGGCAAAAAAACTGCGCCCTGACTATGAAGAAGCTGCCTATATGTTTGCTATTGCGCGTGGGAAAAATGCTAAACCGGACGAAATGCCACAGAGTATGCCACTTACATTGGCGCTGAACCATTTTGAAGGTATTGCCCCAACCTATGAAGAAAGCCAACTTGGTGAATTCAACTATCAGGGCCATACGTTGGTGGCAGCGGCTATACGGAAGCATGCGACCAAAGGTCGCGTAGATTATACTGCGCTGGACCTTGGGGTGGGTACCGGCCTATGCGGCCCGCTGGTTAAAGATATCACAGCGGAAATCACGGGCGTGGATATTTCAGAAATCATGCTACAAAAAGCGATCACTCTGAAAGATGGCTCGGATAAAGTGTATAACGCGTTGATTAAGCGGGATGCGCGAGAGTTTTTGACCGAATCCCCTGACACTGCCTATGATCTGATTATTGCCTGCGGCTTGTTTAGTTTTATGGGGGATCTGCAACAAACCTTTGCGGAAATTGCGCGTGGGTTACGTACAGGCGGCTTGTTTGTATTTACAGCGGAAATGATGGAAGGTGATGGCTTCCAGCTTGACCCTGATGCCGGGCTGTTTCGCTTCTCCGAAATTTATTTGAAAGGTCTGGCCACCAATAATGGCCTCACCGAGCTGAGCTTTGAGGAAGTGGAAGTGTATCCTAATCATAAGCAGTGGCTCTGTGTGTATAAAAAATAATTTCTACTATACTGGCCGTCTTGCTTGGAAAGAATGTGCTCATTCATGTCGCGTATTGTTTATACGCTCAATCACTGCGCGCATTATTTCCTTCTCATCCGGCTCAGTCTAGCGAAATTACCTATGCGTACAAAATCAAACTTTACCATTGAACCTGCCGACCAAACAGACGCAGAATTGCTAGCGGCGATTCACAAGCAATGCTTTCCCACTTATTGGAACCCAGATGAATTTAATAACTTTTTCGGGGTGGAGGGCACGCACGCGTTTCTTGTTATAAAGGGTGAAACTCCGGTGGGAATGATGGTGTATCGTGCGCAGTTCGAGCAGGCAGATATTATTACCATTGCGGTGCTTCCCGAACACCGAAAACTAGGCATAGCGCGCGCTATGCTGGAAAAGTCACTGGCACATATGACGAAACTGGGCGTAGAGACCATTTTTCTGGATGTGGAGGATGGAAATCAAGCCGCCATCAGCCTTTATGAGGGCTATGGATTCGCCTATCAGCGCCGTCGTAAGCTCTATTATCGCCAAAAAGACGGTAGCTATACCGATGCGCTTGTAATGCAAAAGAAAATTGCGTAAAGTGCCCGCCCTATGGCTTTAATCGTACAAAAATTCGGTGGCACATCGGTTGCAGATATTGAACGCATCCGCAATGTGGCCGCTAAGGTGAAAAAAGAACTCGAGCTGGGCAACCAGGTGGTGGTCAATGTGTCGGCCATGGCCGGGGTGACGAACCAACTGGTGGGCTATGTGCAGGATGTGTCGCCGCTTGCTACTCCGGAAGCTAAGGCGGAATATGACCATGTGGTATCTACTGGTGAGCAGGTGACCAGTGGCTTGCTGGCGTTGACTTTGCAAGAAATGGGCATTCCCGCGCGCGCATTTTGCGGCTGGCAGATTCCCATTAAAACCACAAACCGACACGGCAAGGCGCGGATTATTGATATTGATGCGACATTGCTACACGAAACGCTGAAGGATGGAAAAGTGGCGGTTGTTGCCGGTTTTCAGGGAATTGCTGAAGATGGCCGGATCAGCACGCTGGGGCGCGGCGGCTCCGATACATCCGCTGTGGCGCTGGCTGCTGCACTAAAAGCAGATCGCTGTGATATTTATACAGATGTGGATGGGGTCTATACGACTGATCCGCGTGTGGTTTCAGAAGCACGCAAGCTTGAAAAAATTTCATACGAGGAAATGTTGGAGCTGGCATCGCTCGGCGCGAAAGTATTGCAAACGCGCTCGGTGGAAATCGCCATGAACCATAATGTGATTGTACAAGTGCTAAGCAGCTTTGCCGATGAACCCGGCACGCTGTTGGTGCGAGAGGAGGATATAATGGAAGAAAAACGCGTAACTGGGATTGCTTTTTCGCGCGATGATGCGCGGATCACGCTCGCCGGTGTGCCTGATAAACCGGGGGTGGCAGCGGATATTTTTGCCCCGCTGGCGGAGGCCGAGATCAATGTCGATATGATCGTACAGAACGTGGACGAAATCGGCAAAGTGACCGACATGACCTTTACTATTCCGAAAGCGGATTTGGAACGTACCGTCGCGGCGATGGAAAAAGCGCGCCCGCATCTGCAGTATAAGGAACTGACCACGGATAAGAATGTAACCAAAATTTCTGCCATCGGCGTGGGTATGCGTTCACACACCGGTGTGGCGCAGGAAATGTTTAGAGCGCTTCATGAAAAAGGCATCAACATTCTGGTGATTTCAACCTCGGAGATTAAGATCAGCGTGTTGATCGCCGAAGAATACACCGAACTTGCAGTCCGTGCGTTACATAGTGCATTTGAGATGGAGAAAGCATAATGAGCCTTCAACAACTCTGGAAACGCGGAACGGATTTCCTAGGCTGCGAGCACGCCATCATGGGCGGGGCGATGAGCTGGGTAAGCGAACGCAACTTAGTGGCAGCGATGAGTAATGCCGGAATGTTTGGGGTGATTGCCTGTTCATCTATGACGCCGGAATTGCTGGATAATGAAATTGCTGAAACGAAGAAGCTGACCGACAAACCATTCGGTGTAAATCTCATTATTATGCACCCGCAAATGGATACCCTCATAGAGGTATGTAAGAAACATAATGTATCACATGTGGTACTGGCGGGGGGTATACCTTCAGGCACGCATATCAAGGCGATCAAAGAATTCGGTGCAAAAGTAATTGGCTTTGCTCCTGCATTGGTGATTGGTAAAAAACTGATCCGAAGTGGGGTGGATGCGCTGGTGATTGAGGGGGCGGAAGCAGGGGGGCATATTGGCCCGGTTTCTACCTCAGTGCTTGCGCAAGAAATTTTGCCAGCGATCACAGATGTGCCCGTATTTGTCGCGGGTGGTATTGGTCGCGGTGAGGCCATGGTTTCGTATCTGGAAATGGGTGCAAGTGGTGTGCAGCTCGGCACACGTTTCGTGTGTGCATCGGAATGTATTGCGCATGATAATTTCAAGCAGGCCTTTATTCGCGCTTCAGCTCGCAATGCCACGGCGAGTGTGCAGGTGGATCCGGATTTTCCGGTGATTCCCGTGCGTGCCATTGAGAATAAAGCCACCGACGCCTTCACCCGCACACAGCACGAGGTGATTAAAGAATTCCGCGAAGGTAAATTGGACAAAAAAGAAGCGCAGCTGAAGATCGAACATTTCTGGGCGGGTGCGCTACGTAAAGCCGTGGTGGATGGCGATGTGGAAAACGGCTCGCTGATGGCGGGGCAAAGCGTTGGCATGGTTACTAAAATCCAAACCTGTCAGGAGATCGTTGATGAACTGATCGCACAGGCAGAAACACATTTAAAGGCAGCACAAAAAGCTGCGTAGGGCTTGTCTTATGGACGAAGGCTATTCAGAACTAGGCGATTTGTTGCGTGCTTCCCGCGAGGGGCAGCATATCACGCTGGATTACGCCTCCAAACAGCTGCATATCCGTGCGTGCTACTTGAAATCAATTGAAGCAGGAAAGTTCAGCGAACTGCCTGGCTCGGCCTATGCCAAAGGCTATTTACAGGCGTATGCCCAGTTTCTGCAGCTTGATAAAGTGGAAATTACCCGCCGTTATGAACAGGTGGAGGGCCCGCTAGCACGCCGTAGTTTCTTTTTGCCAAAAGTGTTCGACAGGGAAAAACAGGTGGGTGGTGGCGCTGTAACTGGTGGTTTGCTGGCAGCAGCAATTGCCTATGGCATCTGGGTCTATGCGCTAAAGCCGGAAACGGTGGAAATCTCTGTGGTGGACACACCGATGCGTATGCAGGAAAAAATGCGCATTTCCGCGCTGAAACAGGGCAATGTTGCTTGCCTAAAAGGCTCAGGCGGGCTATACCCGCCCTGTTATATGCGCAAGCCGGAGGATGGCCTGCTACCGCTACCTCGCCAGCCTAAGACGATTATGCAGCTGGCCACAGATAAATAGATACTAATGACGCGACGAAACACATATCAGACAGTGATTGGCACGGTTGCCGTGGGCGGTGATGCGCCGGTGATGGTGCAATCCATGACCAATACCGATACGGCGGATGTTGAGTCTACGGTCGCACAGGTAAAAGCGCTGGCTGATGCGGGCTCGGAAGTGGTGCGTATTACAGTAAATAATGAGGAATCCGCCAAGGCGGTACCCGAAATTCGCGCCGCGCTCGATAAGCTGGGGTGTGATGTGCCGCTGGTGGGGGACTTTCACTATAACGGCCACACGCTGCTTACGGACTATCCGGATATGGCAAAAGCGCTCGGCAAATATCGTATTAATCCCGGCAATGTGGGTTTTGGGAAAAAGCAGGACAAACAATTCGCACAGATGATTGAAGCGGCGATCAAGTATGATAAGCCCGTGCGCATCGGCGTGAACTGGGGAAGCCTGGATCAAGGGTTGCTCGCCCGAGTGATGGATGAAAATGCGAAGAGAGCGGAACCCAAAGAGGCGGACGCGGTGGCGCGCGAAGCGCTGGTACGTTCGGCGCTGGAAAGCGCTAAGCTGGCAGAAGGCATTGGGCTTGCTAAGGAACGTATTATTTTGTCGGCAAAAGTGAGCCGTGTGCAGGATTTGATTGAGGTGTATCGCGAGCTGGCACGAAAATCAGAGTATCCACTGCATCTGGGGTTAACCGAAGCGGGCATGGGTAGTAAAGGTATTGTCGCTTCTACGGCAGCACTATCGGTGCTTCTGCAGGAAGGAATTGGCGATACGATCCGTATTTCGCTGACGCCGGAACCCAATGGCGACCGTACTAAGGAAGTGCAGGTGGCGCAGGAGATATTACAAAGTATGGGGCTGCGCGCTTTTACCCCACAAGTGACGGCATGCCCAGGTTGCGGGCGCACGACCAGCACTGTGTTTCAGGAGCTTGCTGACGATATTCAAACTTATCTGCGTGCGCAGATGCCGGTATGGAAAACGGAATATGCCGGGGTAGAAAAAATGAATGTGGCGGTGATGGGTTGTATCGTAAATGGCCCGGGCGAAAGCAAACACGCCAATATCGGCATCAGCCTGCCCGGTACAGGGGAGCAGCCAGCTGCGCCTGTATTCGTGGATGGTAAAAAAGTGACCACCCTGCGTGGTGAAAACATTGCAGCCGAGTTCAAAGCAATGGTAGAAGAATACGTGAAAACACATTACGCAGCGAAAGAAGATACGAAACATGTCGCCTAAACTCCAACCTGTACGCGGAACGCATGATTTGTTGCCACAAGAAGCGGCGCGCTATCGTGCAGTGGAAAGCGAAATGGCGCGCGCATGTCGTAATTATGGTTATGGCGAGATCATGACGCCGGTGTTTGAGTTCTCCGAAGTGTTTCACCGCACGCTGGGTGATACGTCGGACGTGGTGAGCAAAGAAACCTACACGTTTGAAGATCGCGGTGGCGAATCATTGACGCTGCGCCCGGAATTTACCGCCAGCATCGTGCGCGCACTTATTTCAAACAGCCTGACGCAGGAGCTGCCACAAAAATGGTATTATGCAGGGCCAGCCTTTCGCTACGAGCGTCCGCAAAAAGGTCGTATGCGCCAGTTTCACCAGTTTGGTGCAGAATGTTTAGGTGTGGCGGAACCGATTGCTGATGTGGAAATGATCGCCATGGCAGATCAATGTCTGGCTACGCTTGGCTTGAAAGATCACATCAGGCTGGAGCTTAATTCATTGGGTGATACTGAAAGTCGTGTATCATACCGTAATGCGTTGGTTGCCTATTTTAGCGACCATAAGAACTCCTTGTCGGATGATAGCAAAACACGGCTGGAAAAAAACCCGCTGCGTATTTTGGACTCTAAAGATGAGGGCGATAAAAAACTGATCGCGGATGCACCATCCGCGGCAGATTATTTCACCGAAGAAGCCAAGGCGTTTTTTGAATATGTAACAACTTCGCTAGATGCACTTGGTATTGCCTACACACTTAACCCGCGGCTGGTGCGCGGGCTGGATTATTATAACCACACCGTATTTGAATTCGTCACTGACGCGCTGGGTGCGCAGGGTACCGTGCTTGCCGGTGGGCGTTATGACGGGTTGGTGAAAACCATGGGTGGGCCGGATATTCCAGGTATTGGTTTTGCCTCTGGCATTGAGCGCTTGATGGCACTTACCGAGGCGACCATGAAAGATACACCGGTTACATCACCTATTGTGATTATCCCGGTTGATAGCGCACAGGAAATGGAAGCAGTGAAACTTGCGCAGGAATTGCGCCGCGAGTTTGTGGTGGAGCTGGTGACACGCGGCAATATGGGCAAGAAAATGAAACGCGCAGAAAAGGCAGGCGCTTCGGCGGTGTTGATTCTGGGTGACAGTGAAGTAGCAAATGCCGAGGTGAGTGTGAAAGTGCTTGCCGATGGCAGGCAGGAACAGGTAAAACGCGACGAACTTAGCGCGTGGCTAACGCAGCAGAAACTATAGAAATTCAACATGAGCTTTGAAGATAAACTTGATATGGTGGCGCGCCGCCACCAGGAACTAAGCGATACATTAGCGGCAGGAACGGCGTCTGGTGCTGAATTTGCCAAAATGTCCAAAGAGTTTTCTGATCTTTCACCGATCGTGGAAATCATCACAGAGTATCAGGAGGCGAAAAAAGCCCTCGCTGATACGAAACAGATGATTGCTGACCCTGAATGTGATGCTGAGATGAAGGCGATGGGCGAAGAGGAAATTCACGAGCTGGAAGCAAAGCTGCCAGCGCTTACCAAGAAAGTGCAGATTTCCCTGCTTCCCAAAGATGCGGCAGATGAAAAGAACGCTATTCTTGAGGTGCGCGCGGGTACGGGCGGCGATGAGGCAGCGCTGTTTGCGGCCGACCTGTTTCGTATGTATCAACGCTTTGCCGCTAACCAAGGTTGGAAGTTTGAGGTGATGTCTACCTCTGAATCTGGCATTGGCGGTTATAAAGATGCCACCGCCGAAATTACGGGCAGAGGCGTATTCGCCAAGATGAAATTTGAATCCGGCGTGCATCGCGTGCAACGTGTGCCAGCCACGGAGACACAAGGGCGCGTGCACACCTCTGCGGCAACCGTTGCCGTGCTTCCCGAAGCGGAAGAGGTGGATATTAAAATTGAAGAAAAAGATTTGCGCATTGATGTGTTCCGCGCGAGTGGCCCAGGCGGCCAATCGGTGAACACGACGGATTCCGCGGTGCGTATTGTGCATGTGCCAACTGGGCTTACCGTGCAGCAGCAGGATGAAAAATCACAACACAAGAACAAGGCAAAGGCGATGAAAGTATTGCGTGCGCGGCTTTATGATCTGGAACGCGAAAAGGTGGATAGCGAACGCGCTGCTTCGCGTAAGGGGCAGGTGGGCTCGGGTGATCGCTCGGAACGCATCCGTACTTATAACTTCCCACAAGGGCGTGTGTCGGATCATCGTATTAACCTGACGGCATATAATATTGATGAGGTGATGGCGGGGAATCTCGATGAATTTGTCGATGCGCTGATCGCCGATGATGAAGCAAAACGCTTATCGGAGCTGAACTAATGGTCGCGCTACGTAAGATAACCACACATACTATCCAGGATACATTGCGTGATGCGGTGATCAAGTTGCAGGATGCGAAGTTTGCTTCCGGTTCGCTGGATGCACGTATATTGCTACAACATGTACTACATGTGAGTCGTGAAGAATTGTTGCTGGCGATGGATGAACCGATGAGCGAAGCACAGCGACACGAATATTTTTCGTTGATTGATTTACGCTTAAAACACCATCCTATTTCGCATTTGATCGGCAAACGCGAGTTTTATGGCATGGATTTCAAAGTGACGAATGACACGCTAGACCCACGCCCCGACAGCGAAACATTGATAGATGCCGTGTTAGAATATTGCACAGATAGCCAAAAAACCTATAAAATACTGGATCTTGGGGTCGGTACAGGTTGTTTGTGTCTTTCCTTGCTAAAAGCCATCTCCAATGCTACAGCTATTGGCGTTGATATAAGCGAAGCGGCACTCGCAGTAGCCAAGGAAAACACCATACGTTTAGGCCTGCAGTCGCGGATAGCTTTTTTAGCCTCCAACTGGTGTGAAAAAGTAGCAGGGACATTCGACATTATTGTCGCTAACCCGCCTTATATCCCTAGCGCATCCATCGAATCACTGGCGCCTGAAGTTGCTCTGCATGAGCCAAAACTAGCGCTTGATGGTGGAAAAGATGGGCTGGATTGTTATCGCCAGATTATGAAATCGCTGCCAGAACTATTGGCAGAAGATGGTGTGGCGTTTTTTGAGATTGGTATGGGCCAGCAAGATGCGCTTGCACAGTTGGCACATGAACAAGGCCTGAATGTGATGGCCATGAAAAAAGACCTCGGTGGGATTATCCGCTGTGTGATGATAACGAGATAGAAATTGGAATGAACAAAGGAAATAGCATGAGACGTAAATCTTCTGGTGGTGGATATAGCAATCAACGCCGTGGCCGTGGTGGACAAAATGGAAATCGCCCGCGCCGTAATTATGGTGCAGCCCGCGAAAAATACCTGGCGCAGGCGCGTGATGCACTAGCCGCAGGAGACCGTGTTCTGGCAGAAAATTACTACCAACATGCGGAACATTGCTATCGTATGCTAGCAGAAGAGGCGGCGAATAACCCGCGCCAGCAAAATAATAACCAGAAACCTAAAAGCGCAAAGTCTGATGATACATCAGAAAAGAAAGCAGCCAATGGCAGCGCTAATGAAAATGGAGATGATTCTGGCGATAATGATGGGGAAGGGCTTCCCGCTTTCATCACCTCTACCGCTTTCCCAAGCATGGAAGAAGAAATGAAGAAAAAGCCGGTGATCGTTCAAACGGCCGACGAAGAGTAGGCAGCTTACCATACCGGACAACTTACTTGCTTTTCTGTGCTTCCGGTGCTCACGTACTTAAACGTACGCTGCGCTCCGGTTCTCAAAAAGCTGCGTATTTGCCCCGGTCTAGTAAGCTGAAATTATTTCAATCCAAACAAGCACGACTCGCCGGTGCGGCATTCTTTGACCAGCGTGGCCGATATCTGGCCAAACCAGAAATGGGTCTCTACGCGTATGGGCATCATGCGCTCATCATCAGCAAAATAGACTGTGAGCGAAGGCTCTTTGGGATTATATTTTTTAAGCTCCGACTTGGTGAACCCTCCCATTAATTCACGCCGCAAACTGGTAACAATTACCGGTGTTTTTTTGTCATTAAATAACAGCTCTTTTTTGCCCACGATATTGAAATGCGCACGATACATGCGCCTGCCGTCGAATATATCGAGCATAAAACTGTCTTGTTCTTCTTGGAGAGTTTTGCGCAATTGCTCGCGCATTTTTAGAATGGCAAGCAACGGGTCGAAATGATTTAGCAGCAACTCTTTTTTGATCTCTGAACGGTTGCCGGGGGTTTCGGGTGGTAGGAGTGTGATGTCCGGTAGGCGGCCTTTGGCATAGACCATTTTCACATTCTTGTGTTTTTTCTTGGTGAAATAATTGCTCTCATAGCTTCGCTCTGTGTAAGCAAAATTCGACCCGGTTCCTTCGGAAGTGGTGTGGCTTTGGTGTTTAGTAAACCACTTTAAAATGCCGGTGATGATGATGTCACTTGTGACACCATAGCTTTTCGGAGTTTGTTCCATCTCCAGACCAACACGTGCAAAACGTACTTTGCCCAGTCCGACATCATAAATTCCCTTAAATTCAAGTGATGATGTAGGCTCTTCAGCCGCAGTAGGGCTGGATAAAATCAGTAAACATAACAGGGGGATATTGTAAAATCTCACT
Source organism: Rickettsiales bacterium (assembly GCA_964231325.1). GTDB lineage: Bacteria > Pseudomonadota > Alphaproteobacteria > Rickettsiales > SXRF01 > JAJTHB01. Next base: position 8,060 of record CAXRIF010000002.1, on the reverse strand, counting down.
AGCGTACCCATATATAGTTATGGAGGGATTATAAGTTATGAATTTTGAGAAATACACTGAGAAATCCAGGCAAATTATAGAATCAGCGCAGGCATTAGCACTTCGCGCCTCGCATCAACGCTTTACGCTTGAGCATATTTTGCTCGCGATGATGGAAGATAAGGATCGCCTGAGCGATAAGCTGATCCGCGCGGCAGGTGGCAATGCACAAATGGTGGCAGACCGTGTTACGGAGACGGTGAATGCCATGCCCAAGGTGGAAGGCGGTGGTGCGGCGCAACTATATGTGACACCGGAAGTGGCGAAGTGGTTTGACGCGACTGAACAAATGGCGAAAAAAGCGGGTGATGAATATGTGACCATTGAGCGCATGTTGCAGGCCATGGCGATGGATAAGCACTCAGCCGTTGGTAAAATATTGGCTGATGCCGGAGTGAATCCGCAAAGCCTGAACAATGCCATTAATGACATGCGCAAGGGGCGTACAGCCGATTCTGCCAATGCCGAAGGCACGATGGAAGCGCTGAAAAAATACACCAAAGATTTTACCGAACTGGCTGAGAAAGGAAAACTCGACCCGGTGATCGGTCGTGATGAAGAAATCCGCCGCACGATGCAGGTGCTTTCTCGCCGCACAAAAAACAATCCGGTGCTGATTGGTGAACCGGGTGTGGGTAAGACCGCGATCGTGGAAGGGCTTGCCCAACGTATCGTTGCGGGCGACGTGCCAGAAACATTGAAGGGTAAGAAGCTGCTCTCGCTTGACCTCGGTGCGCTGGTGGCGGGTGCGAAATATCGCGGCGAATTTGAAGAACGCCTGAAAGCGGTGCTTTCAGAAATCTCCGCGCATGAAGGTGATGTGGTATTGTTCATTGATGAGCTGCATACGCTGATTGGTGCAGGTAAAACCGATGGCGCGATGGATGCGTCGAACCTGCTTAAACCAGCACTCGCACGTGGTGAGCTGCACTGCGTAGGGGCAACCACGCTCGATGAATATCGCAAACATGTGGAAAAAGACGCAGCACTCGCGCGCCGTTTCCAATCGGTGTTTGTGGCCGAGCCAACCGTGGAAGATACGATTTCTATCTTACGCGGGCTGAAGGAAAAATACGAGCTGCATCATGGTATCCGTATTACGGATGCGGCGCTGGTGTCGGCGGCTACCTTGTCTAACCGTTATATTACCGATCGGTTTTTGCCGGATAAGGCGATTGATTTGATGGATGAATCTGCCTCGCGTCTGCGCATGGAAGTGGACTCCAAACCAGAAGAGCTCGATGAGCTGGATCGCAAAATCATTCAGCTTAAGATTGAGCGTGAGGCGCTTAAAAAAGAAACGGATGACGCTTCAAAAGAACGATTAGAGAAATTGAAGGCGGAACTGGAAGCACTGGAAAAACAAAGCGCGGATATGACCTCAAGCTGGCAGGCGGAGAAAGCGCAGCTCACATCCGTGCAAAAACTCAAAGAAGAGATTGAAGAGTTAACGCGCGAAGCCGAGATTGCGCAACGTGAGGGTGACCTGACACGCGCAGGCGAAATTAGCTATAGCCTGATTCCGAAACTGCAGGAGCAGTTGGAAAAAGCCGAAGATAAAAGCGAAGAAACCATGATGAAAGAGGCGGTGACTGATGAAGATATTGCCTCCATTGTGTCACGCTGGACGGGTATTCCGGTGGATAAAATGCTCGAAGGTGAACGCGCCAAACTGCTTAAAATGGAAGATGCGCTACGTAAACGCGTGGTGGGTCAAGAAGAGGCGCTGGTGGCAGTGGCAAACGCCGTGCGCCGTGCGCGCGCCGGGCTGGGCGATCCTGCGCGGCCAATTGGCTCGTTCCTGTTTCTGGGGCCTACCGGTGTGGGTAAAACCGAACTCACTAAGGCGCTCGCCGAATTCATCTTCGATGACGAGCAGGCGATGCTGCGCATTGATATGTCTGAGTTCATGGAAAAGCACGCGGTGGCGCGTTTGGTAGGTGCCCCTCCAGGGTATGTGGGGTATGACGAAGGAGGGGTGCTGACCGAAGCGGTGCGCCGTCGTCCGTATCAGGTGATCCTGTTTGATGAGGTGGAAAAAGCACACCCCGACGTGTTCAATATTTTGCTGCAAGTGCTCGATGATGGTCGTCTAACGGATGGGCAGGGGCGCACGGTGGATTTCAGAAACACCATTATTATTCTTACCTCGAATCTGGGATCGGAGATTCTTGCCGGCGCGAAAGATGAAAAGATCAGCAGCGCGATGCGCGAACAAATCATGGAAGTGGTTCGTGGTGCATTCCGTCCGGAATTTTTGAACCGTCTCGACGAAGTGATCCTGTTTAGCCGCCTTGGCAAAGACAACATGCATGCCATTGTCGATATCCAGATTGCGCGTTTATTGGCACGACTGGAAGAACGAAAAATCAGCCTGACACTAGCCGACTCTGCGCGCGACTATCTGGCAGAAAAAGGCTTCGATCCAGTGTATGGTGCGCGCCCACTCAAACGCGTGATCCAAAAAGAGCTGGAAGATAAGCTGGCCAATAAACTACTTGCCGGCGATATCGCCGATGGTAGTGAGGTAAAAGTGGATGGCTGGGAAGGTGGCCTGAAAATAGGCTAATCCTCGCCGTGCTACGTATTAAACGCTCCTGAGGCCATGTTGGCGCTGATTTGTCATATAACTGTCATGAACATGCCGCCAGATTGTCACATGTACTTGTTATAGTGGTGAGACAATTAAGAGGAGTATTTATAATGTCTAAAAACAGCACAAATTTTAAACTGGCTTGTTTAGTAACCCTTTCTGCCTTACCTTTTGCATTCTTAGCTTCACAAGCTGAGGCAAGGCAAGTGAAGCATAACTTCGTAGAAGCTATCTGCATTGATCCATTCTCCTCCCTTTATTGCGATCCACTTCCTTCTGGTTCAGGATCTGGCTACGGGTCCAGCTCTGGCTCAGGTTCTGGTGAGGGATCGTGCGATGGTAGTGGTTCTGGTGATGGTTCAGGCTACGGATCTGGCGGTTATTGTGATGGCTATGGTCGCTTAATGTATTAGAGCTTAATCAGTTCTCGTAAATTTCTTTTTCGAAATCAGCCACCGCCACATTGGTTGTGCCTTTGAGTGTGTCTAGTTTGGCCTCAATGCGCGACACGGTTTTCTTAAACTGTGCCAGTTCGGTGCCTTTAAGTGTTTTGCCTGTTTTGAACTTCACCCCCGCAGGGTTTACTTGCTTGCCATAAGCTAGAATTTCGTAATGTAAGTGTGGCCCCGTGGAGCGACCTGTAGAGCCAACATAAGCAATAATCTGGCCTTGTTTTACGCGCTTGCCCGGACGGATGCCTGAGGCAAAACGGCTAAGATGTGCATAGGCCGTGTCATATTTTCCAGTGTGTTTAATGCGCAGGTAATTGCCATAGCCACCTTTGCGACCAGCGAAGCTTACTCTACCATCACCTGCGGCATAAATCGGGGTGCCGGTAGGAGCAGCAAAGTCGATACCTTTATGCATTCTTGAATAACCCAGGATAGGATGTTTGCGGCGGCCATAGCCAGAGCTGATACGTGCCCCGTTCACCGGTGTACGCAATAATGCCTTGCGAACACTTTCCCCATCTGCGTTGTAATATCCAGAGATGCCTTCTTTATCTGTATAGCGATAGAGCTTAAGCGGATCACGCTTTCCAAGCTTTAGCGCCGCATAAATCAGGCTGCCTGTGCCTGCCGGTTTGCCGTCTTTAGTTTCCAACCGCTCATATAGTACGTTGATTTTATCGCCAGTTCTGATTTCACGCTGGAAGTCTACATCGTAGCTATAGGCATTGATAATCTCGCCAACCATGGAAGATGGCAGGCCAATCTCTTCCCCCGTCTGATACAGGCTGCTCTTAATTGTACCATTAGCTTGTGCAATGGTGCGTTCAAGCGGCACAACTACCTTCTTAGCAGAAAACTTCCCTTTCTTATCGCGATGTATCTCCACCGTGGTGGTCAGCGACTGAGGCAATAGCAAGCTGGTAATGACCGGAGCTTCGGCATCTTTAGGTTTGTCGAGCGTTAATGTCATGGTTTTGCCTACGCTCATGCTGCGTGGATTATATAGCTTTCTTGATGCTTGTAGGACTTTGTGTGCTTCTTCGTATGGCGCACCCGCATCTGTCAGCATGGTAATAAATGTATCACCACTACTTACTTTTAGCTCTATGTTGAGCGGGTATTGTATAGGGTCAGGCTTGGGCTCTGGAGCTGCCTCCGCCTTAACGACTGGAGGCTGTTCTACTACAGGTGGTGTTGGCTCTTCTGCTTTAGCTACAGGCTGTTGGGTAGTCGCTGGGACAGGTTTGCCGGATGGCATGATCAGCCTAACCGGGGCTGGGCCAGGCAGCGCTTGTGATACGGTCAGAGGAGCTTCGCTTGCTACATTTACCGGAGTGGACGAGTTTTTAGCTGCAATAACCGCTGGTTCATCATTCAGCGAGGTAAGCGCTGACGCGCACAGGGCGCCAAAACTGGTGCCCACAACGAACCAGGAGAGTCTCCTTTTGCGTTTCCGTCCAGCAGAACGGGAAGTAGTCCTTATACGATGGGGGGTATTGCGTCGTGCCATCAGGCCATCCCAAGTGATTGAAACTGCAAAACTAAGCCTCGTTATTCATGTGTATAAAAAACCCATAAATAACTAGGTGATTTTACCCCCGTTGCCAACCCTTAAAAGCCAGAGCCATGCTTTTTTTACATTATACCTACATTTTAGCTTGACTGCACCCGCTTTCAACACTAAATTTCGCGCCTCCGCTGAATGGAGGGAGATACTACTTTAACTGCAACCTATTGATTTTAGGTTGGTTTTTGCAAGTCCCCCATCCTCGGTATTTTAGTAAATAAAGATATATTCAGCGGCTGCCGCTTCCAAAATCATGGAAAATGTGGCGCCCCGGATAACGAAACGAAAAAAAGGATATGTGGAATGCCAACCATTAACCAGTTGGTTCGCAAGGGCCGTAAACCCATCAAAAAACGCAGCAAATCGGCGCATTTGAAGCGCTGTCCGCAAAAGCGTGGTGTGTGTACGCAAGTGAAAACCGTAACACCAAAGAAGCCGAACTCGGCACTGCGTAAAGTGGCGCGTATTCGCCTGACTAACGGCTATGAAGTATTCGGGTATATCCCGGGTGAAGGCCATAACCTGCAAGAGCACAGTGTGGTGCTGATTCGCGGTGGCCGTGTAAAAGATTTGCCTGGTGTTCGCTACCACATCGTTCGCGGTACGCTGGATACGCAAGGGGTAAAAGATCGTAAACAATCGCGCTCGGCTTACGGCGCTAAACGTCCGAAATAAGGGTAGAGAGTTATGTCACGTCGTCACGCTGCTCAAAAACGTCAAGTGCTACCAGATGCCAAGTATGGTGATTTGGTGCTGACTAAATTGATCAACACTATGATGTTGGATGGTAAAAAATCTGCATCTGAAAAAATTATTTATGCTGCTCTGGATATTATCCAGAAGAAAACCAGCCAGGATCCTATTAAGTTTTTCCACGAAGCGCTGGACAATATTAAGCCGTCTATCGAAGTGCGCTCGCGTCGCGTTGGTGGTGCTACCTATCAGGTGCCTACTGAGGTGCGCGAAGATCGTCGTCAGGCATTGGCGCTGCGTTGGTTGCTTGCTGCGGCACGTGCTCGCAAGGAAAAAACCATGCGCGATCGTATTTCTGCCGAGCTAATGGATGCGGCTAATGGCCGTGGCGGCGCGGTAACGAAACGCGAAAACACTCATAAAATGGCCGAAGCAAACAAGGCCTTCTCTCACTATCGCTGGTAAGGAATAGCAAGGTATGCCACGTACTACAGAACTTAAAGACTATCGTAATATCGGGATCTGCGCCCACATTGATGCGGGTAAAACGACCACCACTGAGCGTATCCTTTATTACACTGGTAAATCCCACAAGATTGGTGAAGTGCACGAAGGTGCGGCCACCATGGACTGGATGGAGCAAGAGCAAGAGCGTGGTATTACTATTACCTCTGCGGCGACTACCTGTTTCTGGAAAGGCAAGCGCATTAACATCATCGATACGCCGGGACACGTTGACTTCACGATTGAGGTTGAGCGTTCAATGCGTGTGCTTGATGGTGCGATCACGGTGTTTGACTCGGTTGCTGGTGTGGAGCCACAATCTGAAACCGTATGGCGTCAGGCAGATAAATATAAAGTGCCACGTATGTGTTTTGTGAACAAAATGGATCGCGTAGGTGCAAACTTCCAACGTACTGTTGATATGATGATTGATCGCCTGGGGACTACTCCATTGGTGATTCAATTGCCTATCGGTTCGGAAGAGAAATTTGAAGGTGTGATTGACCTTATCAAGATGAAAGAAATCGTCTGGAAAGGTGAAGAGCTTGGTGCGGTATTCGAAGAAGTAGAGATTCGTGATGAATTGAAAGCTGCTGCTGAGGCTGCGCACACTAAGATGATCGAAACCGCTGTTGAAATGGATGACGCGGTGATGGAAGCGTATCTGGGTGGCGAAGAGCCTTCAGAAGAAAAGCTGAAAGATTGTATCCGTAAAGGTACCGTAGAATTTAAATTCGTACCGGTAATGTGTGGTTCTGCCTTTAAGAATAAAGGTGTGCAGCCAATGCTTGATGCGGTGGTGGATTTCCTTCCGTCTCCTGCAGACATTCCGCCGGTAACTGCGATTGACGCGAAAACAGAAAAAGAGACTACGCGCAAAGCTGACGATAATGAGAAGTTCTCTGGTCTTGCGTTTAAGATTATGACGGATCCATTCGTGGGATCGCTCACCTTTATGCGTGTGTATTCTGGTAAGCTTGCTGCTGGTTCTTACGTGCACAACACCGTGAAGAACAGCCGTGAGCGCGTGGGTCGTATGTTGCTTATGCATGCGAACAGCCGTGAAGACGTAAAAGAAGTATATGCAGGTGACATTGTGGCGCTTGCTGGTTTGAAGAATACCACGACTGGTGATACGCTGTGTGATGGTGATGCGCCGGTAATTCTTGAGCGTATGGAATTCCCAGAGCCGGTAATCGAGCTGGCAGTTGAGCCAAAAACCAAAGCTGACCAAGAAAAAATGGGTGTGGCATTGGGCCGTTTGGCATCGGAAGATCCGTCACTTCGTATTTCTTCTAACGAAGAAACAGGACAAACTATTCTTAAAGGTATGGGTGAGCTTCACCTGGACATTATCGTGGATCGTATGAAGCGTGAGTTCAAAGTGGAAGCGAACATTGGTGCGCCACAGGTGGCTTACCGTGAAACCATCACTAAAAAAGAAACTATCGAATACACCCACAAAAAACAATCTGGTGGTTCTGGTCAGTTTGCGAAAATTGTACTCGAAATCGAACCGCTCGAGCCGGGCGAAGGCTTTCAGTTTGAAAGCAAGATCGTTGGTGGTTCTGTGCCGAAAGAATATATTCCGGGTGTACAGAAAGGTCTGGAATCATCCATGAGTAATGGTGTGGTTGCGGGCTTCCCAACCATTGATTTCAAGGCAACGCTGATCGATGGTCAATACCATGATGTGGATTCATCGGTGCTGGCGTTTGAGATTGCAGCACGTGCGGCATTCCGCGAAGGATTCCCTAAGGCGGGCCCTGTGTTGCTTGAGCCAATGATGAAAGTAGAAGTGGTAACCCCGGAAGATTACATGGGTGACGTGATCGGCGATCTGAACTCACGCCGTGGTCAGGTAGCAGGTATGGATCAACGCGGCAATGCGCGTGTGGTTGATGCGATGGTACCGCTTGCTGAAATGTTTGGTTATGTAAACAACCTGCGTTCAATGTCGCAGGGGCGTGCGCAATATAGCATGCAGTTTGACCATTATGCTGAAGTGCCATCAAACGTGGCGGATGAAATTAAAAAGAAAGTTGCTTAAGGAGAAAAGGCTATGTCTAAAGAAAAGTTTGAGCGGTCGAAGCCGCATTGCAATATTGGAACGATTGGTCACGTGGATCATGGTAAGACGTCGCTGACTGCGGCTATCACTAAGGTGTTGGCTGAGTCTGGCAAGGCGGAAGCCCAAGCCTATGATTCAATT
>CAXRIF010000001.1:0-90063 GCA_964231325.1 Rickettsiales bacterium | reverse complement strand
CGTGACTGGCTCGATCAAGCTGCCTGAAGGCACTGAGATGGTAATGCCAGGCGATAACATCGCGATGGATGTTGAGCTGATTACACCGATTGCGATGGAAGAAGGTCTTCGTTTTGCGATCCGCGAAGGTGGCCGTACCGTTGGCGCCGGCGTCGTGAGCAAGATTGAGGGGTAGTCATGCAAAACCAAAAAATCCGTATTTGGATTAAAGCATTCGATCATCGCGTTCTCGACCAATCAGTGGGCGAGATCGTGTCGACTGCTAAACGTACAGGTGCTGCTGTGCAAGGGCCGATTCCTTTGCCTCGCCGCATTGAGCGTTTTACGGTGAACCGCTCACCACACGTGAACAAGAAATCACGCGAGCAGTTCGAAATCCGTACCCACAAGCGTTTGATCGACATTGTTGATCCTACGCCACAAACAGTGGATGCATTGATGAAACTAGACCTCGCTTCTGGCGTGGACATTAAAATTAAGGCAGAAGCTGCGTAAATGTAACTAACTTGTCATTCCCGAAAGGGAATCTTAGCTGAATACTTGCCCCGGTAAGTTGAGAAGTAAGATCACGAAAGTGATGATAATGAGAAAGAGAAAACGATGAGAACAGGATTGATTGCAAAAAAACTGGGTATGACCAATGTCTATGATGACACAGGTGCAGAAACCTCAGTGACCGTTCTTCAGGTGGATAACCTGCAGGTGGTGGCTAAGCGTACTCAGGAAAAAAATGGTTATAACGCTGTGCAGCTTGGCACTGGCGCGGTGAAGGTGAAAAATGTATCTAAAGCGATGCGTGGTCACTTTGCCAAAGCCAAAGTTGAGCCTAAGGCAAAGCTCGTGGAATTCCGCGTAGCTGAGAACGCGTTGCTTGAACCAGGTAGCGAATTGGTGCCTAGCCATTTTGTGCCGGGTCAGTTTGTTGACGTGTCTGGCCAAACAATCGGTCGCGGCTTTGCCGGTTCGATGAAGCGTTGGAACTTTAAAGGTCAACCTGCGACACACGGTGTGTCAGTTGCTCACCGTAGCCATGGTTCGACTGGTCAGTGTCAGGATCCTGGTAAGGTATTTAAGGGTAAGAAAATGGCGGGTCACATGGGTGATCGCCGTGCTACTACGCAAAACCTTGAGGTGGTCTCTGTGGATGATGAGCAAGGGCTGATTCTGGTGAGCGGTAATGTGCCGGGCGCTGAAGATAGCTACGTGCTTATCAAGGATGCAGTGAAGAAGGGTTCTAACCCTGCGGCACCTTATCCTGCGGGCTTACGTAAAGTAGAAGAGCCTAAAGCTGAAGAAGCAGCTCCTGTGGAAAACAAAGAAGAAGCACCTGCTGCTTCTGATGAAACTAAAGATAAAGAATAGGTGGGTGGCTATGAAACTTAACGTCGTCACAATAGAAAATAAAGCCGCAGGCGAAATCGAACTTTCCGACGATATTTTTGGTCTGGAAGTACGTAAAGACCTGTTGCACCGTATCGTTGAATGGCAACGTGCAGGCGCGCAAGCGGGCACGCATAAAACCAAAACGATCAGCGAGATCCGCGGCACAAGCAAAAAGCCTCACCGCCAAAAAGGTACAGGCTCTGCTCGCCAAGGTTCGCGTCGCTCTGCGCAAATGCGTGGTGGTCAAACGACTTTTGGCCCAGTAGTGCGTAGCCATGCAACAAGCATGAACAAAAAAGAACGCAAGCTTGCTTTGAAACACGCACTTTCTGCTAAGCAAAAAGAAGGCAGCTTGTTCGTGATTGAAAATGCAACGTCTAAAGATGCAAAAACAAAAGTGATTGCTGCTGCGTTTGCAAAAAATGGCTGGAATGCACCACTCATTATCGATGCTGAAATCGATGAAGGGTTTGCTAAAGCCGCACGCAACATCAAGCATGTGGATATGCTGCCAACAGCTGGTACCAACGTGTATGACATTCTGCGTCATAAGCAATTGGTGCTTACTAAAGAAGCAGTGAAGCAGCTGGAAGAGAGGCTTAAATGATAAAACGTAAGAAAAAAACAGACGCTAGCAACACGCCTCGCGCTTATCACTACGATGTATTGGTATCACCAGTGGTGACTGAGAAGTCTACGATGGCTTCTGAGTACAACAAAGTGATGTTCAACGTGCGTATGGATGCTGGCAAGCAAGACATTAAAGCCGCTGTTGAGGCGCTGTTTGGTGTGAAGGTGAAAAACGTCAACACGCTGATCCGCGAAGGTAAGCAAAAACGCTTCCGCGGCACGCTTGGTAAACAGAACGATACTAAAAAAGCAATGGTTACGCTGGCTGAAGGCCAAACCATCGATCTCGAAGGAGGGGTTAAATAATGGCACTTAAGAAGTTTAAACCCACAACTCCTGCACAGCGCCAGCTGGTGATCGTTGATCGCAGCGAGCTGTATAAAGGTAAGCCGGTTAAGATCCTGACCAAGGGTAAAACCAAAGCAGGTGGTCGTAACCATCATGGTCGCTTGACCTCATTCCGTAAAGGCGGTGGTCATAAGCAAAGCTACCGTATCATCGACTTTAAACGTCGTAAGTTTGATATGGCTGCTACGGTAGAGCGCATTGAGTACGATCCTAACCGCACGTCGTTTATCGCGCTGATCAAATACGAAGATGGTGAGCTGAGCTACATCATCGCGCCACAACGCTTGGCGGTAGGTGACAAGGTGATCGCTGCAGAGAAGGCGGATGTTAAGCCTGGTAACGCAATGCTTATTAAAAACATCCCTGTGGGTACCATCATCCACAATGTGGAAATTAAAGAGAAAAAAGGTGCGCAACTTGCTCGCTCTGCCGGTACATATGTACAGCTGGTGGGTAAAGATGGCGGCTACGCGCAGGTTAAGCTGCGCTCTGGTGAGCTTCGCCTGATCCCAGGTGACTGCATTGCATCTATCGGTGCGGTGAGCAACCCAGACAAACAGAATGCTACCCTTGGTAAGGCTGGCCGTTCACGTTGGTTGGGTATTCGCCCTGCCGTACGTGGTGTGGCAATGAACCCGGTTGACCATCCACATGGTGGTGGTGAAGGCCGTACATCTGGTGGTCGTCACCCAGTGACACCATGGGGTAAAGGCACCAAAGGTACAAAGACACGTTCTCGTAAGAAGAAGAACAAGTTTATTCTTAAATCTAGGCATAAGAAATAGAGGTTAGTAATGGCACGTAGTGTTTGGAAAGGTCCGTTTGTTGATGGGTATCTGATGAAAAAAGCAGATGCTGCTCGCGAATCTGGCAAAAACATGATCATCAAAACATGGTCACGTCGTTCAACGATTTTGCCACAGTTCGTAGGGCTTACTTTCGGCGTGTATAACGGCAAAAAATTCATCCCTGTGTCTGTGAATGAAGACATGGTGGGTCACAAACTCGGCGAGTTTGCGCCAACGCGTACCTTTAGTTCGCATGGCGGAAACGAGAAGAAGAAATAGAGGCACGATATGGGTAAGAAAGCATTAGATAGGCAGTTGGCCGATAACGAAGCGAAAGCGGTGGTAAACCGTATTCGTGTGAGCCCGCGCAAGCTGAACTTGGTAGCTGGCCTCATCCGCGGTATGGATGTGAGCGCAGCGCTGACGCAACTTACGTTCTCTCGCAAGCGTATTGCGAATGATGTGAAAAAAGCGCTGCAATCGGCTATCGCGAATGCAGAAAACAACCACAACCTGAACGTAGATGAACTTTACGTGAAAGAGGCTTATGTGGGTAAGAACGTGGTGATGAAACGTTTCCACACACGTGGCCGTGGTAAATCTGCGCCGATCCTGCGTCCGTTTTCAAACCTGACATTGGTTCTGAAAGAGCGTGGCGAAGAGCCAGTGAAAGTAGAAAAGCCTAAGAAAAAAGCTGCGGCGAAGAAACCTGCTGCAAAGAAGGAAGAAAAACCAGCAGCTAAAAAACCTGCGAAAAAAGCGCCTGCAAAAAAAGACGCTAAGAAGGAGAGTGAATAATGGGTCAGAAAGTTAATGCCATAGGTTTTCGCGTTGGCGTGAACAAAACGTGGGATTCGCGTTGGTTCGCGGGTGCTGACTATGCGGATAAACTGCATCAGGATTTCCGCATCAAGAAGTACCTGAAGAAAAACCTGAGCGCAGCTGGTATCAGCAAGATCGTTATTGAACGCCCTAGCAAAAAAGCCAACATCACTATCCATACGGCTCGTCCTGGCGTGGTGATCGGTAAAAAAGGCGCGGATATCGATAAGATCAAAAAAGATATCGCTAAATTCACTGAAGATGAAGTGAATGTGAACATTGTGCCTGTGGCAAAACCTGAGATTGATGCAACACTGATCGCTGAATCGGTAGCGCAACAGCTGGAAAAACGTGTGGCGTTCCGCCGTGCGATGAAACGCGCTGTACAATCTTGCCTGCGCCTTGGCGCACAAGGTATCCGTATCAATGTGAGCGGCCGTCTTGGCGGTGCTGAGATCGCGCGTATGGAATGGTATCGTGAAGGTCGTGTGCCATTGCATACACTACGTGCCGATGTTGATTATGGTACTGCACGTGCAGAGACTGCCTACGGCACGATCGGCATTAAAGTATGGGTATATAAAGGTGAGATCATGGGCAAACAAAAGAAGATTGCCCCGGTTGAAGGTGAAGAAAATGCCTCTGCCAATGAGAACACTCCGGCTGAAACAACTGAAACTGATAAAGAATAGTGAGCAGTAAACGTTATGATGAGTCCTAAAAAAACCAAGTATCGCAAGCAGCATAAAGGCCGTATCCGCGGTAATGCTAAAGGCGGTTACACTTTGAATTTTGGTGAGTATGGCCTGAAAGCTATGCAACCGGAGCGTATTACTGCGCGTCAAATCGAAGCAGCACGTCGTGCCGTATCACGTCATGTGAAGCGTGTTGGTCGTATGTGGATCCGTATTTTCCCTGATGTGCCAGTGACCTCTAAACCTGCGGAAGTACGTATGGGTAAAGGTAAAGGTTCTGTGGAATACTGGGCAGCTCGCGTTGAGCCAGGCCGCATCTTGTTTGAGATTGAAGGTGTGCCTGAAGAGATCGCTCGCTCTGCATTTGAGCGTGCATCTGCCAAGCTGCCGATTAAAACGAAATTTGTTTCTCGCGTGAAGGAAGGGCAGTAATCATGAAAATCGCTGATTTACGCGCAAAAAGCGCAGAAGAGCTAAAGGACATCGTGATTTCTTCTAAGAAAGAACTGTTTAATTTGCGTATGCAAATGGCAAGCGGTGCATTGGAAAAATCTTCCCGCTTCAAAGAAGTGCGCAGAACCGTTGCTCGTGTGAAAACTTTGATGAACGAAAAAGCAGCCGCTGACAAAAAGGCCGCTACAGTAAAGAAGGAAGCCTAAGCCATGCCAAAACGCGTATTACAAGGTAAGGTCGTAAGCGACAAATCGGACAAAACGGTAGTGGTTCAGGTGAGCCGCCGTACCACGCATCCGATGTATAAGAAAACCATCACTCGCTCGAAGAAATTCGCAGCGCATGATGAAGAAGGGCGTTTCAAAGTAGGTGATACCGTGTCGATCATTGAGTCTGCACCTATCTCCAAAAGCAAACGCTGGAAAGTAGTGTACGAGTAGGAAAGAGCCATGATACAGCAACAAAGTAATTTAGAAGTAGCCGATAACTCAGGTGCCCGCCGTGTGATGTGCATCAAGGTGTTGGGCGGCTCTATGCGTAAAACCGCATCAGTAGGCGATATCATCGTGGTATCGGTGAAAGAGGCGATCCCTCGCGGTAAAGTGAAAAAAGGTGAAGTGCATCGCGCTGTAATCGTGCGCACAAAACGCGACATTAATCGTCCGGATGGCTCAACCATTCGTTTCGATAAAAACGCGGCTGTGTTGCTTGATAAGCAGAACGAGCCAATCGGAACACGTATCTTTGGCCCTGTGACTCGTGAATTGCGCGCGAAGCAATTTATGAAGATCGTGTCGCTGGCACCAGAAGTACTATAGGAAAAGAGAGTTAGTTATGGCGAACAAACTAAAAGTAAAAAAAGGTGACGAAGTCATCGTTCTTGCCGGAAAAGACAAAGGCAAGAAAGGTAAGATCCTTCAGGTGATCCCTGATGCGCGCCGCGTAGTGGTCGATGGTGTGAACATGGTAAAACGCCATGAGAAGCCTGGCCGTGGTGGTCCTGGTGGTATCACAGAGAAGGCAGCTTCGTTGCACGTGTCTAACGTGGCGCTGGTGGATCCTAAAACGGGTAAAGGTTCCCGCGTAGGGTATAAAAATTTAGAGGACGGTACGAAGGTGCGTGTGGCACGCCGTTCGGGAGAAGTGATCAATGGCTAATGCAGCAAAAAAACAAGACGTGTATATTCCACGCCTGCAGGAAATCTATGAAAGCGATGTGCGTGCAGCGCTAACCAAGGAGTTCGGCTACAAGAACCCTATGGAAGTGCCTAAGCTCGACAAGATCGTGGTGAATATGGGCGTGGGTGAAACCGTGGCTGACAGCAAAGTGATCGGCCATGCGGTAAACGATATGACACTGATCACAGGTCAGAAACCACTCACTACCCGCTCTAAGAAAGCGATTGCTGGTTTCAAACTGCGTGAGAATGTGCCGCTCGGTTGCAAAGTGACCCTTCGCAAACAGCGTATGTATGAATTTCTGGATCGTTTGATCAACACTGCCCTGCCACGCGTGCGTGACTTCCGCGGTGTGAAAAACAACAGCTTTGATGGCCGCGGTAACTACGCGATGGGCCTGAAAGAGCAGCTGGTATTCCCAGAGATCAACTATGACAAAATTGACCAGGTGCGCGGTATGGACATTATCATCTGCACCACTGCTAAAACTGATGCTGAAGCCAAAGCGTTGCTTGACGGTTTCAACATGCCATTCATGAAATAGAGGTTAGACACATGGCTAAACTGAGTTCGATTAATAAAAACAAAAATCGCGAAAAGATGGTGAAGCGTGACGCGGCTAAACGTGCAGCGCTAAAAGCTATCGTGATGAATCGTGAATTGCCGTTTGAAGAGCGTCTGGAAGCGCAAATCAAATTGTCAGCACTGCCACGCAACGGTGCAAAAATCCGCGTGCGCGAGCGCTGCGAACTCACTGGCCGTACTCGTGGTACCTATCGTAAATTCAAACTTTCACGCATTAAACTGCGTGAGCTTGGTTCTATCGGGGCGATCCCTGGTCTGACCAAGGCTAGCTGGTAATAGGAGAGAAGCTTATGTCGATGAACTATCGCTTAGCAGATATGCTTACACAGATTCGCAACGGTCAGGCCGCAAACCTGTCTGAAGTGCGTGTGCAAGCGTCCAAGTTTTTGGGCCGTGTTCTTGAGGTGCTCAAAGGTGAGGGCTATATCGAAGATTTTAAACGTGAAGAAGTAGGCAAAGGTAAAGCCGATTATGTGATTACCCTGAAATATCATGAGGGTGAGCGTGTGATCCGCGAGGTGAAGTGTATCTCTAAGCCTGGCCGCCGCGTTTACAGTGAAATTTCAAGACTGCCTAAATATTACAACGGTCTGGGTATCGCTATTCTGTCTACGTCTAAGGGCGTAATGTCAGATTTCGATGCGCGCCAGGCTGGTGTGGGTGGTGAAATCTTGTGCTCAGTATTTTAGGATTTGGTGGAGTAAGTTATGTCTAGAGTAGGTAAATCGCCAGTAGCTATCCCATCGGGTGTGACCGTGACGGTTGCAAACGATGAAGTGGCCGTAAAAGGCTCTAAGGGCGAATTAAAAATGAAAACATCGCCAGAGGTGAATGTTGAGGTGAAAGACAGCAACGTGATTGTGCTGCCACGCGATAAGACTGATAAACGCTCGCGCGCTTTCTGGGGCACAACCCGCAACCAGATCAACAATATGGTGGTTGGTGTATCTGAGGGTTATACGAAACGTTTGTTGGTACAGGGCGTAGGTTTCCGTGCTGCAGCAGATAAGCAGTATCTAACGCTGGCACTAGGCTTCAGCCATGAGATCAAATATGCGATTCCCGAAGGCATTGAGATCACATGCGATAAGCAAACCACTATTATTATCTCTGGCTTCGATAAAAAACTGGTAGGCCAGGTGGCCGCAGAGATTCGTAGCCTGCGTAAACCAGAGCCATATAAAGGTAAGGGTGTGCGTTATGAAAATGAATATGTACGTCAGAAAGAAGGGAAGAAGAAATAATGTCTAAAGCCGTAAAATCTAGAGCGCTTTTCATGCGCCGCAGACAGCGTGTTCGTACTTCCCTGCGCAAAAACGCAGCGGATCGCGTGCGTCTTTCTGTGCATCGTTCAGGTCAGCATATCTATGCTCAGCTTATTGATGATAGCAAAGGTGTAACGCTGGCTTCTGCCTCTACGCTTGATAAAGAAATCAAAGGTAAAGCAGCGACCATCGAAGGCGCTAAGGCCGTTGGCGAAATGATCGCTAAGCGCGCTGGTAAAGCAAACGTTAAAGAAGTCGTGTTTGATCGCGGCGGATATCTGTTCCATGGCCGTGTTAAGGCTCTGGCAGATGCTGCACGTGAACACGGTCTTTCATTTTAATAAGGTAGGTAGAGAACATGGCACGTCCAAATGAAGCAAGAGAAGAAGGCAGCGAACTGATTGATAAACTCGTATCGATCAACCGTGTAGCTAAAGTAGTAAAAGGTGGTCGCCGTTTTGGTTTTGCTGCCCTGGTGGTAGTAGGCGATGGTAAAGGCCGCGTGGGCTATGGCTCAGGCAAAGCAAAAGAGGTTTCTGATGCGATGCGTAAAGCTACTGATGATGCGAAGAAATCTATGGTGCGTATTCCACTGCGCGAAGGTCGCACGCTACACCACGACCTGTATGGTCGCTTTGGTGCCGGTAAGGTGACGATTCGCAGCGCTCCTGTGGGTACGGGTATTATTGCCGGTGGTCCAATGCGTGCGGTGTTCGAAGCACTGGGCGTACAAGACGTAGTAGCAAAATCTGTGGGTACATCAAACCCACACAATATGCTTAAAGCAACGTTCGTAGCATTGAACGACATGAAATCACCACGCGCTGTTGCAGCAAAACGCGGCAAAAAAGTGGGTGAGATCGTGGAGCGCCGCGAAGGTAAACCAATCGAAGAAAAAACCGATAAGAAAGACTAGGGTATTACAATGGCAACCGAATCAGCAAAAAAAGCAACTACACCAAAAGCAGCTAAAGCTGCTCCAAAGAAAGCTGCTGTCCCTAAGAAGGCCGCCCCTAAAAAGGCTGCTGCTGGTGGAAAAATGAAAGTAACACAAATTGCCGGAAGCATTGGCCGTCAAGGTGTTCAGCGCGCTACCCTGGTAGGGCTTGGTCTGAATAAAATTGGCCGTAGCCGTGTGCTGGAAGATACGCCTTGTACTCGCGGTATGGTGTATAAAGTGCGCCATCTGGTAAAAGTAGAACCTGCAAACTAGGAATAAGACTATGCAACTCAACGAACTCAAAGCCAACAAAGGCGCTAAACAACGCAAGATTCGCGTAGGTCGCGGTATTGGTTCTTCCAAAGGTAAAACCTGTGGTCGTGGCGGCAAAGGCCAGACTTCACGTACTGGTGTTGCCATCAACGGATTTGAAGGTGGTCAAACACCTATCCATCGCCGTCTGCCTAAGCGCGGTTTCAATAACCATACCCGCGTAGAGTATGCATCTGTGAATGTAAGCGACATCCAAAAAGCGATCGACGCTGGCACGCTTGATGGCAAAAAAGATATCAACCTGGAAGCACTGCAATCTGCAAATCTGGTGCGTAGCAATGAAACTCGTGTGAAGTTGCTGGCCAAAGGCGAGATCAAAGCAAAAGTGACCGTACAGGTGGATAAAGCTTCCAAAGCTGCTCAGGCTGCGGTTGAAAAAGCGGGCGGCAAGATTATATTACCTGCTGCTGCATAACATCAATTTCCGGGTTCCCGGGAATAATTTAGTAGGGTAGATAATGGTTTCAGCCGCTGAAAGACTTGCGTCTAATATGAATTTTTCGGTGATTGCACGCGCCACAGAGCTTAAAAAGCGCCTGTGGTTTGTGTTGCTTGCACTGGTAGTATATCGCATCGGAACCTATATTCCGGTTCCGGGCATTGACCCACACATCTTATCAGAGATATTTGCTAAACATTCCGGCGGTGTGCTCGGTGTGTTCAATATGTTCTCCGGTGGTGCGCTTGGTCGTATGACCATTTTTGCCCTTGCAGTGCTTCCTTATATCTCGGCTTCGATCATTATGCAGATCATGACGGTGGCGGTGCCACAACTGGCTGCAATGAAAAAAGACGGCGAGGCGGGACGTCAAAAAATCAACCAATATACACGCTACGGTACAGTGATTCTGGCTGCATTCCAAGGTTATGGTATCGCCGTTGGGCTTGAGGGTATGACGGGTGAGCGCGGCTCTGCCGTGATGGATCCGGGGTTCTTTTTCCGCTTTACTACGATGGTAACACTGACGGGTGGTACCATGTTCCTCGTATGGCTAGGTGAACAAATCACCGCACGTGGTATTGGTAACGGTATTTCGCTGATTATTTTCACCGGTATTATTACCGGCCTGCCAAGCGCTATTGGCCAGACATTTGAACTGGGGCGCACCGGTGTGATTTCTACCGGCATGATCGTATTTATCATTGCTGTAGTATTGGCGCTGATCTACTTCATCGTGGTGATGGAACGTGCGCAACGCAGAATTCCTGTGCAATATCCAAAACGCCAGGTGGGCAATAAAATGTTTGGTGGCGAATCTACGCACATGCCACTGAAGCTAAATACTGCAGGTGTGATTCCACCAATTTTTGCAAGTTCGCTATTGCTGTTTCCGTTGACTATTGCAGGGTTCCAATCTGCATCGGAAGCAGGCGGCGGTATTTTGCGTGATATCAGTACATACCTTGCTCATGGCCAGCCACTCTATATTGTGGCTTATGCGGCGCTGATCATTTTCTTCAGTTTCTTCTATACGTCTGTGGTGTTCAACCCGGCAGATACGGCAGATAATTTGAAAAAGAATGGTGGCTTTATTGCAGGGCTTCGCCCAGGCCAACAAACGGCAGAATATTTTGATTATGTGCTGACACGACTCACTGCTGTTGGTGCAATTTATCTGGCTATCGTTTGTGTGCTTCCGGAAATCTTTATTGCGCAATATGCCATCCCGTTCCAACTAGGCGGTACAGGTTTGCTGATTGTGGTGAATGTGGTGATTGATTTTGTGACGCAAGTGCAATCACACTTGTTTGCTCATCAATATGAAGGTCTCATCAAGAAGGCGAAACTGAAAGGTCGCCTGAAATGATGAATCTTATACTATTTGGCCCTCCGGGCGCAGGGAAGGGAACGCAAGCTGACCTGCTGAAAAAGAACCACGACATTGCCAAGCTTTCTACAGGTGACATGCTCCGCGCTGCCGTGGCTTCTGGCACGGAAGTGGGAATGCAGGCCAAAGATATTATGGCAGCTGGTAAGTTGGTGCCAGATGAGATCATGATCGCGCTGATCAAAGATCGTATTGCCGAGCAGGATTGCGCAAACGGTTTTATCTTGGATGGTTTCCCGCGCACCGTTGCGCAGGCTGAAGCATTGGACAAAATGCTGGCCGCAGAGGGTAAGAGGCTCGATTATGTAATTGAGCTGAAGGTGGATGATGAAAAGCTGACCAAACGTATTACTGGACGTTTTTCTTGTGCTAAATGCGGTGCGGGCTATCACGATAGCTTCAAACCATTGCAAGAAGAAGGTAAGTGTGATGAGTGCGGTGCTACTGAATTTACCCGTCGTGAAGACGATAAGGCGGAAACCGTGACTAAGCGCCTAGAATCATACCATGCGCAAACCGCGCCATTATTGCCTTATTACACGCAAAAAGGCGTTTTGTTATCGGTTGATGGCATGGCAGACATTAATGAGGTCTCAGGGCAGATTGAGAGCCTGTTAGAAACCTCAAAAAAAATACGCAAAAACAGTTGACGTGGGCCTAAATATCACTAAAATTCGCGTTCCTTGTAAACTGTTATTTTATATAACCTATTGAATTTAGAGGTCTTTTGTGGCTCGTATTGCTGGTGTAAACATCCCTACTGCTAAGCGTTTAGACATTGCGCTTACTTATATTCATGGTATCGGTCGCGTGAAAGCGGCTGAAATCTGCGAAAAAGCTGGTCTTCCGCGCGAAAAACGCGTTCATCAACTGGAAGATTCTGAAGTAATTAAAGTGCGTGAGATTATCGACGCTGACTATCTGGTGGAAGGTGATCTTCGCCGTGAAGTGTCTATGAATATTAAGCGCCTGGTGGATCTGGGCTGCTATCGCGGTCTGCGCCACCGTAAGAAACTGCCTGTACGTGGCCAACGCACGCATACCAATGCGCGTACCCGTAAAGGTAAGGCGAAGCCGATCGCCGGTAAGAAAATGGCAACTCGATAGATAGTTAGGAAATAAAAAACATGGCTGCCAAAGATTCAAAAGCTCCAAAGC
Organism: Rickettsiales bacterium; assembly: GCA_964231325.1. Taxonomy (GTDB): domain Bacteria; phylum Pseudomonadota; class Alphaproteobacteria; order Rickettsiales; family SXRF01; genus JAJTHB01. The sequence goes on along the minus strand of CAXRIF010000001.1, from coordinate 77,655 downwards.
TGAAAAGAAAAGAACGTAAAAACATCACCACCGGTGTGGCGCATGTGAATTCGTCTTTCAACAACACCATTATCACCATCACCGACACACAAGGTAACACAGTTTCCTGGTCGTCTGCTGGTCAACATGGTTTTAAAGGTTCGCGTAAGGCAACGCCTTATGCAGCGCAGGTAACTGCAGAAGATGCAGGCCGTAAAGCGCAAGAGCACGGTGTGAAAACACTTGCAGTAGAAATTAAAGGTCCGGGTTCTGGACGTGAATCTGCATTGCGTGCATTGCAGACCGTTGGTTTTATGATCACTTCGATTCGTGACGTAACACCGGTACCACATAACGGCTGCCGCCCACCAAAGCGCCGCCGCGTATAATAGTTTAAGATACAATACAGTTTTAGAAATAGTGTAAAGAACGGGGTTCAACGTGTTAGCAAAAAATTGGCAAGAACTAATTAAACCAAACAAGCTCGATATCAGCGCTTCAAAAACTAATCCGCGTCTGGCAACATTGGTTGCTGAGCCGTTGGAGCGTGGCTTTGGTCATACGCTGGGTGTAGCACTTCGTCGTGTGTTGCTTTCTTCACTGCAAGGTGCGGCAATCACGCAAGTAAAAATCGAAGGTGTGTTGCATGAGTTCTCTTCTGTTGCTGGTGTACATGAAGATGTAACTGACATCATCCTGAACCTGAAAGAACTGCGCCTGAAAGCAGAAACAGATGAGAAAAAACGCATGACACTGACGGCGACTGGACCTTGTGAAGTGCGTGCAAGCCAAATCGAAACACCTGGTGATATTGAAATCATCAATAAAGATCATTTGATCTGCACACTGGATAAAGGTGCTAAGCTGAACATGGAACTGGTTGTTGAGACTGGTAAAGGGTATGTTCGCGGCACAAAACCAGAAGATGCGGAAATCGGCCTGATCCCTGTGGATGCGCTGTTCTCACCAATCACTAAAGTGAGCTACAAGGTCGACAATGCTCGCGTAGGTCAGATCACCGACTATGACAAACTGTCTATGAACATTGAAACCGATGGTTCTGTAGACGCAGAAGATGCGGTAGCATTTGCTGCACGCATTCTGCAAGACCAACTGCAACTCTTCATCAACTTCGAAGAAGCTGCCGTTGAAATGCAAAAAGAAGAAAAACCAGAATTGCCGTTCAACCCATACCTGCTTAAGAAAGTGTATGATCTGGACGAGCTATCTGTACGTGCCACTAACTGCCTTAAAAACGATAACATCGTCTATGTGGGTGACCTGGTACAAAAAACCGAAGGTGAGATGCTTAAGACCCCTAACTTTGGTCGTAAATCACTGAACGAAATTAAAGAAAAACTGGCAAAAATCGGCCTGAAATTCGGTATGGAAGTTCAAGGCTGGCCGCCAGAAAATATTGAAGAACTTGCTCGTAAATATGAGGACCCTTACTAGCGTTTAGCTGGGAAGCGTAAGAAAGAAGAAGGATATTATGAGACACGGAATGAGTGGACGCAAACTAGGTCGCAAAAGTGCACACCGCACAGCGATGTTTGCTAACATGGCACAAGCGCTGATTAAGCATGAGCAGATTTCCACCACACTGCCTAAAGCAAAAGACCTGCGCCCTATCGTAGAGCGTCTGGTAACGCTTGCAAAACGTGGTGATTTGCATTCACGCCGTCTGGTACTTGCTAGACTACGTGACAAAGCGCTTACAGATAAACTGTTTGCTACATTGGCAGAGCGTTATAAAGATCGCCAAGGTGGTTATACACGTGTGCTTAAAGCCGGTTTCCGCTACGGTGACGATGCGCCAATGGCGATCATTGAATTCGTAGATCGTGATGAATCAGCCAAAGGCCAGGATTCTGGCCCGGTGCAAGTGGATGAAGATACGCCAGCTGAAGCAGCGGCCTAATTCACTACCATCTACCTTAATAATAAAAATACCGGCTTATAAGCCGGTATTTTTTTGACAACGAAAAGGCTAAGTGCTTGGCAAATTGTTGAAAAACATGTAACAAGGGTTGAGGCTTTTTGAGTTAGGATATCACCATGAATATGCTGAGTCTGATGTATGTAGGAATAGGCGGTGCGGTTGGCTCTATGTCGCGCTTCGCACTCATGTCACTGATCGGGCGTTATAATAACTCAACCTTTCCACTTGGCACGCTTACTGTAAACTTGGCTGGTTCTTTTTTGCTAGGGGTATTAGTTGCGGTGATTGCGCTGATGCTGCCAAACAAGGGAAAAGATTTGCACCTGCTGGTGGCAGTGGGTTTTCTCGGTGGCTTTACTACATTTTCTGCATTTTCTATGGATGCTTACTTGCTTATCGAAAAAGGGCTGCATGTACAGGCAATGCTGTATGTGTTCACTTCCATTGTGGTTTCCGTACTTGCCCTGCTGGGCGGTATGTGGATGGTCAAACTCGTAGCCTGACATGCAATCTGAAGTAACGATTAAAGAAGCAGACGACGATATACGTCTGGATCGCTGGTTTAAACGGCACTTTCCTGGGTTTCCACATTCCATGCTGGAAAAGAGCTTACGCAAAGGGCTGATCCGCCTTGATGGGAAGAAAGCAAAATCGTCTGATCGTATCCACACCGGACAGGTGTTGACCTACCCAGAAATAAAGAACATGCGTAAACCGACTAAAAAGCGCCGCTGCACAGAGGAAGAACGCCGAGCCATACAGAGCTGGGTGCTGTTTAAGAATAAACATGTGATTGTTATTAATAAGCCCTTTGGCCTGCCAGTGCAGGGGGGAAGTAAAGTGTCTAAAAGTGTGGACGACATGCTCGATGGGCTGATGTTTGATATGACTGAGCGGCCGAAGCTGGTGCATCGGCTGGACCGCGATACGAGCGGTGTGTTGGTGCTGGCGCGCACGAGCAAGGCGGCTTCTGTATTATCGCGCGCGTTTTCAGGTAAAACAGCAGAAAAAACCTACTGGGCGCTGGTAAATAATGTGCCGGAAAAATTCAAAGGGCTGATTGATTATAAGCTGATCAAAGCGGTGCAGGCGGAAAGCTCCCATGAGCGCGTGGCGATTGATGATGAAGATGGCAAATACGCGCAAACGGAATATAAAGTGCTTGATGCGCTGGCCAGAAAATTTGCCTTTATGGAACTGAAACCACTAACTGGCCGCACACACCAATTGCGTGTGCATATGCAGGCTATAGGCTGCTCCATTGTAGGTGACCATAAATATGGCGGCAGCATGGAAGATGCGACGGCTATTGGCGTTGAAAATAAACTACACCTACATGCGCGCCATATTCATATACCCGGCATGGGTGGGGTACCTGCTGTTGATGTTACCGCACCTCTGCCTGAGCATATGAAAAAAAGTATTGATGCTTTGGGTATCAATATCCCAAAAAACTAGCGCTTTACGCCACCGCCCGGTGTGTCCGTTGAGGAGACACGATCTGCCCATTGTCCTGGGGCAATGGTGATATCGTCTAGCGGGGTTTTCATGGCAGGCTCGGTATCTGGCAACGCTTTGCCTGTACTTCTGTCATATTCTGTATCGCCATAACGCATATAAGAAAAACGGGAACCGGGTATGGGTTTATCTGTAGAAACTTCAGGGCCGGGCCTGATACCATTTTCTTCAAAAGTGCGTTCGATCTGCGTGAGTACGCGCTCGAATTTTTCTTTATCTTGTGATTCACCGTGATCAAAATAAATCACTATATTTTTACCTGCCGCATCGGTCTGCACGCCACGCACTAAGGCTCTGCCACCTAGCGTCATGACCTTAGTTGATAGGCCTTCATCCGCGAGCAGTTTGGTAATAGAGTCCCATGCTTTGGGAATGTCCTCATCTGCTACAGAAATATGGAATTTTCCGATATCAAAGTATTTTCCACGACGTGCAACGGGTTCGATTTGTGCGTAGCTATCGCCAATAATGACATCGATACTATGTAACGTGTCATACTGATCGGTGCCTTTATTTGAGGCATCTATTCCCTGCCTGAATTTCTGGGGGTTGGTAACGGTTATATAATCGAGTAATTCGTGGTTGATCGCCATGGCTTCACTGTCTATTATTTGCGCCCTTCATTATAGAAAATAACGGTTAATAAAGCGTATGTTTAGTCCATGTATTAATAAAGAAAAATCGCCGCTCACCCCAGAAAAAAAGCCATTTTGCGTGCCTACACAGGCATTGGCGGACGCGATTAGCGAAGAATGGGAAAAAGGCAAGAAATTCTCGCCCAGCAATATGCCGCTGACTTCACTAGTTTATACGGCGATTGACCGGGTGGAGGAGCAAAAAGATAACATTATCGAGGTGCTGATCGCCTATGTGGATACAGATACGCTAACCTACCGTTCCACTAACTCTGAAAAATTAGCTGATCGCCAGAAGAAAGAGTGGGAGCCGATTACCAAGTGGGCGAGCAAAGAGTTTGAGGCAATCTGGCATACGACCAGCGGCTCCATGCCCATCGAACAGCCCAAGGAATTACACGATGCTATCAGCAATTACCTTAAAACCCTCACTGCGCTGGAACTTTCTGCGGCTTGTGTGCTGTCGAGTACGTTTTCTTCATTGGTTTTGGCGGTAGCCGTGCTCAAAAAGCACCTCTCAGCAGAGGCCGCATATGAGCTTTCACGGCTGGAAGAGGAGGTTCAGGCCGAACAATGGGGCAGGGATGTGGAGGCAGAACAGCGAAATAGCCGTGTCAAGGCCGAAATAGGTGAAATTTCACGCTTTTTACGCTTGCTAGATGCCGCATAAATTGCCTAAAATCTAGCGAATTTAGCACTTTAGAGAGTGACACGGAACCCTATGGGAACGCCCGAACGAAAATACGATAACGACTTTATTGAACCGACTGAAACAGCCGAGGTACAACCGCACATGCAGCGTAACACCATTATTACCCAACTAGAAGAAAAACGCGACCGCGCACGATTAGGTGGCGGACAGAAACGTATCGATGCACAACACGCAAAGGGCAAACTAACTGCCCGCGAGCGTATTGAGGTATTGCTCGATCCGGATTCGTTTGAAGAATATGACATGTTCGTGGAGCATCGCTGCACCAACTTCGAAATGGCCGATAATACCATTCCGGGTGATGGCTGTGTGACTGGGCAAGGAACGATCAATGGTCGCCCGGTATTTATTTATAGTCAGGATTTCACTGTGTATGGTGGTTCGCTTTCTGAAACCAACGCGCAGAAAATCTGCAAAATCATGGATATGGCCGTGAAGGTCGGCGTGCCGGTGATTGGATTGCTGGACTCTGGTGGTGCGCGTATTCAGGAAGGGGTGGACTCACTAGGCGGGTTTGCTGAAATTTTCCAACGTAATGTGCTGGCATCTGGCGTAGTGCCGCAAATCTCGGTGATTATGGGGCCATGTGCAGGTGGTGCGGTATATTCTCCAGCGCTGACTGATTTCACCATGATGGTGCGCGGCTCGTCTTACATGTTTGTAACGGGGCCGGACGTGGTGAAAACCGTAACCCACGAGCAAGTGACGCAGGAAGAACTGGGTGGTGCTAATACGCATACCAAGAAAACCGGTGTGGCCGATCTTGCCTTTAATAACGACATTGAAGCGCTGCAACAAACACGCCGTTTGTTTAACTTCCTGCCACTGAATAACAAGGCAGGTGTGCCACAACGCCCAACCTCTGATCCGGCAGATCGTATTGAAATGTCACTCAACACGTTGGTGCCAGAAAACCCGAACAAACCATACAACATGCGCGAGCTGATTGACCGTGTGGTGGATGAGGGGGATTTCTTTGAAATCCAACCAGACTTCGCGAAGAACATTATTGTTGGTTTTGGTCGTATGGAAGGCCACACGGTGGGCTTTGTCGCTAACCAACCGATGGAACTAGCGGGCACGCTTGATATCAACTCATCGAAAAAAGCCGCGCGTTTCATTCGTTTTTGTGATGCGTTTTCGATTCCTGTGGTGTCATTCGTGGATGTACCAGGCTTTATGCCGGGTACGAACCAGGAGCATAATGGTATTATTAAAGACGGCGCAAAATTGCTCTATGCGTATGCGGAAGCAACGGTTCCTAAAATCACACTCATTACGCGTAAAGCCTATGGCGGCGCATATATCGTGATGAGCTCTAAACATCTGCGTGGTGATATGAACTATGCATGGCCATCGGCTGAGATCGCAGTGATGGGGCCGAAAGGCGCGGTGGAAATTGTGTTCCGTGGCAAATATGAAAATGAAGAAGAGCAGCAAAAACTGATCGACGATTATAAAGAAAAATTTGCCTCACCATTTGCTTCGGCAGCGCGTGGATTCATTGACGATGTGATTCGCCCACAAAATACGCGCTGGCGTATTTGCCGAGCGCTGTCTGTGCTGCGCTCCAAAGATATTCAGGGGCCATGGAAAAAACACGATAACCTGCCGTTGTAAGAAGAATGAGAATCGCGCTTGCACTTTTTGTGGTGGCTTTTTTGGCGGTATATTTCACCTTCCGCCAGGCAGATGTTTATGACGAGTTCATGGAAACTGCCGAGAAAACGCAAGGGCTGGTACTCAAAAAAGAGGAGACCATTGGCAATCCAAAATCCAAGAGTAAGGAGCATTGGGTGGTCTATAAATACATTACAAGAGGACGTTACTCACATACCTCGCGGGAGTATGTAGAATATTCCGATATATGGCGAGGATTACAACAAGGGCAAAAAATAGGGGTGTACTACAACCCCAAAAAACCTAGCCAGAGCTATCTGGCACCAGTGATTGAGCGCAGGCTCGGTATTGCAGGAAAAAGATAACACTACGATGAAGGACACACATGTTTAAAAAAATATTGATTGCTAACCGTGGAGAAATTGCTGTTCGTGTAATGCAAACGGCAAAGAAAATGGGCATTGAAACTGTTGCCATTTATTCAGAAGCAGACGCAAATTCATTGCACGTGAAAGAGGCAGACGAGGCGTATTACGTCGGGCCAGCACCGTCTACTGAGAGTTATTTGAACATTCCTGCTGTGTTGGAAGCAATCAAGAAAAGCGGCGCTGAGGCAGTGCATCCGGGTTATGGGTTTTTGTCTGAGAATGCTGAATTTGCTAATGCGCTGAAACAAGCAGGCGTGGTATTAATTGGCCCGAATGCTGAAGCCGTTAAAAGCATGGGCGATAAGATCGCTTCTAAAAAGCTGGCGATGAAAGCAGATGTAAGTACCGTACCCGGGGTATTGGATGCCATTGGTAGCGATGAAGCTGCTCTTAACGTTGTTAAAGAGATTGGCTACCCGGTGATTATTAAAGCCGCTGCTGGCGGTGGTGGTAAGGGTATGCGCATCGCCCGTGACGACAAACAGCTGCTTGAAGGTATTAAATCCTGTACTAATGAAGCTGCTTCATCTTTTAAAGACGGGCGCGTATTTATCGAACGTTTCTTCGATAACCCACGCCATATCGAAATTCAGATCCTTGCCGACAACCATGGCAATGTGCTCTCGCTAGGCGAGCGTGAATGCTCGGTGCAGCGTCGTCACCAGAAGGTGATTGAAGAAGCCCCAAGCGCATTTATTAATGATAAAACCCGCAAAAAGATGAGTGAACAAGCCATCGCGCTGGCACGTACGGTAAATTATAATTCTGCCGGAACGGTGGAATTCATCGTGGATGAAGATCAGAATTTTTACTTCCTTGAGATGAATACCCGCCTGCAGGTGGAGCATCGTGTGACCGAACTTATTACCGGTATTGATTTGGTAGAGCAAATGATCCGCATCGCAGCTAACGAGAAGCTGGCCTTCACGCAAAAAGATGTGAAGTTTCATGGTTGGGCGATCGAATCACGCATTTATGCGGAGGATCCGAAACGTGGCTTTATGCCATCTACTGGCCGTATTACGCGTTATCAGCCCCCAGTGGAGATGGATAATGTGTTAGTCGATACCGGTATTTATGATGGTAGCGAAATCAGCCCTTACTACGACCCAATGGTGGCTAAGGTGTGTTCATGGGGCGAAGACCGCACACAAGCGATTGAAACCATGAAAGCAGCGCTGTCATCGTTCATTATCGAAGGTATTGCGCATAATGGCATGTTCTTAGAAGCTATTTTGAACCATCAGCGCTTTGTAGAAAGCGATATCTCGACCAACTTTATTGATCGGGAATATGCTGGTGGCTTTAAAGGTGTAGAACTTACGGATGACTTAATGCGGGTGTTCGTGGCCACGGCTACGACTATTTCCATACGTGATGCAGAACGTGCATCAAAAATTAGCCAGCAAGTGAGCGGCCGTGAACGTGCGATTGGTGCAAGCTGGATAGTGAATATCAATGGTGAAGATCATTCTGTGTATGTGCGTACCGATGGTGAAGAAGGCTATTTCATTACGCGTAATCGCAAACTGAAAGCAGTTAAAACCAACTGGCAATTAGGCCAGCATTTATTTACCGGAACCATTAATGATATGCCGGTGAATGTGCAGATTAAACCGCTCGCAGAGGGGTATGTCCTTACGTATGGTGGCGCGAGTGTGGTGGCCAAAGTGCGCACTCCACGCACGGCTGAACTTGCGCAATATATGCCGGAAGAAAAAGAAGCTGGCATGAAAGATGAGCTGGTTGCGCCGATCGCCGGGATGATCGTAAGTATCCGCGCTCAGGAAGGCCAGGAAGTGAAGGCTGGTCAGGAACTGTTGGTGATCGAAGCCATGAAGATGGAAAACGTGATTCACGCAGAGACTGACGTGGTGATTAAGAAAATAAACGTGAACGAAAAAGAGAGTGTAAGCGTTGACCAGCTACTCATAGAGTTTGCTGCTTAGCAGAATATCTTTGCGAATTCTTTTTTTAAGACCACATCCAGTTCTTCCATGCTTGTGTTGATGCCAAGCTTTTCTAAAGAAGTAACGCCATATTCCGAAATGCCGCATGGGACGATGCCTGCGTAATGCGATAGGTCTGGATTGACGTTGATGCACACACCATGGTAGCTCACCCATTTGCGCATACGGATACCGAGTGCGGCGATCTTTGCTTCCTTGCCCGCACGGTCAATCGTCCACACGCCAATGCGGCCATCACGTGTGAAACTCTCCACGCCAAACTGTGCCAGTGTGTTGATGATCCAACGCTCTAGTGAAGAAACATAGGCGCGCACATCCATCGCATTGCGCTGTTTTAAATTGAGCATGACATAGCCCACGCGTTGGCCGGGACCATGATAGGTATATTGCCCGCCGCGCCCTGCGTCATAAACCGGAAAATCATTGCCACCGATCAGGTCTGCTGGCTTCGCGCTGGTGCCAGCTGTGTAGAGGGGGGGATGTTCGAGCAACCACACCATTTCCGAAGCCTCGCCCGCAATAATATCTGCCACGCGTTTTTCCATGGTGGAAATGGCGGTGTCATAATCCGTGAGGCCTTTAGAGGTTTTCCATTCGATCGTATTGTCCATAGCGCGTATATAGCACAGAAAGAGCGATCAGCAACTATCAGGTGAGGGTGCGGTCGTTTGAAATGTTGATCTGAGTGGCAGGGGCTGCTTTGTCGCCTTGTCCGCGTCCGCTACCATAATCTACCACAGATAACTCACTCGTTAGGTTTCGAGCAGCATCGGTGGCAGCGGCGATGGCCGTTAGCGGCATGTCTGAAGGTGCCATGCTGATCTGCAGGGCTTTGTTTTCATCTTTACTGATATCTTTTCTGATATTCTTAAGGTGTCTGGTTACCGATGGATCGCCGTCTTTTTCAATCATCGCATCCATCTTTTTATGAAACTCTTCAAGCTTGTCTTGTTGGATAACTCTACTACGGCGAGGGAGTATTTCATCCGCTGTTTTAAGCAGATCGTTCAAATCTGCTTTGACATTATCAGGGGTGCGGAAGTTATTTGTAAGTGGCATCAGCTTTTGTTTGTAGCCATTAATAGTATTGCGGAGGGCGGCTTGCTCACCATTCGACAGCCGTGGAACCCCTTCTTCTTCAGGTTGTACTTCTTGTCGTGACACTTCTTGGTTTGTGGGGGCAGCGGTGTTGATTGCGTTATATTTTGCCACCGTGGCCTCGTATGAATCTTTGCCGGAGAGGGTATAGACGACTGTGTCCTGTTCTGCTGTTTCACCGGGAGCAAAAAACTCGATACGCGCATCATGCTCTGCATCCGGTGTTATGGGTTCTACCGTTACGGTGCGCCTGCTTCCATCGCTTCTTACCACTGTGTCTTGGTAGGTAATGGATACAGCATTTTCGTCAAATCGTTCATCCACCCCGTTTAGTTGTGCTGCGTTATTTTGTACCGGGCCGCTTGTTAAACTGGTTGCCGTTGCTGGAACGCGAGCGGTGCCTTCACCTAATACAAAATCACCGCCTATGATGATGACTGGATTATCAGTTTTCAAATCAAGCTGGGGAGTTTGATCGCGCCTGTTTTGTCCTACGGTTTGTGGAATCTCAATGCGTGCATTCTTCGCATTCCCATTTACCACCAATGTGCCATCACGATTAATGGTGGCCGCAATACCCATATCTTGTTCATCGCGAAACAAACGTACATCCCATTGAGGCGGCGCGCCAATGGAGGTGCGTGCACGTTCAAAAACCGCGCGATCACCTTCGTGTAATGTGATTTTATTGTCCATGGGTACAGGCCTGTAAACCGTTCATAACACAGCCAATTATAGGGGTTTTCCTGTTACGGTAGTGTTAAGAAATCCTTCATTATGAAAAATATACAGATTTTACGAAAAAAACCGCAGCCAAAGCTTGCCAAAACCCTATTTTTTGCTATTGCTCTTCATCCTCTTCATAGATGCGGTCGTGGCGGAATTGGTATACGCGCAACGTTGAGGTCGTTGTCCGGGAAACTGGGTGGAGGTTCAAGTCCTCTCGACCGCACCATTTACAAGATGTTAGCCAAGGAATCCACCAAGAGCCAATGGCACTCTCGGTCCTTGAACCTCACTATATAAGGCCATCGGCCCGCATGCGGCCGATGGAATCAAGTCCTCTCGACCGCACCATATGCTTCTTATAGGGCGATGCTCATAGCCGCCATGCCAACCTTATTCGCCTTTGCCAAGAAATATTATGCTGGCTGTGCTCGCGGTCGCGCTAGTTTTTTATGTAATAATGAATTCTCAAAGCAGACATGTGCTAATGACCGCTACTGGCCACCACCACCAACTCCGCCGATGCCGCCACCTGAGGAGACGCTACCTGACCCCGTGATAACTGGGCCGGGGGTAGGCGGCTCTGGTTCTGGCTCGGGTTCTGGCTCTGGCTCTGGATTAGGATTGCCCACACTGCCAATGCCGCCACCTACGGAAACACTACCTGATCCTGTGATAACTGGGCCGGGAGTAGGAGGCTCTGGTTCTGGCTCTGGATTAGGGTTGCCCACACTGCCAATGCCGCCACCTACGGAAACACTACCTGATCCCGTGATAACTGGGCCGGGGGTAGGAGGCTCTGGTTCTGGTTCAGGAAATGGCTGCACGCCTGTGACTCCACCGCCAACTGAATGGCTTCCGGTGTCGGTGACAACTGGACCTGGGGTAGGCGGATCGGGATCGGGATCAACAGCATCTAAAAGCCTCGGGCGTGGCACGTGAGGGGGTGGTGTTGCCATATCGCCAGTGGTGTCACGATCCATCACACCAATCATTGGAGGAGTGTGATCACCTCCACCATTTCCATCGTCCGGGCCACCTTGTTGGCCACCAAAACCTTGTAGGTCGGCAGAAGCAGTGTGCGCTGAAAGCGCAATAACGGAAACGGTAGCGAGAAGAAGCCGTTTATTCATATATCCCCCATTGCTATGCGTTGTAGCGTTTGTGATTTTTTCACTGCTACTATGGTAGCATAATCAGCGAATGAGTCGTATATTTTCTAACATTTTGGCAGTGCTTTCGGGCATATCTTCATCATTCTGTAACATTTCAGAAGAGGAAATTTTGTCCGTACGCTTACATGTGCCATCAATAAATGCACCATCTTCAATAGAAAGCTGCTCATGCATTACCGTGCCCTCAATGTGGCAACCCTCTAAAAGAACAACGTTTTTTGCCTTTATCAGACCATTTACGCGCCCATAAACCTGTAGGTTGTTTGTCTCAATTTCACCGGTGATTACACCATTTGCACGTATGGTGAGGCTATCGCAGCGAATGTTGCCATCTAATGTGCCATCAAAATCAATCACACCCTCTTCGTGAATGATGTTGCCAAGTATATTCATGTCGCGTGCAACGATAGAAGGAATTGATCCTTTACGCGGTGTGTTACCTGAAGATTCTTTTTTATTCTTGCGAAACATAACGGCCAACCTCCACAAAGTTTTTAGGGTTCATCGGTTTGCCTTTGTAATGCACTTCATAATGTAAGTGTGGACCAGTAGAGCGCCCCGTACTTCCCTGAATGCCAATTACATCGCCTTTTTTGATTACCTGTCCTGCACGTACATACATTTTGCTTAAATGTGCGAAACGGGTAATGATTCCATTTCCATGATCAATATCAATCATGTTTCCGTAGGAGCGGTTGCGCTTGGCTTTTTTTACAACCCCATCTGCAGTGCTGTAGATTTTTGAGCCGGCCGGGCCAGAGAAGTCGAGCCCAGAATGAAACGCCAAACGATTGTTGAATGGATCGTAGCGATGACCAAAGCCACTATTTTTACGTGCACCACGCATAGGGGCTCCGAGTGGCAATGCATTCACGATCTGATGCAGTTTTTGTAATTCATCTAAATCCGTAAACAGTGCATCGGTGGACTTTTTAAGTTCTGTCATATCGGCCGGAATATAAGGGCCACCTTGTGAGTTGTTGTTTTTAAGCTTGGATGATTTGATTACTTTATCCGCATCTAACCCCGTTTTGTTGATGATATTCTCCAGATCATCAATCTTATTCGCGGTTTTCTCGTGTACATGCTGGATGATTTCTGCATTGGCAGTTTGTAGTTGTGTTACTTTGTGTTCTAGATAAGCCATGCGTGATGCCATCTCATCGGTGGATGCAGAAAGCGAAAGTGCAGGGCGGTACAGATGTGCATTACCGGTTGCCGTTTTACCCAGCGGATCAAAATTTGAATTAACACGTTCGCTGGCAACACTGCGCAAGGTTTGCGTTTGTGCTTCCAACGCATTACGCGCCGCGACATAGCTGCCAGTAGAGTAAGATGCCCAACAGATGAAGCCAATCAGTACGGTAAGCACAGCGCATTGAATGCCTACACTTACAGGAACATGTTTGACACCTTTTTGCGATACAATAATAATATTACGGGCGTGAAACCAACGCTTTAAGAGCACGCAAATCTCCCTCATGATTAAACGAATTTTCATGTGTCCCCATTACGTTGTTTTTACTTCAAGGAAGGCGTTCAAGCACTGCGGCAAAGAAACCATCCACCCCATCTTTATGTGGGGTTATCGACAGGTAGGAAACAGGCTCCAACTCTGAAGGAGGGGAGTTATCCCATATTTTTGGAGCACAGACAACCCTGAAATTATCATTTTTGGACAGGAAACGCTCTATCTGCTGCTCATTCTCGTCTTTAAGGATAGAGCAGGTGGCATAAATCAGCCTGCCGCCGGGCTTTGCCAGCCTTGCGGCGCTTTGCAGAATTGATTGCTGCACGGCTACCACCTCTTCCAAGTCCTTGGGGGTAAAACGCCATTTTAAGTCCGGATTTCGTCGCCATGTGCCGGTGCCGCTGCAAGGGGCATCCACCAGCACGCGATCGGCACTCGCTTTGTGGCGTTTGATAAACTGGTCGCTTTCCGACTCGATGACATGCGTTTGAACCGTATCGACTCCAGCGCGACGTAGGCGGTCCTTGATCTGGTCCAGACGCTTTTTGGATGTATCCCACGCCATGATGCGTCCTTTATTGTGCATCTCGGCAGCGATGGCGAGGGTCTTGCCACCAGCCCCGGCACAAAAATCGATTACCTTCATGCCTGGCTCTACTCCGGTTAGAAGTGCTACCATTTGCGAGCCTTCATCCTGCACTTCAAAATGTCCGGCCTTGAAATACGCAGAAGTAAATATCGGCGCACGCTTGGCCAAGCGAATACCGATAGGAGAGGTGGTGGTGGGCGACACATCAAACCCCTCGGCCTGTAAGTTAGCCAGTAGTTCGTCGCGTGTGGTTTTCAGCGTATTAACCCGCAGGTCCGTAGGGGCTTGCCCGTTGAGCGCGCGGATGCCATCTTCCCACGTATCACCAAAACTATCCTGTAGTTTTTCGCTCATCCATTCAGGGTAGTTGAGACGTATGTGGGCAGGCATATCATTTTGTTCGAGCGACTTTCCAGCAAGCAGAGCCAGTTGATCATTTTCCCGTTTGTTAGGAGGGGTGGGAGCATATTTCCCGTCTTCACATACATCACGCAGGGAAGCTAGCGTATGATCTTTGCGCAAGAGCAGGGCGGCAAATACGAGATCGCGACCATGTGGTTCGGTGGCTTGATTCATATGCCATTGCAGGGCTGATTTATGACGTAGTACCCAATAGGAAAGTTCACCTATGTTCGCACGATCCTTGCTGCCAATAAAACGGCGTGATTTGAAATAATTATGAATAAGCTTATCAGCCGGAATACGCTTTTCCGATTGCCAGGATTCAAAAACAGAATCGAGCAACTCAATAGTTGCCTGTATGCGTGCGCCAGGGGTCATGAGAAACTAAAGAACTAGCTTTCCATCCGGTAGTTCGGCGCTTCACGCGTGATGGTGATGTCATGCGCGTGTGATTCGCGCAGGCCAGCACCAGTGATGCGCACAAACTCAGCGTTCTTTTTCATGGCTGGAATGGTGGCGCTTCCTGTGTAGCCCATGGCTGCTTTTAAGCCGCCAATCAGTTGGTGGATAACCGTGTTTGCTGGGCCTTTATATGGCACGCGACCTTCTACACCTTCCGGCACTAGCTTGAGTTGATCAGATACCTCGGCTTGAAAATAACGATCGGCAGAGCCGCGAGACATAGCACCAACAGAGCCCATACCGCGATAGGTTTTATAGGAACGACCTTGATATAACACCACTTCGCCGGGGCTTTCTTCCACACCAGCAAATAGACCGCCCAGCATGGCGCAATCCGCACCGGCAGCGATGGCTTTGGCGAGGTCGCCAGAGAATTTAATGCCTCCATCGGCGATGATCGGAATCTTTTTCTTACTCGTGACTTTGACCACATCCATGATAGCTGAAAGTTGTGGTACACCCACACCAGCAACAATACGTGTGGTGCAAATGGAACCGGGGCCAATGCCTACTTTAACCGCATCTGCACCCGCTTTGATAAGTGCTTCCGCGCCTTCTGGAGTGGCAATGTTACCTGCGATAACCTGTGCTGTTTTATGCATGGTTTTGATGTTTTTCACCGCTTCTAACACACCCTTGGAATGGCCGTGTGCCGTATCAACCACCAACACATCGGCACCGGCTGCAAACATGGCATCGGCTCTCTCGAGGCCTTCTTTGCCAATGCCTACCGCAGCAGCCACACGCAAGCGGCCGCTATCATCTTTACAGGCATTAGGATGCGCTTCGGATTTTTCAATGTCTTTTACGGTGATAAGCCCTACACAGTGATATTTCTTATCCACCACCAGCAGCTTTTCGATGCGATGTTTGTGCAGCAGCTTTTTTGCCTGCGCGTGCGATACGTTTTTTTGCACCGTGATGAGATTGTCCTTAGTCATCAACTCGGACACTTTTTGTTTCATGTTGGAAGCAAAACGCACATCGCGATTGGTAAGGATACCTACCAGTTTTCCAGACTTTTCCACCACGGGCAGGCCAGAGATATTATATTGGCGCACCAGCTTCATCGCCTCTGCAAGGGTGGCATTGGGATGAATGGTCAGCGGGTCAACCACCATGCCGGATTCAAACTTTTTCACCTTATGCACTTCGGCAGCTTGTTCTTCGATGCTCATGTTTTTGTGGATACAGCCCATGCCACCATGCTGTGCCATGGCAATCGCCAGACGGTATTCGGTAACCGTGTCCATGGCAGCCGACATGAGTGGGATGCCAAGCGTGATGCTCTTGGTCAGTCGTGTTTTGGTATCGGCTTGGGCGGGGATAAGGCTTGACGCGCGTGGCTTGAGTAATACGTCGTCAAAGGTGAGGGCTTC
Organism: Rickettsiales bacterium; assembly: GCA_964231325.1. GTDB lineage: Bacteria > Pseudomonadota > Alphaproteobacteria > Rickettsiales > SXRF01 > JAJTHB01. The sequence continues at coordinate 61,549 of CAXRIF010000001.1, read as the reverse complement.
AGTCACTTTCATGCAAAACATTCCTTACAGTTGCTTTGCGGGATGCTTCTAACGGGTTTTGAAGCCCTTGTCACCTGTTAATTCACCTATTATGCAGCTTTTGCCCTTTTGGAGGCGGAGATAGCCTGATCCAGATCGGCGATAATGTCATCTGCATGTTCCAGTCCAATGGACACGCGCATGCCTTCCGGTTTCACGCCCACACGTTCCTGATGCTCTGGCGAGAGCTGGTGGTGGGTAGTGGAGGCCGGATGGATGATAAGCGAACGCGTATCGCCAATATTGGCCACATGACGGAAGACTTTGAGCGATTCCACAGTGGCTTTCGCGCCTTCATAGCCCGTTTTGACGCCAAAGGTGAATACCGCACCGGAACCGGCAGGGGCGTATTTCTTCGCGAGGTCGTGGTATTTGTTGTTTTTTAGGCCGGGATAGGTGACCCAAGCGACATCCGGATGAGATTCCAGGAATTCAGCCACTTTAAGCGAGTTATCGCAATGTTTTTGCATACGTAGCGGCAATGTTTCAATGCCTAGCAGGGTGAGATAGGCATTCATCGGGTTTTGTGCTGCCCCCAGATCGCGCAGACCGACTGCGTGGGCGCGCATGGTAAAGGCCATCTCGCCAAACGTTTCGACAAACTTCATGCCATCATAACACGGATCACCCTCTACCATCATGGGGAACTTATCGTTTTGTGCCCAATCGAATTTGCCGGAATCAATCGCAATGCCGCCCATGGCCGAGCCATTGCCGGAGAGGAATTTGGTGGTGGAATGGCACACAATATCTGCGCCCCATTCGATCGGACGTAGCAGGTACGGCGAAGCCATAGTGTTATCCACGATCAGCGGAATGCCTGCGTTGTGGGCGATGTCAGCCAGTGCTTCAATGTCGGCTACAACACCAGCAGGGTTGGCGAAGCTTTCGCAGAAAATCGCTTTGGTTTTTGGTGTAATCGCGTTTTTCACCGCTTCATGATCGTCGATATCCACCAAATGGGCTTTCCAGCCAAACTGCACAAAGCTGTTTTTGAATTGGCTAGTGGTGCCACCATAAAGACGGTTAGAGGCCACGACCTCATCACCGGCGCGCATCAAGTTAAACAGAGCAGTCATTTGCCCGGCATGGCCAGAAGCGGCCGCTGTGGCACCCACACCGCTTTCTAGCGCCGCTAGGCGCACTTGAAGTGCCTGTACTGTGGGGTTAGTCAAGCGAGAATAAACATAGCCCGCTTCCTTGAGGGTAAAGAGGTTGGCCGCATGCTCGGCATCACGAAACTGATAGCTCGCATTCTGGTAAATGGGAGGAAGGAGTGAGCCTGTCTCGTCTGGCTTGGCGCCTGCATGAATGGCTCTGGTTTCGAATTTATAGTCGTTGGACATGGTATACCTCTTCTACAGCTGTTTTCGCCACTAAAAGCACAATCCAGAGCGTTTGACAACGCTAATCGACTGATGCCAAAAAGCCGCTCCTGTCAGTTTTTACCCTCAGGGGGTAAAAAACCGCTTATATGACGTACGTTTTTGCTTTATTATTGCGCCCGTTTCCATTATATGGGGGCGCTTCGTTAACAACTAATAGGTGATTTGTGTTTTTCAATGCCAAATTAAGAACCCATGTGGGGTTGCCTGCCGTGGAGGGAGGTGAACCCTGACTATAACCCACAAATGAATAGGTAAACCCGTAAATGAAACAACCCACTCTCGCGCCGCTAGGCCGAATCAAACGCCAAGATAGCGTTCTTTCCCTCAAAAAAGATACTCGTAAACCGTCTGCCTTAAAGCGTAATGCTTTGAGAAGCTTTCGCTCGGTCGAAGCCATGGTACGTGAACAACGCCCGACCATGCCTGTGACCTGTTTGCGTCCTGCAACCATTGCCTCTACGGCCAAGTGGTTTTTGAAGAACTTTCCTGGTGATGTGATGTTTGCCGTAAAAACAAACCCGGATGAGAGGGTGCTTTCTTATTTATACCAGGCGGGGGTACGTCATTTTGATGTGGCATCGCTGGCTGAAGTAAAATTGGTGGCTGACAATGTTGGTCCGGCGAAGATGTATTTCATGCATCCGGTAAAAAGCCGCGAAGCAATCCACGAGGCATACTTCACTTATGGTATTCGTGACTTCTCACTCGACTGTGAAGCTGAGCTTACCAAGATTATGGAAGTGACGAATCATGCGGATGATCTGAATCTATATGTGCGTCTTGCCATGAGCAGTGACAATGCTGCTTATAGCCTTAAAGGTAAGTTCGGTATCGCCATGGATGAGGCGGACTTTTTGTTGCAGGCAACACGCGCCGTAGCAAACCGTATGGGGGTATGTTTCCATGTGGGTTCACAATGCATGGAGCCGAAAGCCTATAAAACTGCAATTGATGATGTGGCGGCGCTGGTGGAACGCGCGGAAGTGCATGTGGATGTGCTGGATATTGGTGGAGGCTTCCCTTCTATTTATCCGGGGCTAACTCCACCACCACTTGCCGCGTATATGCGTGCCATTAAAAAGGCGCTGAAATCGCAGGCGGGTTTTGCCCATTGCCAGATCATGTCTGAACCTGGTCGCGCATTGGTAGCCGAAGGTGGCTCTGTGGTAGTGCGCGTTGACCTGCGCAAAGGCAACATGCTCTACATCAATGACGGCACTTATGGCAGCTTGTTTGATGCGGGTATGCCTGGCTTTGTCTATCCGGTAAAAGCGATACGCCCAGGGGGTACATTATCAGCAGAGCAGGCGGAGTTCGGTTTTTATGGTCCAACCTGTGACAGTGTGGACGTAATGAAAGGTCCGTTCCATTTGCCTGTTGATATTAAAGAAGGCGACTGGATCGAGATCGGCCAACTAGGTGCTTATGGTGCGACCATGCGCACAAACTTTAATGGTTTCTACACAGACGAAACAGTAGAAGTAGCTGATAAACCAATGATGAGCATCTTCGGGATTAACTAATTACTACTATGCTGGCTGTCTTGCTTGCTTTATTCTGCGCTTCCGCTACGCACGTACTAGTATGTACGCTTACGTTGCGGTTCTCGAAAAAGTTTCGCATCCAGCTCAGCCTAGCGTAATTTTATTTTTTTAGGGAATATACTTATGGAACAGACTGCAAAAAAAGATACGCACGCGAAACACAACCTGCTTTCTAAAGAGGTTGAGCATATTGATATCACCAGCTTTGATGCGCGCCCGATTATCGATCAGATGGCCGGTATGTCATTTACGTCTCGTGACCTTGCGAAGGCGACTGAGATCTACAATATGATGCTGAAGGACAAAGAGTGTTCGATCTTCCTGACGCTGGCTGGCTCTACCTCTGCGGGTGGGTGCATGAAGCTATACACTGATCTGGTGAAGAACAATATGGTGGATGCGATTGTTTCTACTGGCGCATCTATCGTGGATATGGATTTCTTCGAAGCGCTGGGTTTCAAACATTATCAAGGCAGCCAGTTTGCCGATGATAAAGAGCTGCGCGATAACTATATTGACCGTATTTATGATACCTATATCGATGAGGAAGAGCTGCAAGCGTGTGACCACACGATTAAAGAAATTGCTGATAGCCTTGAGCCACGCCCATATTCTAGCCGTGAGTTCATCTGGGAAATGGGAAAATGGCTGAGCAAGAACGCGAAGAAAGAAGATTCGCTGATTCAACGCGCGTATGAAAATGGCGTGCCGATTTTCTGCCCGGCATTTACGGATTCATCTGCTGGTTTTGGTCTGGTGGTGCATCAGGTGGAGAAAATGAAAGCGGGTGAGCCGTACATGACCATCGATTCGATTGCGGACTTCCGTGAGCTTACCGAGATCAAGCTGAAATCAAAAGCCTCTGGCTTGCTTATGGTAGGTGGCGGCGTGCCGAAAAACTTTGTGCAAGACACAGTGGTGTGTGCAGAGATTTTAGGTCACGAAGTGGAGATGCATAAATATGCAGTGCAGATCACGGTAGCAGATACACGCGATGGTGCGTGCTCTAGCTCAACGTTGAAAGAAGCGTGCAGCTGGGGGAAGGTGGACACGGCTTACGAGCAGATGGTGTTTGCCGAAGCGGGCAGTGTGATCCCACTACTGGCGTCTGATGCTTACCATCGCGGCCACTGGAAAGAACGAAGCAAACGCGAATTTGCCAAACTCTACAAATAAAAATAGCCCAAACAAAAACCCCTCCAACCGGAGGGGGTTTTTCTTATAGATTTTATGATTTGAATTTAGGGAGCGCCAAGGTCATTGCCTGACGCTTGTGCTACCGGAATTCCTTTGTCATCCAGAGCCACTGCACCATCTTTTTTCTGACCGTCCGTTTTCGCAACTGCTGGCGTGCTTTGTACGGATGCCTCGGTGGTATCCTGAGCGCCGGAAACATTTTTAGTATTTGCTACGGCTTGTTGGGCAGCTCTTTCTGCCTCTTGCTGAGCAACAGCTTCTCTATATGCTTGTCTGGCTTGTTCTTCTTTATTGTGCAGAAAATGTGGCAACTCTTCTTCTGCAGAAGTTAGCATGCGTAGATCCATTTTTAATGTTTCATACTTTTGGCGCCCTTCGCCACTACCATAGTTGACGTATTTCGTAATCCAGCCACCTGTGTAAGTGTTGCTCATCTCTTCACGTATTTCAGCCTTCTTGTGAATGATCGCCTCTTGCAGAGCTTTTTGGTTTTCTGGTAAAAGCAGGTCATATTTGCGACGCGTTTCCCCATAATCATCAACATATTCTATAGCTTTACCGCCATATTTACCCAAACTATTATGTAGTCTTGTATATGCACCTACAGCGTTTCCATACCGTTCCATATCAGGTGTAAAAGCGTTGTCGATATAGTCATATAACTTTCTCGTATCATTAGTGATACTTCCTGCCTTGTAAGCTAGGTAACCTGTGCCTGCAGCGGCAACAACAACTGCACCGACTGTAGCGGCAGTAGCGACTGTGGCTGTGGCTCCAACGTAGGTTGCGCCTGTGCCAATGATTCCAAGCCCAGCATCACTGAGCGCTGTTGCCCCTATAATGGTACCAGCACCTATCCCGGCACCAGCAGTCGCACCTCCACCTGTGAAAAGCAGGGCGCTTGCGCCTTCTCCTACTACTTGTTCTCCCATAGTAGCAGGGCGAGCATCACCTGCTTCCCTGTTAGGGTTTAAACCCATGGCTACATCAGTCATGACATTGGATAGGCCATCATGTGCAGAAGCTACCGCACCTGGGCCACCAGTAACTAGGTTTTTTACTGTATCCCTTACCTTTCGGGTTCCTCTAGTGACGGTGCTTTCTTGGTGTTGTCCTTGCCCAGCGGAGTTGTCATTACCAAATTTGATTCCAACTTTATCACCAATCCAGTTGAATGCTTGGCGGATGTTGCCGCCTTTATCGCCCAGTGCACCACCGAGTAGCAGGCCTAGCGAGCCGAGCAACACTGCACCGAAACCGCCTGTAATGAATGAGCCAATGACTGCCCCAACAAGCGCAGTGATGGCACCTACTTTGTTTTTGGCAAATAAATCGCCCGCGCCACTCAAAAAGCTGGATAAGCCAGAAGGGCCTTTAGGAGATTGGGGGGCATCTTCAAAGGACGGTTTGTTCTCTTCGGAAGTAGTCGTTGTTGCCGGAGTGTCAACTGCCGGACTGGCAGATGTCTCTGCTGGCGTATCTTTCGCAGACGGAGAACCGGTAGTTTGAGTTTCGGGCTCTACTACGGCTGCATTTTCTTCCGGTTGTTTGTTTACTTCGTCGTTCATAATTTCACGCTAATCTATTAGCTTTCCTTGATTTTAGTATATCCGATATGGCCTGCCAATCATGTGAAGTTTCCATGACAGGGGTAAATATCACGTAAAGCTGTTTAAGACAGAATTGTAACATAAGATTCAAAGGGTAGCGAAATTCCGAAATTTCTCTTTGTTTTTTGGTGGTTATGCGATATTTTAGGCGGACTGATTTTCCTTATAACACATAAAAATAGTGTGAAATAGCCATGACCAAACGCAAAATTGCCAAAAAACCTACCAAAACTACGAAAAAAGTCGCTAAAAAGGCCAAAACGGCTGGAATCGGCCATAATCGCAAGGCTTCGGCCAAAAGTAAGTCGATGGTGGCCAAGGGGCGCAAGTTCTACACACAGGCCTACAAACCGCGCGATATGATCGTGGATAAGGGTAAAGGCGCCATGGTGTGGGACGTGGATGGCAATGATTATGTTGATTTTGGCTCCGGCATCGCCGTGACCAGCCTCGGACATCACAATAAAGAACTCACTAAAGCGCTCACCGATCAGGCCAAAAAAATCTGGCACACCAGCAACGTGTTTTTTACCGAGCCTCCTGTGTTGCTCGCCGAAGAACTGACCAAGGCATCCAAATTTGCCAAGCGTGTGTTTTTCACGAACTCTGGTAGTGAGGCAAATGAGGCGGCGATCAAACTCGCGCGCAAATATGCAGCCGATAAAGGCAAACCACCTTCATCACGCGAAATCATCACCTTTACCGGCTCCTTCCATGGGCGCACACTTGCAGCGGTTACTGCTACGGCACAACCGAAATATCACGTAGGGTTTGAGCCGGTACCGGAAGGTTTTCAGTATTGTCCATATAATGACTTTGATGCGATCAAAAGCATGATCAGTGACAAGACCTGTGCGGTGATGCTTGAGGTGGTGCAAGGTGAGGGTGGCGTAGTGCCTGCCAAGCCCGGCTTTTTGAAACATATTCAGGAGCTGTGCCATAAGCATGATGCGTTGATGATCCTCGATCAGATTCAAGATGGTATGGGGCGCACCGGCCATTTATTTTCGCACTTCGCTGAAAAAGGCGTGAAGCCCGACATCGTAACCATGGCCAAAGCGCTTGGCGGCGGTATGCCGATTGGCGCGATGCTGGTGGGTAAAAAAGCAGAAAAAACATTCCAGTTCGGAAGCCACGGTTCCACCTTTGGCGGTAACCCGCTTGCCTGCGCGGTCGCACGCGTCGTGCTTAAAAAAATGCAAACAAAAACCATGATGAAGGCAGTGGAAGCTCGTAACAAGCAGCTGGTGAGTGCGCTCGATAAAATCAACGCGCGCTATCGTGGCTTGTTGTTTAAGGAGATTCGCGGCCGCGGCCTTATGCTTGGTGCGGAGCTGCACCCGCAATGGGCAGGCAAGGCGGGTGAAATTGGCGAACGTGCACGCAAACATGGTGTGCTGGTGCTGGTTGCCGGGCCGAACGTGGTGCGTTTTCTGCCACCACTTACCATCACGGATAAAGAAATGCGCTTAGGTATATCGCGCCTTGAAGCGGCGATTGCTGAGCATATGAAATGGTCAGGAATGAAGCTATGATAGTTGTTCGCCCCGTAGAAAAACAAGACCACAAGGAAATTCTCGCTTTGGCAAAAAAGGCGGGTATAGGCATGACATCGCTACCACCAGATAAAGATGTGCTGGAAGCAAAAATTGCACATTCGGTGGCCAGTATTAAAAAACGTAAAAGCGCCAAAGGGCATGAAGCCTTTTTATTTGTGCTGGAAGATGTAAAAAAGAAAAAGCTGGTGGGTACATGTGGTATTGCTGCGCATGTGGGTATGCGCCACCCGTTTTATTCCTACAAACTGTCCACTATCGTGCAGGCAAATAGCACCCTGGGGGTATATTCCATGCAACGTGTGTTGCATATGGTAAATGACTATACAGGAGCCTCTGAGATAGGCTCACTTTTCTTGTTGCCATCGCATCGTCGTGGTGGAAATGGCAAATTTTTATCGCGTTGTCGCTATTTGTTTATGGCGGAATTTCCGGATGTGTTTTCTGACATTGTGATTGCAGAGATGCGTGGTGTGCAAGACGATGATGGGCATTCTCCATTTTATAAAAACCTGGCACAACATTTTTTCAAAATGGATTTCAAAAAAGCAGATTTCGTCAATGCTACGCAAGGTGGGCAGTTTATCAGTGACCTGATGCCCAAATATCCGATTTATGTAAACCTGCTTGATCCGCGTGCGCAGGCGGCGATTGGCCGTCCATTCCATGCATCGCGCCCTGCGCTACAACTTCTGGAAAGAGAGGGGTTTACCAACGAAGGGTATGTGGATGTATTTGATGCAGGCCCAACCGTGCAGGCTGAACGTACTAAAATTCGTACGGTTCGTAAAAGCAGACGGGTACCCCTGGTACGTATAGCAGATGAGGTGCCAGAAAAACCAACCTACATGATCAGTAACTCAAAATATGAAGGCTTCCGCGCCACACTTTCCGGCTTGCAGGAAATACAGACCGGCGTGGTGTTAAGCAAAGAAACCGCTAAATTGCTGAACGTAAAAGCAGGCGACATGGTGCGCTATATCGAAGCATGAGCAATCCAATTACGCAATTTGAGCAGTGGCTTGAAGAAGCGACTAAGCGCAAGGAAATTAGCGAGCCAAGTGCGATGTGTCTGGCTACGGCAGACGCTAGCGGGGAACCCTCCGCCCGTATGGTATTGCTGAAGGATGTCGATGAGCGAGGTTTTACTTTTTATACCAACCTCGAAAGCCATAAAAGCAGCGACCTGAAAGAAAACCCAAAAGCCGCACTTTGTTTTTATTGGATGTCGCTTGGTCGGCAGGTGCGTGTAGAAGGTAGGGTGGAAGCGGTTAGCGATGAGGAGGCGGATGCATATTTCGCAAGCCGCGCGCGTGATAGCCGCATTGGTGCCTGGGCATCGAAACAATCCCGCCCGATGAAAAATAAAGCTGAGTTGATTGAAGCAGTGGCCAAAGAAGGCTTGCGCTTTGGGTTAGGAGAAGTGCCAAGGCCACCATTCTGGAGTGGTTGGCGCGTGGTGCCACAGGTGATCGAATTCTGGACCGAAGGCAAGTTCCGCATCCATGACCGAGAGGTCTTCACTCGCGATGGCGATGGCTGGAGCGTTACCAGGCTGTATCCTTAAGTCGTAACATCCACATAGCAGTTTGGGGTTTCGTAGAGGCGGATATGGGTGCAGGTGATGCCATCATCTTTAAATAAGGCGGGGCAGACTTCTTTGATGATATATTCGGCCATGTTCTCCGCCGTAGGGTTGCTGGCTAAATAAAAGATTTTTTGCCCCGTATGGCTCTCAATAGCGCTTCCCAGTGCCTTATCCTGATCGAACAGGATGGTGGCGTGATCCCAGTTATCGTTAATCCACCCGCCTAGCTTTTCCTTAATGACCGCGAAATCCACCACACGCCCCAACGCATCCAGCCCGCTGGCGGCAAAGCTGGCTTCTAGGCCGTAACGATGCCCATGGAGGTGCTTACATTTGCCCTCATGCTGCATTACGCGGTGTGCGGCATCAAATTCGATGCGGCGGCCACATTGGATCGGGGAATCGGTCATGGTCAAAATAGCTTGAGTTAAGGGTTGATTATGAGTAACAAAGCGGTACTTTCTAGCCCAGTATAAACCATTTGTCGAGATCGCCATGGCTAGCGCACTCCGCCGCACATTCAGAAGAAGACGGGTTACGTCCAGTGGCTATAAGCCAAACCCAGGCTCAGCGCCGGGAATGCTTACTGTCAGCCCTTTGTCGCACCCGTCGCAAGTGTTCGTGGTGGGCTATGGGCCGGAAGGCTACGTGGAGCATGCCTGCCGCGATGTGGAAGAAATCAACCGCTTTACTGATGCGTGGCCGGTCGTGTGGGTGAATGTAATCGGGCTGGGCAGCATCGATACGATCGAAAAGATCGGTGATATGTTCAATATCGATAAGCTGCTGCTGGAGGATGTTCTGGACACGAGCCACCGTCCTAAAACCGAGTATTACGAACACCATATTTTTACCATTATCAAAGGCGGGCAGCTGGGCGACCAGTTCGAAAGCGAGCATATCAGCGTGTTCCTGAAAAAGAACGTGGTGATTGTGTTTGAAGAAAAGCCAGGCAGTAGCTTCAAGCAGGTGCTAGGGCGTATTCATCGCGGCACAGGGAAAATCCGCAATCACGGTAGTGATTATTTGTATTACGCGCTGATCGATGAGGTGATCGATAAATATTTCCCAATCCTCGACAAGATGAATTTTCAGCTGGCGACCATCGAAGATGACGTGATGGCAAGTAACCGTACCATGCGCGACAAAGACGTGATTAACCAGATTCACCATACGAAAAGTGACTTGTTGCTTCTGCATCGTACGGTCTGGCCGATGGCAGAGATGATCAACATGATGACGCGTGTGGAAACACCACTGATTACCAAGCCGGTGCGCGAATTTATGCGCGATTGTCATGACCATAGCTTACAGGCAAACGAGCTAACCCAGTTCTATCGCGATACCGCGTCTGGCCTGCTCAACACGTTCCTTGCCTATGAAGGGCACAAAACGAACGAGATTATCAAAGTGCTGACCATGATCTCTGCGATTTTCATTCCGCTGACATTTATCGCGGGCGTATATGGGATGAACTTCGATAATATGCCAGAGATCCATTCGCGTATGGGCTACCCGCTAGTGATGAGCTTCATGCTGGCGATTGCTGTGACCATGATGTTTTGGTTCAAACGCCGCGGCTGGCTGGACAGTTTTTTTCCGGCGAAACAAATGCCGCAAGATAAACAAAATAACGGTTAGAGCTTAACCGCGCTACAAGCCGAGCCCTCGCTCTTCATCTCCACGATCTGGAGACAGCTCAGGATGTGCTGAAGTGCGATGTGTTGCGCCTAATTGTGTTGACTTCGTTGACATTCCTTTTTTCTTTTCAGCAATGGCGGTGTTGGAGGCCTCTAACGTTTTGCGGAAATAGTCTGCGTCGAATTCTATGCCGCCTTTATGTTGCTCAAAAGTTGATATCATCTGATCAATGTCTTCTGGGGGAACCGGTTTTTTTCCCGTTTCGTATTTTGTTATTGTAGCGTAATGGCGTCCTACTTTTTCCGCCAGCTGAGCTTTCGTAAGATGTGCTTGTATGCGATAGCCTTTTAATAGCAATCCACCCTGTTCTTCTTGCTGCTGATGATTGAGCCATGCAGGGTTTAGTTCAGGGATAGTGAGTTTTAGTAATTGCCGTTCTTCATCTTTATCAAGGTCGAGCGCTGTTTTCGTGGCCTCCAGTCTTTCATAATTGATCGGGCGCTCTCTTTTTAACTGTGTATAAAAACTTTCTTCGGTTATGCCGATCCGTGTTGTGTAGTCTTTGTTCGTTAAGCTCTTGGCAGCAATGAGTGCCTTTAATAACAAGATGGCTTTTTCTTTTATTTTATCGGGAGTCTCCGCCAATACCTTATCTGCCCAATCTGTTTTAAGTTTACCCGTTTTCCAATCAATCGGATGGTCGCGATATCCCATCTTGTTAAGAAAATGATCTGCATATTCCTCCCGAACCGCTCCTTCTTTATCCGTTGGCCAGTGGAAAGGATTTTGCTGGAGAATTTTCTCACAGTAAGGATATGGTAGAGCTTCGCCAGCCAATTTACCGGCATCGTAATAGTGGTAAAGTGTGGAATCGCCCATACAGCTTTCCATTTGTGCCACGCTACACCCGCCATGTACACGTATTGTGCGCAGCCAGTCAGGTAATGTCTGGTTGTCAGCAGCGGGACTAAAAAGTACATCCAACCAGAATAGCCATTTATCACGATTGTGTTGGCGTAGATGGCGATAGTATTCGAGGTCTTCCCGGGTATTTATGTCTTTTGCGACATCGTCCGCCCCTTTATCAAGCTTGTATGGTTTGCGTGGTTTGCCATCAGATCCTGGGCGGACGTGTTTGCCGCTATGCCACTGTTCCTGACGATTATACCCCATCTTGGCCAAAAATTTATCGGCATATTGAGGCAGGACTTTTCCATCATCGCCTGTCGGCCAATGAAAAGGGTTCGCATCCAGAACTTTCTTACAATATTTGTAGGGAAGAATCCCGCCATAGGATTTTCCGTTCTCTATATCGGTATAGGAAGGTCGAGTGATACCGATAATATCTCCCATTTCTTTGGTGGTGCGTCCGCCATGCACACGCAGCAATTTTAACCAGTCGCTGGGAGTATGCGCGGTGTATAATTCATTGAATAGTTTATCGAGATAGAATTGCCATAGTTCCGGCTCTTCCTCGCGCATCTTTTGGTGTTCACGAACGTCCCGTCTTGTGTTTTGAATGTATTTTGTCTTGTCGGGTCCATCAATGAGATCGAGAGGGCTGCGGAAAATACCGCCATGCTGCTGGCCAGTACTTTCACCTTGCTCGATCCTGCTGTTATCAACACCACGTATTGTCTTTCCAGCCTGATTTTTCTCTAAATCCTCAGCGGAAACACTATCCGCGCTACGCTGGCGGTAATCAGTGAGAGAGTTCACTAGTGCCGTGGATAGATTTGCCGCATCAATTGCAACACGAATAATAGGAGGCTCGTTGTGAAAAAGTAATGAAGCTGCATTGCCACTCGGCAATGTTTTTCCGGCATGTATTTCCAGTTTTGGCGCTGGAATTCCCTCAATGAAAGTAATGTCATGAATCATATCAAATTGCTTTTCATAGAGCTCAACGCCTCGTGCCTGTAAGGATTCGCGTTGCTGTGCATTTTTGACAGCGGGGTCTACCGATACAAAAAGTTTACCGAATTGTTCGCGCAGTTCTGGTGTGAGTTGTGGGGTCATGTCGCTAATTATTGCCGATTATTAACCATTAGCCAATGGCTATTAGGTGACAGTTTGATGACGAGGGCTAAAACGTCTTTTCACCACCGGTGATGAGGTTCACATCTGGGGTGACATCGGTGGGGCAAGCAGCCGGACGAGGCGCGTCAGGCGCGGCGCGCAGACGCTGGCTACACTCTAGATCACAGGCTTGTGCACGGGCAGCAGCAATGCTGGAATGGTTGGCCGCATGGCGGGCAAACATACAATCCGCCGAACGTGATAATGCCGCTTTTGACTCGTGGGCTTCTACCACCTCAGGAGGAGGGGCAAGTGGTTTTGCTTCGGCAGTGGGTGGTTTTTCGACAGGCGCAGCGCTGTCATAGGGCGGTAATTCGGGTGCGATGTTCCAGCCATTATCGGCCATGCAGCTATTGAAGAGGCTTACCAGTTTGGTTTTCTGTTTCTTCCCATCGACTGGTCCCCGTGTATCACGCAAAGCCATGTCCAGCTTTAACTCTGCGTATTCACGGCAGCGATCGCGCTGCTCGATATAATCGTTCTGAATTGCAGTTTGGTCTTTACAAAAAATATAACAGCGAAAACGGTAACCTGATGTACCGGCCAAAACTAATAATAAAAATGCTACACGAAACCAAGGCATGGCGGGGATTTTACAGGATTTTTAGCCAAGGCGCAGCATAAAACTTCACTTTTTAGAAAAGTAGTAGTTGATTAAATAAATTAAATATACAATTAATAGTATATGTTGGATGTATTGTTATACGACACTATACACGGAGATTGCTATGAAAGAAACCTTGTTGGTATTTGATAATGAGCTATCAACGCCTGCCAGTGTAAGGGCGTTAGAGAATGACCTGTACTACCAGGTGCGGGTAATGGAAAATAGCGAATCCATTCTCCGGTGTCTCAATGAAGAACAAAAAGACAGCATAGATCTAGTGCTGTTAAGCGCACAGCTTCTTGGCAATAAAATGGTTGATGTCATACGCGGTATTCGCGCTAGCAAGCCCAGTATTCCGGTTATAGTGTTGGTAAGTTATGGGGAAGATGCAAAAGGACTGGAGGCACTGAAAGCAGGTGCCAGCGATTTTATTACCAAGCCATGTACGATGGCCAGATTGAATCGCACGATGCAGATGGTGCTGAAGATTCGGCAAATGGCAAACTATACTGCATGGCTGGAACGTAGGGCTGCAGGGCATGTGGATTTTACCGATATTATCGGTGAACATTCGTTAGTGAAGCAAGCGTTGCATATTGCTCAGCAGGCAGCTAATTCCAAAATCCCTGTATGGATTGAAGGTGAAAGAGGTACACAAAAAGAATTGTTTGCCCGTGCGATCCATGGTGCGGGGGACCGTGTGGGAAAACCTTTTGTTACGGTAAATTGTCGAATGCTTTCTGCCCATATGGCAGAAATGCATTTATTTGGCCCGGATATGTCTGGTGCCGAAGATCAACACTTCTTTCTGGGTAAGTTATGTGAAGCTGATGGTGGAACATTGTTTTTAGAAGATCCTGCATTTCTTCCTAAGGAGGCGCAACTCAGATTACTCGCATTTATGGAAAATGGTGTGCTGGAAACATCGGGTGAGAAGGCGGGAGCAAAAGTGGATGTACGAATTGTTTGTGGGATTAACACTACGACAGGAAAAAACTCTGTGGAGATGAACCTTGATACCAAACTACGAGATCGCTTGCGCTCAGCAATTATCACCACGCCGCCACTATCCTATCGAAAGAATGATATTCCTGCACTGACAGAACATTTTATTGCCATGTATTCGGCCTCGGCACAAAAATATGTGCGCGGTGTTACACCAGAAGCAATGGAATGGTTGGTGCAGCAACCATGGCCCGGTAATGTACAACAGCTTTCTAATATGTTGTGGCGTGCCGTAATGCTTTCTTCTGGTGAATGGCTGGATGTGGAAAGTCTTGTGTCTACAGCAGGAACTTCCGGATATGTGTTTAATAACAGCACTACAAACTCAGCTTCATTGCTAGATGAACGCGGCAAAGTTCGTACACTTAAATCAATGGAAGAGGAAGCTATACGCTTTGCATTGCAATATACAGGGGGTTGTATGACTCGTGCTGCTAAAAGCCTTGGTATCGGGCGCTCAACGCTTTATCGGAAGCTCGATGAATTTAAGATTGATAATTATATTTCTCGGGCAAACCAGACTACACGCCCAATGATGAAAGTGTCGTCAATGGATCGTTCGTAAGTAGAGTATTGAGGGTTGTCAGAAATAATATGTACCATTTTCTGGTCTGCGACATATTCCAGGCGCTTTCCAGTGATGCCCATACCATCGAATAATACAAACACACCAGGTGGAGAAGGAACTTTTCGGCTGGTATCTACCAGCACAATATCATTATGCAACAAGGTGGGTTCCATGCTGTCCCCACTGATATGAAGCATGCGCAAGTTGGCTGCATCGGTTTGTAGGTGTTCCGTGATCCACGATTTTCGGAAGTAGTAATATTCAGATTTTTGTTCAGTGATTACTTTTCCGACGCCATCCGACATATCCACGGTAATTCGTGAAACCGCTACATAGTTTTCATCTTGCGAGTGCATGGCAGTAGATAGATGGCTTTTGGGTTCTCCGTCGTTTCCAACTAGAGAGCCGAGATTGATATCCAGGCTTTCTGCAACACGAGCTAATTTAACGGTAGAGGGGTTGCCGGATTTGCCGCTGATCACATCGTAGATAAAAGAGGTCTTTACATCGGCGCGTTTGGCTAGCTCAACAGAAGAGATGCCGCGCTTCTTCATTTCCATTTTCAGGCGTTGGCCAATCGCGTTTTTGTTATCGCTAGGTAATGGATCGCTGCTTGTTTGCATTGTTTGAACGTTTCTTTGGTTATCCCATTGATAATGCGTAACCCTACTATAAGTAGAAATGATCTGTATTCATACAAATTTTTGTTAACGGTTATTTTGGTGAGGGTTTTTGGCTGTTCCAGTGTAGGGCGGTAAGGGATGTTAAATACATAATCTATCAGTGGGTTAGTATTTGAGGTGGTCATCAATAATGAAATATACAACAGAGGTTAGTGAAATTTGGTTAAGATACAGAAAAACCCTCCTTTTCTCGTATTACAACATTTACTAAATTTTTATCTTTCTGGGGAATAGTGAAAGATATGAGTAATCCGCGCATGTGGCGTGGAGTAAATGTTCTAATGGGTTTTTCGATGATTAATGAATTACGAATGGCAGAGTTGTTGTGCACGCGGCTATGTCACGATCTCACCGGGCCAATAGGGGCCGTCAATAACGGTGTCGAGTTTTTAAACGAGGAAGATAACGGTGGCATGCAGGGGCAGGCTATTGAGCTAATCACCAGTAGTGCATTCTCTGCGGTTACACGGTTGCAGTTTTTTCGTATGGCTTATGGTAATGTAAAAGACCAAGGCGAAGCTAATCTGGCTGAAAAACAGAAAATTGCTGCTGACTTTTTTACCGGTAGCAAGATTACACTTGATTGGCCTGATAACCATACAGATGCATCGGGTGTGTCGATTAGCCTGAAAATGTCGCGTCTTATTTATAACGTGCTTATTCTCACCGGTGGCACGCTTATTCGCGGTGGCACTATTGCCGTGCGTATCAGTCAAAACGCAGAAGGCGAGAGGCAGGTGATGTTTAATGCCAGCGGTCCTGGGCTGAAATGGGACGAAGAAACACAAAGGATTTTAGCGGGGCAGTTCACGGTAGAGGAGCTTACCCCAAAAAATGTACAGCTTTATCTAA
Source organism: Rickettsiales bacterium (assembly GCA_964231325.1). Classification (GTDB taxonomy): domain Bacteria; phylum Pseudomonadota; class Alphaproteobacteria; order Rickettsiales; family SXRF01; genus JAJTHB01. Next base: position 45,192 of record CAXRIF010000001.1, on the reverse strand, counting down.
CTAAGCGGTTTGCCGATGATATTCGCGCAACCATTACGCACCATGCAGAAAGCGAAGAGCTGAATCTGCAGATAACCCAGCCGCCGGATGTGTAGCGCCCGGTATAAAGAAATCAGGTAGGTAGAATATGGACGATCTTATTAGTGAATTTATTATAGAAACCAGCGAAAGCCTTTCTGTACTTGATAATGAATTGATCAGCCTCGAACAAAACCCAGAGGACGAAGAGATACTGGGTAATATTTTTCGCGTGATGCATACTATTAAGGGCACGTGCGGCTTTTTGGGGTTGCCTCGTCTTGAGGGGGTGGCGCATGCCGGGGAGAATGTGCTGGGAAAAATCCGCGATAAAGAATTGCAGGCGACACCACAAGCCATCAGCTTGGTATTGGAGTCGCTTGATTGTATTAAGGAGCTGATCGATCATTTGAGTGAAAATGGTGCGGAACCAGAAGGTGATGACAGCGCCCTTAAGGGGCGTTTGAATCAGTTCGCCGAAACAGGAATGCTGGGTGATGCTACACCTGCAGAGGCACCTGTGGTGGAGGCTGCGGCTAGTGAAGATGGTGGCGTGCCGGATGAGGTGGTTGCAGAAGTGAATGGCGCAGGTGATGATGCGTTTCCGCATTTCAAAGGAGAAGATGATCCTGAAATGGCAGCTGCTATAGAAAAGTTGATGGCTGAGCAAGCTGCGGCAGAAGGCGGAGCCTCGCAGGAAAATGCTCCGCAAGAAATGGCTCCTGCTGCTGAAGAAAAACCTGCAACAGAAACGCCGCCACCGGCCGAGAAGCCCTCAGTTAAACCGGTTGCAAGTGCAGCGAAACCTGCTGCAGCACCCGCTGCGAAAAAAGAAGGTGGTGCTACCGATACGGCCAACCAAAGTATTCGTGTAAGTCTCAATGTGCTTGAAAACTTGATGCAAACGGTGAGTGAGCTAGTGCTTACTCGCAACCAGCTTATGCAGTTGGTGCGTACGCAAGAAAACAAGGAGTTTGCTACGCCATTACAACAGCTCAGTCACATTACTACAGAGCTGCAAGACAATGTAATGAAAACACGTATGCAGCCTATTGGTAACGCGTGGTCCAAATTTCCGCGGCTGATTCGTGATTTGTCTATGGAACTGGGCAAAAAGATTGAATTGAAAATGAAAGGTGCAGACACCGAGCTAGATCGCCAGTTGCTCGAGGTAATTAAAGATCCGCTTACGCATATGGTGCGCAACTCCTGTGATCATGGGTTGGAAACACCCGATGCGCGTGTGGCTGCCGGAAAATCAGAGACTGGTACGGTGACTTTGTCTGCTTATCATGAAGGCGGGCATATCATTATTGACATTATTGATGATGGTAAAGGCATTCCGGTTGATAAGGTGAAAGAAAAAGCCATTGCTAACGGTGTGGCCACTGAAGCCGAGATTGAGGCGATGAGTGATAAGCAAATTATCCAGTTCATTTTTGCGCCGGGTTTTTCCACCGCAGAGCAGGTAACAGCTGTATCTGGCCGTGGTGTAGGCATGGATGTGGTGCGTACTAATATTGAAAAAATTGGCGGCGCTATTGATCTGGATTCTACCTGGGGTAAGGGGTCGAAGGTGTCGATCAAGATTCCACTTACACTGGCCATCGTGTCTGTGTTGTTGGTAGAAACGCAAGGACAAAAATTTGGTATTCCACAAATCAACGTGTTGGAATTAGTTCGGGTGTCTCCCTCTGGGCCACTGACTATGGAAATACTCAATGACTCCCCTGTGCTGCGTTTGCGTGGAAAGCTTTTACCGCTGGGTATGCTGTCTGGTATGTTGAACGGTAAAGTAGACCTCGAAGAGATTATGCAAAAAGATATGTATGTTGCCGTCTGCAAAGTTGGTTCGCAAGAGGTGGGTGTGGTAGTAGAGCGAGTACATGATACGGAAGAAATCGTGGTTAAGCCGGTATCAGGAGCCCTCAAATCGTTGGACCTCTATTCGGGTAACACCATCCTTGGTGACGGTAGTGTGATTATGATTTTGGACCCTAATGGGTTGGCGAAGGCGATAAGCAATAGTGATGTTGCTGCTCATAACACAGAAGAGGCAACTGCACAAAATGCATCTGAGAAACCAACCGAACATAAAATTAGCTTCCTGCTGTTTGATCTGGGTAAAGGGGCACCGAAAGCAGTGCCGCTTGAAATGGTCTCTCGTCTGGAAGAGGTGGATGTGAAAAGCATAGAGATCGCCGATGATTATCCGGTGGTGCAATATCGCGATGATCTGATGCGTCTGATTACACTTGATGATTCATACAGTATGCCTGATGAGGGCAATATTGATGTGATTGTCTTTAGTTATGATGGCCAGGTGATCGGTTTAGTGGTGCAGGAGATTCTGGATATCGTACGTGCGCCATTTGATATCAAGGTGGCCTCAAAAGATTCACAAGCTCATGGCTATTTGGGCAGCATGGTTATTGAAGAAAAGACAACAGATGTGGTTGATGTTGCGCATCTCATTACAAAGGTTATTGGGGTTGATGTGAATGTGAATATGAGGCATCAGCAGGACATAGGTGAATGTGAGGTGCTGCTTGTCGAAGATAGCCCGTTTTTCAGGAACCTGACGGAGCCATTTCTTCAGGCTGCAGGATATAAAGTGACAACAGCTGTGGATGCGAAAGCGGCTTTAGCACAGCTAGCAGATAAGAAATTTGATATGATTGTCACCGATATAGAAATGCCCGGTATGAATGGTTTTGAATTTGCTGAAACCTGCCGCAGTAACGCAGAGATTAATGGGGTTCCCATCGTCGCTTATACTTCGACAATAAGTGATGAAGTGATTGCACGCACCAAAACTTCTGGCATGCAGGATTGCATTGTGAAGACTGACAGGCCTGGATTGCTGGAGTCCATGTCCAAATGCATTATAGAAAATAGGGAGATGGTAGCATGAACAATGTCGCGCTCTTAGATGCCAACTCGGATAGTAGTATGTTTGTTACCATCTGCATTAATAAGCAGATGTTGGGCATTCCGGTTGAATATGTACGTGATGTATTGCGTGAACAGCATGTAACCACCATTCCTTTGTCGCCTCCCGAAGTGGCGGGCTCACTGAATTTACGTGGACGTATCGTAACCGTAATTAATATGCGCCATCGTTTGCGGTTACCTGCCGCAGAGGAGGGGGCCACAAATATGTTTGTGGTAGTGGAGTATAATAATGAACTCTACAGCTTGATGGTTGATAGCGTAGGGGATGTGCTTACGGTCTCAAATGCAGAAATAGAAAAGGCGCCATCTAATATAGCAGGAGCATGGAAAGAAGTGGCTTCTGGCGTGTATAAGCTGCCAGAAGAATTGCTAGTCATAGTGAGCGTTGAAACATTATTAAATTTAGGGGCAAGTTAGACCATGGGCACATGTTTAATTGTAGATGATTCAAAAGTGGTACGTAAGTTAGAGTGCCGTATCATGGAAGAATTAGGGTTTTCCATATCTGAAGCAGAGGATGGTAAACAGGCAGAAGAGTTTTGCAAAACGCAAAAACCCGATCTTATTTTGCTCGATTGGCATATGCCGGTGATGAATGGAATCGAATTTCTTGAGGCATTGCGCGCCATGCCAGATGGCGACAAACCCAAAGTGATTTTCTGTACTACAGAAAGTGAAATGGACAATATTATGAAGGCGCTAAGCAAAGGCGCTGATGAATATGTGATGAAACCTTTTGATGCAGAAATCATCAAGGGCAAATTGCAGCAAATTGGTATGCTCTCGTAGGTAGAATTCGTGCCCATAAACGTACTCATAGTAGATGACTCAGCGGTCATTCGGAACCTGATGGGCAAAGCGTTGATGGCCGATAGTGCCATCAAGGTGGTTGATAGCGCTTTCAATGGTCAGATAGCCATTGATATGGCCAAAAGACATCAGCCTGATATCATAGTGCTAGACATTGAAATGCCTGTGATGGATGGCATCACTGCGCTGCCTGAGCTTGTTAAAGTGTCACCAAAATCGAAAATTATTATGGCCTCTACGCTTACTATGCGTAATGCAGAAATCAGCCTTAAAGCGATGTCGTTGGGTGCGACAGATTACCTGCCCAAACCATCGGCAAAAACTGGCGATGAAGTACAAGTGTTTTATCGCGAGTTAATAGCTAAGGTCAAAGCACTTTCAAACGTAACGTCAGTTGCCACAGTAGCGGCTGAACAGAAAACGCAAGCTGTGGCAGCGAAGGCTCCAGTTCAGTTGCGCTCTTCAGACGGTATGGCGCTACATGTTGGAGGCGTGAATGCGTTGGCGATTGCTTCATCTACTGGTGGGCCACAAGCACTAATCGAATTTTTTACAGGGCTTAAAAATAATTTGGTATCCATACCTATTTTTATTACGCAACATATGCCCCCCGCGTTTACAACGATTCTTGCAGGCCATATAGCCAAGGCATCCGGTCGCCCATGCCATGAGGCGGCTGAGGGAATGAAAGTGGAGGCGGGAAACATATATCTCGCACCTGGTGACTATCATATGGTTCCCAAGAAACAGGATGATGGCGGTGTGGTTATTACGCTTAATCAAAATCCGCCAGAGAATTTCTGTAGGCCCGCAGCTGATCCCATGCTTCGCTCACTGAGCGATATATATGGTAAGAAACTGGTAGTGTTGGTGCTAACCGGCATGGGTAGTGATGGCGTGTTGGGTGCAAAACAAGTGGTAGAAAATGGCGGACATGTAGTTGCACAGGATGAGGCAAGCTGTGTCGTGTATGGCATGCCTAAAGCCGTAGCGGATGCAGGTATCTGCCGGGCGATATTACCGCTATCAGAAATTGCGGGCTATTTGACACAGCAAATTGGAGGCAGGTAGCTATGAAACCGGAAGAATTTAAATTTTTATCTGACTTACTTAAACAGCGATCTGGCCTCACGCTAACAGACGACAAGGCGTATCTTATTGAAAGTCGATTAACCCCGATTGCGCGTGCACAGGGGCTGGCCGATATTTCAGCACTATGCCAGCAAATGAAAATGTCTCCCAAAGAAGATTTGCTAGTGGAAATTACAGAGGCGATGACCACTAACGAATCGTCCTTTTTCCGTGACATTAAGCCTTATAATGCACTGCGTGAAATAGTATTGCCGGAGATAATTAAAAAACCGGGCGAAAAGAAAATTCGTATCTGGTCGGCCGCATGCTCGACGGGTCAAGAACCGTATTCGATTGCGATATGTCTTGAAGAAGATAAAGCAAAAATGCCCGGCTGGAGTTTTGAAATTGTAGCCTCTGACCTTGCGCAGAAAGTGGTGGATAAAGCTATTAAGGGTGCCTATTCGCAGTTTGAAGCGCAGCGTGGACTGCCGATTCAAATGTTGATGAAATATTTTGCATCCCAGCCAGACACGACATGGCAAATCAAAGACAATATTAAAAGTATGGTAAAGTTCCAGACGCATAACCTGCTGCATAATTATGGGACTTTAGGCCGGTTCGATATTGTGTTCTGCCGCAATGTACTTATTTATTTTGATGACCCCATTCGTGGTGCGATTACTGAAAAAATGGCAGGTCTGTTACCTAAAGACGGTGTGTTGGTGATCGGCTCTACGGAAAGTCTAGTGGATCCCAAGAAACAGTTTAAGGCGCTAGACGGCTTCCGCGGTGCTTACAAAAAACTGTAGTTAATTGATTATAAGCGTGAGGGGGCTTGTTCAGCTTGCTGCACATGATGCGCTACAATACGTAATTCAATCACCGGTCTGCTTTTGTCGTGTTCAATGACATGACCAGCGGTGAGTAGTTTTGCCATTATGATTGGTTTTCTTCTAAGGCGGCTTTCAACTTCCTCAGGCAGTAATGTGCCTTGCCATCCATCGGGCAGGGAGTCTGGTGTATGGTTACGATAAGAGAGATATTCATCGCGAAATGCAGCGCTTTGTGCATTGCGTAGGATGCTATCTAGGGTTTTCCACTCGCTTGAGGTGATGTCAGCATTTCTACACAGTAAACGTTTTATAGGGTTTGATTGTGATACCATTAATTTCTCATTTAAAAAAAGCCAGCCCGAAGGCTGGCTTTTTCATTTGGGCTATAAATTTTATTAAACTACAGCTTCTGCTTCGCGTTCTGAAGAAGATTCCTGCTCGGGATCTTTCAGCACGTAACCACGACCCCATACCGTTTCGATATAGTTGTCGCCACCAGCAGCAGTTGCCAGTTTCTTACGTAGTTTGCATACAAATACGTCAATAATCTTAAGCTCTGGCTCATCAATGCCACCATAGAGATGATTAAGGAACATCTCTTTAGTAAGCGTTGTACCTTTACGCAGTGAGAGTAGCTCAAGAATGCTGTATTCCTTACTGGTAAGATGTAGTGGTTTGCCTTCTACTTCGATTGAACGAGTATCAAGGTTAACGGCTAGCTTGCCAGTGCGGATAATAGACTCGCTATGTCCTTTCGAACGACGCACAATCGCTTGAATGCGAGCAATTAATTCACCTTTATTGAAAGGTTTTGTGAGGTAATCGTCGGCACCATAGCCAAGGCCTTTAATCTTCTGATCAGGGCCAGACAGGCCAGATAGAATCAGAATAGGTGTGGTGACACGTGCAGCGCGGAAACGGCGTAGCACTTCATAACCATCAATGTCTGGAAGCATTAAGTCCAGGATAATAATGTCGTAATCGTAAAGCTTACCAATCTCCAGCCCCTCTTCACCAAGCTGGGTGGTATCACAGATGATGCCTTCAGAAGCCAACGATAATTCAATGGCTTTAGCTGTTGAGCTATCATCTTCTACCAACAGTACGCGCATATTAATCTCCCCTATGTTTTTTAAATGTTAATTTAGTTGCTACGTATAGAAACTATTAACAATTTAATTTTTAGTTAACCACAAAAAAATGACTTAAACAATCTTTAATGTGCAATTTGTTGCTAAAATATCTATAGTTGTGTGGTAAAAGGGCTATAGGGGGCGTTTGAGGCGAAAACACTATGATGCTGGAAGAAATAAATAATATACAAGAAGTTAAAGTGTCAGGCACGGTGAGTGCCGTATTGGGTATGCTGATCGAATGTAGCGGAATCGAGCGTTTACTCAGTGTTGGCGCTCGTTGCAGGGTGGTTGGCCAGAAAGGGCTCAAAGCGCAGCCTAAGGAAATTATGGCAGAGGTGGTCGGGTTTGGCGAAAATAAAGCCCTGCTTATGCCATTTGACTCGCTGGAGGGTATTGGCCCGGGCGCCAAGGTTTACTTAGAAGAGAGCGCATCCGTGTGCCACCCGTGTGAGGCGTGGTTGGGGCGTGTGGTCAATGCAATGGGGCAGCCGGTGGATGGCAAAGGGCCATTGCCACGTGGAGCAGAAGCTTACCCTATTCGTAATCACCCGCCAGAAGCGCATGAGCGCGAACGTGTTAAAGGTAAGCTGAATCTTGGTATTCGTGCGATTAATACGTTTCTAACCTGCTGCCGCGGCCAACGGCTAGGTATTTTTGCAGGTTCCGGCGTAGGTAAGTCTATTTTGATGTCGATGCTTGCGCGTAACTCACAGGCCGACATTAACGTGATTGGTCTGATCGGTGAACGCTCCCGTGAGTTGCAGGAATTCATCGAAGATGATCTGGGAGAAGAGGGGCTTAAACGTTCGGTGATTATTGTGGCCACCTCTAGCGAATATCCATTGCTTAGAAGGCAGGCGGCTTACATGACCATGTCGGTAGCGGAATATTTTCGTGACCAAGGGAAAGATGTGTTGTGCCTGATGGATTCGGTAACGCGTTTTGCTATGGCACAACGCGAGATCGGACTTTCTGCAGGGGAACCCCCTACCAGTAAAGGATATACCCCCACGGTGTTTGCAGAGTTGCCAAAATTGCTAGAGCGTGCAGGCCCCGGAAAAAAAGGCCAGGGCTCGATTACCGGCTTATTCACCGTTTTGGTAGAAGGGGACGATACGAACGAGCCTATCTCTGATACAGTGCGTGGGATTTTGGATGGGCACGTCATGCTCGACAGGTCGATCGCGCAGCGTGGCAGATACCCTGCTATCAATATTTTAAAAAGTGTATCACGTACCATGCCAGACTGTAATACCGAGCCCCAAAATGCATTGGTGCAGGTAGCACGTTCTATGTTATCGACCTATGAGGATATGGCGGAGATGATTCGCTTAGGCGCTTACCGAAAAGGCACCACACCGGAAGTGGATCAAGCCATGACCTATTACCCTGCGCTGGAAAAATTTCTGAGCCAGCGAAAAGACGAAAAAACAACTCTGGAAGAAGGTTATGAAGAGTTGGCCGCAGTAATGGGCATTAAAGATTGGGACAAACCCAAAGAGCAGCTAGAAGCACCACAAGGGCAGCAATAGTGTGAAAGGCAGAGCATGAAAAATCTGGCCACACTAATTAAGCTTCACAAACGTAAGGTTGATGATCTTAAGCGTGACCTTGGTAAGATGGAAAATGAAAAAAGCCAACTGCAACTCGCTACAGAAAACCTAAAAAAAGAACTGGCAGACGAAATAGCCCTTGCGGAAAAACAGCCGGAGATGGGTACATTCTTTGGTGGTTTTGCCGACCGTATTCGCAAGCGCGAAGAACAAATCCAAAAAGAAATTATCATGCTCGATCTACAAATGATTGCCCTGCGGGATGAAATATCGGAAGCATTCGGCGAACTCAAAAAGTTTGAGATTGCGCTAGACAATGCCAAGCAGCGCCAAAAAGAAAATGAAGCGCGCAAAGAAGGGGTGATGTTAGATGATATCGCCGCCCAGCAACATAAGCGTAAAGAAACGCAGTGACACATCTTCTCAAGACCAAACGTTTCCTGCCCTTATTTATCACGCAATTTTTGGGTGCGTTTAACGATAACGTGTTTAAAAATGCGCTGGTGATGTTTGTGACCTTTAAGGTGGCGAGCGCAAGTGAGGGAGATGCGCAAACATTGGTGATTATGGCGGGTGCATTATTTATTCTGCCCTATTTTTTGTTTTCAGCCACTGCCGGGCAGATGGCCGATAAATATGACCGTGCCTTTCTCGCGCGCGCCACGAAAATATGGGAAATGATTATCGTATCCATAGGGGCGGTTGGGTTTGTGGTTGGTAATGCCTATTTCCTGCTCTTTGTATTATTTTGCTTGGGCATTCAATCTACCTTCTTTGGCCCCATCAAATATGCATTACTTCCACAGCATCTGAAAGAGAACGAATTACTTGCTGGTAATGCCTATATAGAAGCAGGGACGTTCCTAGCTATTTTGCTGGGCACCATAGCTGGCGGTCTGCTGATTATGGCGGAGGGTGGCAATATGCTGATTGCCGGCGCAATGATTTCATGTGCCCTAGGGGGGTATATGACTAGCCGTGTTATTCCGCAGGCCGATGCACCTATGCCATCGCTAGAAGTAAACTGGAATATTCCAAAACAAACCTGGGATATGGTACAGCATGATCGTAAAAATCGCCGTGTGTTTTTAAGTATACTCGGGATATCCTGGTTCTGGGTGGTGGGTGCTGCATTTCTTTCCCAATTCCCAGCTTATGCAAAAGATATTATTGGTGGTGATGAAACGGTAGTAACGTTATTTCTTACCTTATTTTCCATAGGCGTTGGTATCGGCTCTCTGCTTAGCATAGCTTTGCTTAAAGGGGAGGTGAAAAGTACTTACGCACCATGGGCAGCGGGAGGGATTGCGCTGTTTTCTTTAGATCTGTTCTGGGTGAGTCATGGCATTACGCCTTCTGCTACACTGATGGGGGCATGGCAATGGATGGCAGATTCGACTAGTTGGCGCGTTTTGTTTGATATGCTGATGATTGCAGTATGTGGAGGGCTATATGTGGTGCCGCTTTATGCTATTATGCAGCATGAAAGCGAGGAACAACACCGCGCTCGTACTATTGCTACTAACAATGTTATGAATGCGCTGTTTATGGTGCTCTCCTCGTTGGTGATTATTGCCTTGTTAAAAGGAGGCACGACCATACCCCAGCTATTTCTATGTTTAGCGTTATGTAACGGCGTGGCAGTGGTGGTGATTCGGAAACTAAAACGCGCATCACCAAAAAGCCCCGCCAATGGCAGGGCTTAATGAATACATATCCGTGAATTGTTATGCGGCTTGTTTAAATAGCTCTTCAAGCTGTGCCACTTTTTCTGCACGGCTCTTCTTTTTATCGAGCTTCACCACCTCATCAAGCGCTGCATCAAGATGTGCTTTAATCACACGTGATTCAATAGACCTTAGTGCGGAGTGAATCGCTTTGCACTGAATCAGCACATCGCTCAGTTTACGCCCATCTTCAAGCATTCTGCTGACACCTTCAACCTGGCCGTTAATACGGTTTAGTCTTTTTACTTCATCACTGAAGTTAACACCGCTACTTGCTTTTGCTTTTTTACTTTTAGACTTATTTTTATCTTTAGATTTTTCTTTGCTCTTTTTAGCCATATACCCTCCCGTAAGTATGGAGTTCATATATAGGGTACTATGCTGATTTCGACAACTAAAAAAGTCTTTGATGAGAATCAATGGCTTGCCTGAATGAGGCTAAATAACCTACCGGCAGGGGGTATATTACGGGAAGTGCATAAAAGGTAATTTTATTACTCGCTGGTAATTTGCTTTTTGGACGTCTAATATGCCCCCATGCAAAATACATCATACCTACCTGAAGTAAAAGAACAATACGAGGATTTCCCTTATCCGCCACGCAAAGCTGAGGATGAGAGACGTTTCTTACGTGCCGCTATCACTGAGTGTCTGGACGCACTTAACCATTTTGGATTTGGTGGCAGACGGAATTTTCACCAGAACTTTAGGGCGCTGATAGCCGGTGGTGGCACAGGCGATAGCGTAATCTTTCTGGCCGAGCAATTACGTAATACGCAAGCGGAGATTATTTATTTGGATATGAGCCGCGCTTCCATGGAAGTTGCACAGGCACGTGCGGAAGTTCGCGATTTACATAATATCCGTTGGATTAATGCCTCTTTGCTGGAAGTGCCTACATTGGGACTGGGTGAATTTGACTACATTAATTGCACTGGCGTACTACATCATCTGGAAAACCCTGATGCAGGATTGAAGGCACTTACTGATGTGCTGGCTCCAAATGGTGTGATGGGGCTGATGCTATATGGAAAACATGGCCGTACAGCGATTTACCAGATGCAGGAATTGCTTAGAATGCTGGCAGGTGAGGAAACACCGGACAATAAAATTGAAATAGCGAAGAGGGTGCTACACCAATTACCCAAAACCAACTGGTTTATGCACTCCGCCCCTTGGTTTAACGACTTTAAAAATGGTGATGCAGCGTTGTATGATTTATTGTTGCATAGCCAGGATCGCGCCTATTCCATTCCTGAACTCTATGAATATGTGCAGGGTGCGGGCCTGAAGGTGGTGGAGTTTTTGGGCCACAATGCTTGCGACCCCGCACAATACATTAAAGATGATTCTATGTTGGCGCGTGTGCGAGAGAAGGAATTAGCTGAGCAATATGCTATTGGAGAGCTGTTGGGGGGTACCGCAAGTAAACATACATTTTATGCTACGCGTGAAGTGAAAGCTCCACCAGCACCCGATGATTTGGATATGATTCCATCCTTGCCGGTAAATACCCCTCCGACCCTATATAATCAGCTTTATGAGCTTGCGGTGAGTCAGCCAAAGGGTATCGTATTTAGAACGGAAAACCGTACCATTCGCGTGCCGTTCCATGCCGCTATTGCGCCATTTGTGAAATACATGGATGGTAAGCGAACACTGAAAGAAATTTATACAAAAGCAACGACGCTAGGAAATATCAAGCGCACAGAGCTGCAAGAGGCGTTTGCCATTTTGTATGAGGTGCTGACCCCAGCGCAAATGCTGTTTTTGCGTCATAAGGATGTGCCGTATTATTTGACAACGCAGGAAATGCAGCAGCGTCTGCAATCTGAATAGGAGAACTGACATGCAAGTGAAAGATAAAATTGTTTTAGTAACAGGTAGTAATCGAGGTATTGGTAAAGCGTTGGTAGCTGAGCTTTTAAGTCGAGGCGTTCAGAAAGTTTATGCGGCCGCACGCAACACGAATAGCTTGCCAGACTTTGGAGACGATCGGGTAGTGCCGCTGCAGCTAGATGTTACGAATAAAGCACACATCAAAGCAGCTACAGAAAGCGCTTCTGATATCGATATGCTGATTAATAATGCTGGTGTACTATATATGGCAAACAGCCTAGAGGGCGATGTTGCGCAGATTGAAAACGATATGCGCGTCAACTATTTCGGTACACTCGATATGATGCGGGATTTTGCTCCGGTGTTGGAAAAGAGGGGAAAAGCTGCCATTGCTAATGTGGCGTCTATTGCCTCATTCATCACCTTTCCCGATCTGGATGGCTATTGTGCGTCGAAAGCGGCGTTATATGCGATTACACAAAGCGCACGTATTACGTTGGCACCTAAGGGGATTGATGTACACAGCATTAACCCCGGGCCGATTGATACAGACATGGCGAAAGATCTGCACATGGATAAGACCTCTACTGAGGTAACTGCGAAAAATATCCTCGACGGTATTGAAGCTAACGAGCCAGATATTTTCCCGGATGATGCTTCTAAAGGCATGTTTGCGGAATGGAAAAACGATTACCGTGCGATGGAAAAAGCCTTTGCCGAAGAAGCAAAGGCAGCATAAGCATGAGTGATATTAAACGACTACATAGTGGACCAAAACTAAGCCGTGTATTGATACATAATGGCATTGTGTATTTGTGTGGGCAGGTGGCGCATGATTATGATGCTGACCTGGAGGAGCAAACCCGCCAGACTTTGGCGCGCATTGACGAACATCTGGCAGAAGCTGGTACGGATCGTAACCGTATCCTTAGTGCGGCTATTCACGTGAAAGATATTTCACAGGTGGCACGCATGAACGCGATATGGGGTGAATGGCTGGGTGATGGCCCACGCCCAACCCGCCACTGCGTACAAGCAGAAATGGCGAACCCAAAAATTTTGGTGGAAATTACCGTTACTGCTGCGCAGTAGCATAAAATATTACGCGACCGGATCAACCTTAGGCGGATGGGTTTTATAATCCACCACCACACGATAATGCGGATCATCATCGTCGCTTTTTTTCACCAGATGTCCGGCCTTATATAGCAGGTCACGGCAATCAGGGCTTAGATGCAGCAGGTGTAGATTAGTTCCATGTCTTTGATAGCGCTCGGCCAGCGCGTCGATTGCCTCCAGCGCTGAATGATCCCACACGCGTGAATAGCGAAAATCAATCACCACATCTTCAGGGTCTTCCCTTGGGGTAAACAGGGTTTTAAAGCGGCTGATTGATGCAAAGAAAAGTTGTCCATGTAGTACATAGGTTTTTTTCTTCTCGTCTTCAGAGGTTACTTCGACATAGATTGAACGTGCTGATTCCCACGCAAAGGCCAACGCGGATACGATTACACCCACAACTACTGCAATTGCCAGATCGGTCATCACCGTCACGGCTGATACCAGCACGAGGACAAAAGCATCGGTGCGCGGAATCTTGCCTATGATGCGTAACGAAGACCATTCAAACGTGCCGATCACCACCATAAACATGACTCCGACTAGTGCCGCGACTGGGATCATCTCGATCCAATGGCTGGCAAATAGAATGAATGACAGCAAAAATAAGGCAGCGGCAATACCAGATAATCGGCCACGTGCACCAGAATTAATGTTGATCATGCTTTGACCAATCATCGCGCAACCGCCCATGCCACCAAAGAATCCTGTGGCAATATTAGCCGCACCTTGCGCCATGCATTCCCGGCTATTGCGCCCGCGCGTTTCTGTTATTTCATCAATCAGCGTCAGTGTGAGTAGGGACTCAATGAGGCCGATGGCGGCTAGCACTAGCGCATATGGGAAAATGATGGCGAGTGTTTCGAAGTTGAAGGGCACTGATGGAATATGAAACTCCGGCAGGCCACCAGCAATGCTCGCCAGATCGCCCACCGTGCGCGTATCAAGCCCCGCAAGAATTACCACGGCAGAGGCTATGCCAATACCAGCCAGCGGTGCAGGGAACTTTGAGGTAAGTTTAGGAAGGAGCATGATGACCGCCATAGTAAGGGCTACTAATGCCAGCATCATGGCCAGTGCATGCTGCTCAAGCCATACCATTTCGCCCGCCGCATTCATTTCTTTAAATTGCCCCAGCTGGGCAAGAAAGATGACAATAGCCAGCCCGTTCACAAATCCTAGCATCACTGGATAGGGCACCATGCGGATAAATTTTCCAAGGCGAAGGGCCCCCGCCATGCATTGCAACACCCCCATCAACACGACCGTAGCGAATAAATATTGTACGCCATGTTCGGCGACCAGTGCCACCATCACCACTGCAAGCGCACCCGTTGCACCCGAAATCATGCCCGGGCGGCCACCGAAAATCGAGGTGATTAGCCCCACCATAAAAGCCGCGTAAAGCCCAACCAGTGGCTCTACACCTGCGCTAGAAAAAGTGTGGCCACCCCCTGATAAAGTGCGGTACCACCCATATTAATGGTAGTACCAAGTGGAATGACAAAGCGGGAAATGCCTGAGCGCACACCCAGCTTTTCCTCTGTAGTGCTGAGTGTTAAGGGCATCACGGCAGCTGAGCTGGAAGTGGACAGTGCCAACAACATGACTTCTCTGGATGACTTCAAGAATTTGAGCGGATTCATGCGCCCGATAATGGCAATAATCAGAAGATACACACCCAATAAAATAGCCAGACCGATCAGCACGGTGGCAACATACACTGCGGTGGCCAGCAAGGTGGAAATTCCTACTCTGGCGCTGATGTTGGCCAGCAAGCCGAATACGGCATAAGGCACGAATTTAAGCACCCAGCTCACGATCACCATGCAAACGGATTGGATAGAACCGAGCAGATCAAGAATGGGTTTACGCTGGTTAATCGGCATAGCCACTAACGCAATGCCTATAATAACGGCACTAATAACCGTTTGCAGCATGTTGCCACTTACAAAAGTGGCAAGTGGGTCTTTGGGAAATAGTCCTGTCAGTAATTCGGGGAATTCTTTTAGGGATGGCATGCTCGCCGGGATAGCACCACTGGTTTCGGGAATACCTTCTGAGGCCACAATATGTTGGAGCAATGAGCTGTCAATATAGGCTCCGGGCTGGATAATCATGGCCGCTCCTATACCTATCGCCACGGCAATGGCAGTGGTAGCGAGAAAAAACAATATGGTAAAAATACCGAGCCTGCCGATATCCTCGCTTGATTCACCTGCTGCAATACCTCGAATAACTGAGGCGACAATCAGAGGAATCACAATGAATTGGATGGCTAGAAGGAATATCTTTCCCGGCAGCGCCACCCATCCGGCGATTAATTCCGAAGTATCATTATCCACCAGCTGCATGGTGGGGCCGATCAGAACACCAAAGCCCACGCCTAAAATCATGGCGATAATTACCTGTAGCCACAGCTTGCCCCTTACCAGACCAGTCAGGCTTGAGTGAAGATTAATGAGTGAGCGTGATAGTTCCAAGGTAACGCCTTATTTTATTTGTTAAAATGATGCCCACTCCCAGAATAGACCATAGTGTTAAAACTTCAAATATTCTTGTCTTTAACAACGCAGTTAGTCATTAAGCCGCTTTAATTTTTAGCTCTCGATTCACCTGATAAATCCCAAACAGAGTCAATGCCGCACCTGCGGCTGTCCAGCCGGTGAGTGACTCTCCAAAAAACATCATCCCCATGCTCAGGCCAAAAATCGGCACCAAAAAGGTAAAGACATTGGCACGGGTGAGCGGCGTGCGCTCCAGCACCCTAAACCACAGCCAATACACAAAGGCGGTGCCAAATATAGCCAGGCCCAAAAGCGAGAATAAAAACGTGCCTGTCCACTGTACCTGGCTTTGATCTTCCCATAAAAACGCCATTGACCATAGCGGAATACTGCCGAGGGTAAGCTGCCAACCCATGGCGCTTAACCCGCTCATGGTTCCAGCCATACCTCTGATTAACACATTGCTGACAGTGACCCCGAAAGCGGCCAGTATGATATAGGCCATGCCGAGTAGATAGCCGTTTGCTGTGCCGCTGATGGACAATTCCGGCATGGCGATGGTGACAATGCCTAAAAAGCCGATGATTAAACCCCATCTAGCTGGTGATGTCAGATACTCGCGCAAAAACATATGTGCCAGCACTGCGGCCATCAAAGGCTGGGTGTTGTTAATCACGGTGGCAATGCCGGGGGAGACATATTCCGCCGCATGGAACATGCCAAAAAAGCCAAGCGTGGTAGCTCCCAGACCAATGGACGAGAGCTTAATCCAGATTTGCCTGCCATGTGGCATTGCATGGCCGAGTGCCTTGGCGGCAATGAGTAGCACCATACCGGCAAGACTGGCTCTCATGGCAGCAAAGGTCAGATGCGGTGCATAATCAATGCCCACCGTAATCAGCGGGTAGCACGCAGACCACAAAAACATCACCAGGATAATAGGTAAAATTTTTGTCATGCATCACAATTCCTTTATCGCATCGGAATCGAGTGCTTTTATCACATGAATATCCCATAGTTTCTGAACGGCAAAATAGGTAAACATCACTGACCAGCCAATTAGCATCAATCCATTTAATACCTGCACGCCGGTGATAAATTGCATAGCTCCATGTGGGAAGACATCGCCAATCCCCAGCGAAGAATATGTGGCGGCGGAGAAGTAAATATAGCCAAAGAAATTATCATGGGCGATGCCGCTTAATGGCTCAAAGCCAAACGAATGCACCAACTCCCAATAGACAAAGCCGTATATCCAAACAGCAATTGTGTGGGCCGAGAAGATGGCGACCACCAGAAAAAACATCAGTGGCCGCGTGCGCAAATTACGTTTGGCTACGACTTTCAATACAATGCATAATATTTCATAAAAAATCGCCGTGGTGATCAGCACCAAGGCAATACTGATGATAATGGCTTCTGGTATATTTTCATTCATTTCCATGGTTATCTAGTTCCCCCATATAGCTGAGAAAACAAACCATGCATGGCCTTATCCCGCGCATCACTCATATCATGCAACGCTTTGGCAATTTGCTGGCTGGCCGTTTGCTCGGCTTCATAGAGCGTGCCTTCGGGCGTGGTGTTGGCTTTATCGATGCGCTGATCCTCGACCAATTTTGCCAGCCATGCCGTATGCCACATCCATGGATTGAGCTGTTTGGAAAACATTTTCCGACTCAGGCGCATCGGGTGCGTGTTTTTGAGCATATCAGCGGTGAGCGGGTTGGCAAATGCCTGTACCCAAGGACGGAGTGTCCAGCGATAGAGCGTATCATTTTGCTCAGAAATACGGCGCACCGCATCAAATGGTTCACTTGGCTGGCTCTCACACAGATCTTCAATCTGCCGCTCTTCAAACTGCACCTCATATTGATCATGGCGGCAATCGGGATTATTGGTGGGGTTGATGATTTTCATTTCATAGAGGCCGGGTTTTAAATACTCCATTTCCCGCACATGCTCCAACATGGCGCGATGCTCCAGCTTGGCGACTTTGGCGGAGACAAAAATACCCAGATGGCCGACATGTTCATTGATCATATAGGCAATGCGCTGGCCTGCTTTTTTGAGATCTGCGGTGGTGGGATAGACCTGGCGTATCCAATGCAATGCCTGGCGCGGCGGAGTAATATTATCGCCATGTGAGGCAAAAATCAGCAGTGGGTTGGTGATCTTTTTAAGATCAATCGTGCAGCCATCATCCAGCACCAGCTCGCCACGTTCCAGCTTATTGCCAACAAACAGGTTTTCCACGGTGGTGGTAATTTCTTCTTCACTGAGGCTGTAAAACCCTGTCCACCAGCGCTCAAATTCCAAGAAGCGATCACGCTCGGTATCGATATTAGCATAGAGGTTGTAATATTTCTCCCAGAGTGCGTTGGCAGGATTCAGCCTCTCAAAGTTCTGCACCAGCCATGCCCCGTCAAACGTGCCATTACCCAGATCGGCTAGAAAACGCGATATCCACACACCGCCTGCCAAACTGCCCATGATTTGCATTGGGTTACCTTCTTCACTGCTGGCCCAATAAGAAAGTGGTGATCCGTTGGTAATTACCGGGCCAGCCAGCCCCTCACAATCGGCGGCAAGAATGGTCAGCATCCATCCGGCCTGGCAATTCCCATAGAGAATCGGTGCTTTTCCGCCATGGAGCTTTTTGGCTTTTTCCGTGAACTTCCTGAGTGCCTGTAACACATCACTTACCGTTTGGTGTGGCTCAGGATCAGGATAGAACATCACGAAATAGACCGGATAGCCTTCATGCATGGCAATCCCCACTTCCGAATCACGCTTAAAACCACCAATGCCAGGGCCATGTCCGGCTCTGGGATCAACAATGATTACCGGTGGCTTTTCCGGATCAAAGCAATCTTTTAAACACACATCCTCAATCTCGGTGATTTTCAGCAGCGCGTAATTAGCCGGGCTGTCAAAAGTTCGGGCATCGAGCACCATTTCATATTTAAAATCCAAAAGTGGCGGCATGCCATTTTCTTCATGCTCAATCATATTATCGGCACGCTGGCGCAGCGTATCTAAAAACAATACCGAACGCTGCCAGCTATCTATCTGATAATTCCATGCATCAAACATCCAGCTCAGTGGCGATGGGGTTTCCTCTGCCACTTCCTCTGTGTTTGCCGCCTCTGCCAACTTGATGGATGGTGATTTGGTTGCTTTCGTTTTGGGTGCCATTTTCGGCTTGGTTGCGGCTTTAGCCATGATGTACCTCCTTGGTATGTTGTTGATCGCAGCAGGTTTGCGGTGCGTGCGATGTACAGCGCTTCACCGTTACTTCACACTCGGTTGGTATCAAATCACCTTTGCTGCCATGTTCAATATGGGCGGCATTGGCTTCGTCAGTATCGATATGCATTTCGGTGACAAAATCAGGATGGACGCGGATAGCGACATCCCGAAAAACCAGATCACGCTGGCCTGAATCAATGGCCACTTCCACCACGTCACCTTGCTGCAACCCGTATGTTTCGGCATCTTTAGTGCTCATATGGATATGCCGCTTGGCGACAATTAGCCCATCGGTTTGGATACTACCCGCCGAGCCACGCAAGGTAACACTCGGCGTATCTTTAACATCGCCGGATAGTCGTATATCGGCATGAATGCCGAGCTTGAAGGTTTCGGTTTCGGCAATTTCAATCTGATTATGCTCTCGGCATGGCCCCAGCACCCGCACATTCTGTATTTCGCCATCCGGGCCAATGATATCCACTTTCTCTTCTGCTGCCCAGAATCCCGGTTGGGTTAATTCCTTATATTTTGTGAGTGTATGGCCGTTGCCGAATAATTGCTCGACCGCAGCTTGCGTTAAATGCACATGATGCGCCGATACTGCCACCGGTATGGGCGGCAGAGGCTGTCGCTGCTTTACATCGTTTAGCACACGCAGCGTTTCCTGGGCGATCATCCATTGCTCACGGGTTTGGGTAACCATCACCCGAATACGCGAATGGGCTTGCTGTAGCTGCGGTGTTTCAAATCCTTCCAGCTTCACAGCGCGATTTTTATCTTCATCAAAATACAGACCCAGATACTCCATGCGCTGGCAGATACGTGCTCGCATCGATGCCGAGCCTTCACCAATGCCACCGGTAAAGGCCAGCACATCAAAACCACCCATGGCATTGGCATACGCACCGATATATTTACGCACACGGTAAGCATAAATCTGAATGGCCAGCTGGGCGTTGGCATTTCCTGCCGTGGCTTGTTGTTCGATATCGCGCATGTCATTGCCGATGCCGGATAAGGCTTTGAGACCGCTATCATGGTACAAGATATCTTCCACCTGCCGGGATGATAATCCCGCTTCACGCTCTAAAAAGGCAAAGATGCCAGGGTCAACATCACCGGAGCGTGTTCCCATCACCAGGCCTTCCAATGCGGTCATACCCATCGAGGTATCCACCGATATGCCACGGTCAATCGCACACACGCTGGCTCCATTGCCGAGGTGACAACTAATGATGCGCAGATCTGCTGGACTGGTTTGCATCTCTTCTGCCACGCGGTGCATGACATATTTATGCGAGGTGCCATGAAACCCATAACGCTTCAAACCCATACCCCGCCATTCTTTCGGTACGGCATAAGTGGTGACGTAAGGAGGCATGGCCTGGTGGAATGCGGTGTCAAACACGGCCACTTGCGGTGCATCCGGCCAGCATTGCTGCGCCATACGAATCCCCGCCAAATTAGGTGGGTTATGCAAGGGTGCGAGCGGGATATTGGCTTCTATGGTGCGGATCACCGCGTCATCAATCTGGCAGGCATCTTTAAACACATCGCCGCCATGGGCAACGCGGTGCGCCACTGCCGTTGGTTCTGTGATGCCTTGCTCCTTTAGGATGCCGGGAATCTGCTTAATGCCTGCGGCAATATCTTCCAGCTTATCCAGCGATGATTTAAAGATAGGTGTTTCATCTTCAAAGACACTGAATTTAACTGAGGAGCTGCCTGCATTGATAACCAGAATCCGCATGATTAATCCCCCGGCGTTGGATGTACCATATCGCCGGGATTGGCATCTTTAAGGATGGTGCCTTCGCGGTAATAGTGATGGGTGATATCATCTTGGGGTGGCACATTGACCTGAATGCTGGTGGGATGATCAAAATGCCCGTGGTTGTAATATTTCAGCCACCAATAGGCAGTACATGCGCCAACAGCAATACCGCCAATAATCATCAGCCACGCTGCTGATTTAAGTAATACCGATTTTTCTTTATTGGCAAAATATAGGGTGATCAGTCCTGCGGCGATCACCGCAATCTCTAAAATGCCTGCGATATCTGCAGTGAATTGGTTCATGATAAGCCTCCTTTCATTAATACTGACGCTTTTGGTTTCATGGCTTTTCTCCGATAACACCAAATGCGTCCATGGTGCCTGTACTGTAAACGCTACCCATATGATAAAGCACACAAATAATACCGGTGATTTCGATGCCGACTAAAATCCAGGTGACCACCTTCTCAAACAGGGCATCTTTTTCGGATAGGTGAAAGAGGATATAAATACCAATGGTCAGTGATAGTGAGTAAATCCCTAATGCAATATGTCCGCTCATCATAATCAACCTCCCATAATATTAAATCCGGCATCCACATAGACCGTACTGCCGGTGACCAGCCGTGCTTCATCGCTCACCAAAAACCGTGCGTAAGCACCCACGCAATCAATGCTGATTAACTCATGCTCCGGTGACTTTTGCTTTGCCTGCTCCAATAGTGCATCAAAATGGGCGATGCCACCTGCTGCACGGGTGGCAACCACGCCCGGTGATAATGCATTCACCCTGATTTTCTTTTCGCCAAGTTCAGAGGCCAACTCACGCACCGATGCTTCCAGCGCCGCTTTTACCGGCCCCATCATATTGTAATGCTCCACCACCTTCTGCGCCCCCAAATAGCTCATGGTAAGCAGGCTGCCACCATCTTTCATCAGCGGTTCAGCCAGATGCGCCAACCGGATAAAGGAATAGCAAGAGATATCCATGGCGGTAAGAAAACCCTGGCGTGAGCAATCGGTTACACGCCCCTGCAGATCTTCTTTGGGAGCATAGGCGATGGAGTGCAGCAGAAAGTCCAGCTTGCCCCATGTGTTGCCGATAATTTCAAACAGTGCCTCCAGCTGCTCTTCATCGGTAACATCAAGCGGCACGATGATGGGTGCTTTGACCTTTTCTGCCAATGGCCGCACGTAAGGTTCGGCTTTTTCATTCAGGTAAGTGATCGCCAACTCGGCACCAGCCTCATGGAAGGCTTTGGCGCAGCCCCATGCAATGGAATGCTCATTAGCAATACCAATAATCAATCCTTTTTTACCTGCGAGGCTGTTCATTTTTTATTACGCTCCTTAAATCTTTACCCGCCGCAGGCGCAGTGCATTCATTACCACTGAGAAGGAAGATGCGCTCATGGCAAAGGCGGCAAACATCGGGCTGATTAATATGCCGAACATCGGGTATAAAAGCCCAGCGGCCACCGGCACACCGGCAGCATTATAAACCAGTGCAAAGAATAGATTCTGCCGGATGTTACGCATGGTTGCCCGCACCAGGCGGCGAGCACGCACAATACCATCCAGATTGCCTTTGATCAGGGTAAAGCCTGCGCTTTCAATGGCCACATCTGCGCCGGTACCCATGGCAATCCCGACATCGGCTTGCGCTAATGCGGGAGCATCATTGACCCCATCACCGGCCATGGCAACTTTCAGACCCTTATCCTGAAGCTCCTTGATGATTCGGGCTTTATCTTCAGGCAGAACATCAGCGCGAATCTCATCAATACCCAAACGCGCCGCAACAGCCTTTGCCGTGCGTTCATTATCACCGGTTGCCATGATAATCCGAAAGCCCAGATCATGCAGTTCTTTCAGGGCTGCAGGCGTGGTTTCCTTCACCGGATCAGCCACGCTGACCAGCCCGGCAATTGCGTCATCAAGCACCACGAACATCACGGTTTCACCTTCATCACGCCGTGCATTAGCGGTTTCAACCAGTTTGCCGCTATCCAGCCCCATATCGGAGATCAGTGCGGCATTGCCAAGCGCTACTTTATGGCCATCGACCACACCTTTTACCCCCTTGCCGGTGACCGCTTCAAAATCCGTGGCATCGGCCATATCCACCTCGCGCTCTTCTGCGCCACGCACAATCGCCTCTGCCAAAGGATGCTCTGAGCCGCGCTCTAACGAAGCAGCAAGGCGAAGTACCTCTGCCTCGTCATGGCCTTCTTCGGGCAGCACTGCCACCAGTTTTGGCTTTCCTTCGGTGAGCGTGCCGGTTTTATCGACAATTAATATGTCTACCTTTTCAAAACGCTCCAGCGCTTCGGCATTCTTAATCAACACCCCGGCTTGCGCTCCGCGCCCGGTGGCGGTCATGATCGACATCGGCGTGGCAAGCCCAAGCGCACATGGGCAAGCAATAATTAGTACCGCTACCGCTGCTACCAAACCGTAAGACAGCGCCGGAGCTGGCCCCCACATTGCCCAGCCAATAAAGGATAAAATAGCGACAACAATCACCACTGGTACAAAATACCCGGCGACCATATCGGCATATTTCTGAATCGGTGCACGCGATCTTTGCGCATTGGCAACCATATCCACGATTTGTGAGAGCATGGTATCCGCGCCCACTCGCGTGGCTTCAATGATTAAACTGCCTGTGCCATTGATGGTGGCACCTGTAACATCATCTCCGGCAACCTTTTCAACCGGTACTGGTTCACCGGAGATCATTGATTCATCGACCGAGGAGCGGCCATCCAGCACCTTGCCATCGACCGGCACCTTATCACCTGGGCGCACACGCAATTTGTCGCCAACTTGCACCTCTTCCAGCGGGATTTCCTCTTCCGTGCCATCTTCGCGGATCACACGGGCGGTTTTTGCTGCCATATCGAGTAATGCCTTAATTGCCGATCCGGTGCGTTCACGCGCACGCAGCTCCATAATTTGCCCAAGCAGTACCAGCGTTACAATAACCGCCGCTGCTTCAAAGTAGACACCAACATGGCCTTCGGCATCACGGAACCCATCGGGGAAAATATCCGGCACCAGCACCGCTACTATACTGAAAATATAAGCTGCGCCTGTACCCATGCCGATCAGGCTAAACATATTGAGATTCATGGTGCGGAAGGAATGATATCCACGCACAAAAAACGGCCAGCCCGACCATAGGATCACCGGCGTACCTAACGCTAGCTCTATCCAAAGTGTGGTGCGCTCGCCGAAAAATTCTCTAATGACGGTCAGCCCAACAAAGGGAGACATTGCTAAAATCAGCAGCGGGATGGTTAGAACCGCGCCCACCCAAAAGCGGCGGGTAAAATCTACCAGCTCCGGATTCGGCCCTTCATCCTCACCGATAGTAGCCTTTTCCGGCTCAAGCCCCATACCGCAGATCGGACATGACCCCGGCCCAGGGTTACGCACCTCTGGATGCATTGGGCAGGTATAAACCGTACCGCTAAATCCTTGCGGCACTTTATCATGCTTGCCACCTTTAACCGGCTTATCGCCGGAGGCGTGATGGTGGTCATGTGTTTCACAGCATGAATGATCTTCTTTCTTTGCTGCACCGTGCTCATGTGAATGTGCCATTTAACTCTCCTCGGTTTTGTATTTGTGTATGAATAACCGCTCTCCGGCAAAAATAACGATCAGCCCAACCAGTGATGCCCATATAACCAGCATATCGGATTGCGCTTTAACCCATAGAAACGCGCCAAGCACTACGATATCCAGCACGATGGCGGTGATCAAAATAGCGGCATTAGCTTCCACCTCTTTTCGTAAATGGTGCAGCACACCCCAATGGATAGCGATATCCATGATGATATAGAAAATCGCGCCGAGCGAAGCGATACGGCTAAGATCAAAGAAGATGGTCAGCAGCATGGCGATAACGATAGTATAGACCAGCGTATGTTTCTGGATGCTACCAGGCATGCCGAAATGACTGTGCGGCACCAAATCCATATCGGTGAGCATGGCCAGCATGCGTGATACGGCAAAGACGCTGGCGATTACACCGGAGACGGTGGCAATAATCGCAAAGCCCACCGTAAACCATAATCCCCACTGGCCAAAAGCCGGGCGTGCCGCTTCTGCCAAAGAATAGTCCTTGGCTTTAACAATCTCATCAACGGAGAGGTTTGCGCCTACGGCTAAGGTTACGAGCAGATAAATCGCCACGCAAATGCCAATGGAGATAATAATGGCACGACCGACATTCTTATGCGGCTCTTTAATTTCCCCGCCGCTATTGGTGATAGTGGTAAAGCCTTTAAACGCTAGAATCCCTAAAGCTACAGCCCCTAGAAATCCGGTAAATGTCGTTTCTTCGGGCTGTACTGAAATGCTCTCAAAATTAAAGCCGGAGGCATATAAACCACCCGCTGCCAGCAATACCAACCCGCCAATCTTCACAAAGGCCATGAAGAAGGAGAAGGTCTGGATGAATTTGTTACCTAGAATATTAACCAGAAACGCGAAAGCCAACAGCCCCACGCCGAGTGCCGGAACCAACCAGCTATCCTTTCCGACATCAAAGAGCTGGAGCGTATAGGTGCCAAAGGTTCGGGCTACCAGGCTTTCATTAATCACCATGGAGAAATACATAAGCAGAGCACAGGCGGCGGTCATCGTACCTTTGCCATAGGTTTTCTGCAAAAACATGGCGATGCCGCCTGCGCTGGGATAGGCATTGGACATTTTTACATAAGAATAGGCGCTAAATCCTGCCACCACAGCGGCGGCTAAAAAGGCCAGCGGGAACCATTCCCGCGCCAGCTCTGCCACCTGTCCGGTAAGCGCAAAGATACCTGCACCGATCATAACGCCAGTACCCATGGATACCGCACCCCATAATGTCAGGCTGTTTTTCTTATAATTCGATGATCTATCCTTATGTGAGTGTTCCACTATGCTTTTCCTATTTTAGTATATTTAATCGGCAGTTACGCTAGTTGAATACTCTTCTTTTTCCTGCATACAGCAAGAAGATTTTGTTTCTTTCTTTACTTCTTCAACTGGCACTTTTGCCTGCTTTTTCGAGCTGCAGCAGCATCCACCAGATGTTTGCGGCTTTGTAATTTGATTTTCTTTACCCTGATCCATGATATTTCTCCTTGTTAGTTATTAAATACGGTGTTCCATTTTGGAATGAAGGCTGGAACATGTGCCTTGTAATCATCCCACGCTTTACCAAAGCGCTCTTTGGAATCACGTTCTTCTTTTTTGGCTAAACGCCAATACATCACCACTAATATCGGGAACATGATCACCGTGATAATGGTTGGCCATTGCAGCAAAAAGCCGAACATGATGGCAACAAAGCCGATATATTGTGGGTGGCGCATTTTGGCATAAAGCCCGGTCACTGCCAGCTTTCCGGCACGCTGGGCTTTATAGAGTACATTCCAGGCTGCCGAGAGCATAATGAAACCCAAGCCGATAAAGACGATGCTAGCCATGTGTAGCGGGTCAAAATGCGCATTGCCTTCAAAGCCGAAGATCGTATGCAGCAAATGGCCATTTTCATGTGAGAGGAAATCCACCCCCGGATAATTAGCGGTTAGCCAACCGGAGAACAAATAGATGGTGAGCGGAAAGCCATACATCTCCACAAACAACGCGACAATAAAGGCTGAGAAGGCACTAAATGAGCGCCAATCCCGTTTGGTCTGGGGTTTGAAAAAACTAAAGGCGAAGATGATAAAGATCGCCGAATTAATGATAACCAATGTCCATAAGCCGTAAGCTGATTCTGTACCGTGCATGATTACGCCTCCCTGTCATTATCGTTATCATCATGCTGCCCATGACCGCCGTGGCCACCGTGACCTCCATGCATAAATACATGCATCAACGGGCAGAGTAGCAAGATCAGCAGAAACCAGTTCTCTGCGATATGCGCCCCATGTGCTTTAATGAGATAGTATCCACCCACAGCAAAAAGAATGACCAGCAGCATACCTGTATTGGTTTGCCACCATTTTTCCTTATGTTCCGGTTTGTGATAATGTTCGTGATCGTGCTGCATATAGCGCTCCTTGTTTAGTGTTTGTGATCACCGTGATCGTCTTTTTTGTCGTGCATCATATCCTTCATCTCACCATCTTTACCGGGATGCTTCATGCCTTCATGCATCGGGCAATCTTCACCTTGCATGCACTGCTTGGCGTCATGCTCGCCCTTATGGGCCTTCATTATTTTAGTAATGCGGTAGACTTTGTCTTCACCCAGCACGATATGAAAATTTACCATATCCCCTGGCTTGACTGTTTTCAGATCAACAGAGTCGGCAACATCTAAGTCCATTGTCATTTCCGGCCATTTAAGAGCTGGTATAGGATCGTGCGTGATATTAACTTTACGGTTCATCTGACTGATGCTGTGAATGGTACCTTTTCCCATAACAGCATCTTGTTGGTGCATTGTTTCATGGTGCTGGTGATCTCCGTGTTTTTCCTCGTGGTGACCGGCATAGGCTGCCACTGGCAAAGTGAATGCTGAGGCAATCAGTAAGGTTTTCAGTATCGTTTTCATGTGTTTTCTCCGTTTCCTAGATAGTTAATAAATGGACAGTGCTTTGTCGGAACTTGTCCGCCAGGGCAATCTTTGGCAAAGCGTTCCAGTGATACCAGCGCAATTTTTGTATCTTCAATTTTCTGCTTAAATACGCCGATCTTGCTTTCCACCATGATGAGGATATCACCGCATACTGATGGATGATCGTCTTCGGACATGGTGAGAAGTTCTTTTATTTCTTCCAGGGTAAAGTTCATCACCTTGGCGCGGCGTACAAAAAGCAGGATGTTGATGGCCTCTTGCCCATAGACACGGTAACCATTGGCAGCACGTTCTGGCTTACCGAGCACACCTAATTTTTCGTAATAGCGGATGGTATCGGTCGGAACTCCGCTAATATCTGATAGTTTTCCAATGGTTATGTAGCCTTTTCTATCCATAACGCTGCACTCTACACCTTGGAGGTAGCTCCAGGGTCAATCCTTTTTTTACCCATTACCTTTTTCTTGTTTGGAACCACCAACCAGCTTGTCACACAGGCCGCTTGGCACTTTAATCCACTCATTGGGATCAGCATCTTTTTTGGCCATAGTGGCGCAGGAATGTTTGTTGGCTTTGCTGGCGCATTCATTCATGCCTGCTTTAACCACGCCGTAGCATTTTTCCATCCCATCACCTTTTTTTGGCTCCATATGGGCGGATGCATCCTGAATACCTGCCAGTGCTGCTGTCACAAGGCTGGCTGCGGTTAAGAATTTTTGTTTTTTATCCATGGTTTTTCTCCTATAGCTGTTGGTTAACATCGCTGATACGGAGCAAAAACGGCTATCCCTCAAAATTAGTTTAGGCTTAACTCGCTCTAGCTAGTTATGCGGTTATTCTGTAAGCCAAAAACTGATTTAGATTACGTTGCATGAACTTTATCATCACAACTAGAGTGTTCCTTATATTCAAACTCTAGCGTTGAATGCCCGACATCGAACTGCTCTGAAAGCATGGTTTTAAGGGCGGTTTTTACTTTCTCATTTTCCGCCGGATCATCGCGGGATGGGATTACATGCGCCTCCAGCGCGTTGTGGTGTTCATCCAACTGCCAGATATGCACATGATGAACATTCTTAACGCCATTGATGGCTTCCATTGCGGTGATGACTTCCTGAATGGCAAGATGTTCTGGTGTACCTTCCATCAGCAGGTGAATGGTTTTTGGCAGCATGGTAAAGCCCTGCCAAAGCACATATCCGGCGATAACCAGTGTCAGCAGCGTATCAACCCAATACCAGCCATAGAGCAGAATCAGTGTTCCGGCGATGATCACCCCAACCGAAGCCAGCGCATCCGATACGTTATGGAGAAAGGCCGCTTTGATATTCATGCTCTTTTTGGCCATCGTGTAGGTCAACACAGCAGTGACGATATCTACCGCCAGCGCAATACCTGCGACAATCACCACCGTCCAGCCTTCAATTTCTTCCGGCTCTGCAAATCGCCACAGTGCCTCATAAATCAGATACAGGCCGATAATAACCAGCGTGGTGAGGTTGATCAGAGCAGCAATCACCTCAGCGCGTTTATAGCCGAAGGTTTTTAGTTCATCGGCAGGCTTGCGTCCGATCTTCCGTGCAAACAAAGCAATGCCCAACGATGCAGCATCGCTCAAATTATGCAGCGCATCGGCAATCAGCGACAAGCTGCCAGAAACAACCCCGCCGATCACTTGCGCGGCGGTCAGCAGGACATTCACACCAACGGCAACGATTAGCTTACCGTCTCCCATGTTTTCTGTTCCATGGTCGTGTGAATGTCCCATAACGCTACTCCTTATTGCTGGCCTTGGTTACCCATCCATTTGTTGTGCCATTTATTGTTGTGCATATCGCCCATGCCCATATCCTTGTGCATTTGCTGCATCTCTTTCATATGCTCATGCATGGCGGGGCAATCATCGTAATTGCCATTGCAGTTTTTATGCATGTCATCCATCATCTGCCCCATATTCTGGTGCATCTGACGCATATTTTTCATGTAGTTCTGCATGGAAAAATCTTTGTCTTTTCCGTAGTTCATGGCCTGCATACACATCGGACAACCGCACATCATCATCGGCATATTACCGTTTTGCTGTGCTTGCGCCGAGGTCGGTGTATTGGACTGGCTGTTGCTTTGGGCATAGACCGTCAAAGGGATGGCGATCAGTGCGAGGGCTAAAAAGCTCAATAGTGGTTTCATGATTTTCTCCTGATTGAAGTTGATGGTTGAAAAGATGACATTTTAGCTTCACCGAGCGTGCTGCATAAAAGCAAAACCACGCCGATAAAGATAAAGCTGTCTGATAGGTTAAAGGCTGGCCAGTGATAGCCGAAGGCGTGAAAGTCGAGATAATCGAACACGGCAGAAAACCGTATCCTATCAATGACATTGCCAACGGCTCCACCGATAATCAGCCCCAGCGCCAAAGCGGTGGAGCGATGGGTGACCTTCCTTAACCATACGAATAGCCACGCTACAATGAGCATGGCGACAGCTGAAAGAATCCACTGACCGTTTGGGATATCTTGCAGCATGCCAAAGCTGATGCCGGGATTCCACACCGTCACCAGATTAAAAAATGGGGTCACCACCAGCGGCGCTTTTGCACCTGCAATGGTGGCAAATAACACTTGCTGGGTGAGCTGTATCAGCAGCAGAGCAAGTGCTGCGATGGTGATGCCAAATCGTATCATGACTGCCTCGCATCGCTCAGTTCTTTTCTAGCACTTCGGATAATGCGCCATGCGCCGCTAAGGGCAAGGCTGGCGATAATGCCTGCCACCAGCAAATCCGGCCATTTAGTGCCGGTGAAAAACACCCCACCTGCAGCCAGCATCACCGCGATATTGCCGATGGCATCATTACGACTGCAAATCCACACTGATTCCCGGTTGCTGTCACCACTGCGATATTTATAAAGCAGCAACGCACTGACCACATTGGCAATGAGTGCTAAGAAGCCAATCGCACCCATCACTTCTGCCTGGGGAACGCCGGTAACCAGGGCTTTGTATGTGATGCTGCCGACAATCCACAAACCAAACACACCCAGCGTATAGCCTTTAATCAGCGAGGCACGGGCGCGGGTGGTCACGGATTTATTGAGCACATAAATGGAAATGGCATAATTGGCGGCATCACCGAGGAAATCCAGCGCATCGGCCAGCAGTGATTGTGATCCGGAATACAGACCGGAGGCGATTTCCACCACAAACATCCCGGCATTGATAAATAGGATCACCCATAAGATTTGCCGATAGCGACAATCCCAGCCATGGGTGTCATTGGCCAGCTCACAGCAATCTGTGGGTTTTTGGGTGTCGCAGCAACTATCCGTCATTGCCTTCCTCCGCCACATGATCCACCATGTCTTTGAGCACGCAGGCAATATGGGCATCGGTCACACCGTAAAATACCTGCTTACCTTCTTTGCGGCTTTTTACCAGCCGTGCGCCTTTGAGCAGACGCAGATGGTGGCTTACCAGCGATGGTGACAATTTGGTTTTCTCGGCGATGACTCCCACCGATTGCTCTTTTTCTAAACAGGTCAGAATAATTTTCAGGCGGCTGGGTTCCCCCATCAGGCTGAATATATCGGCAAGCTCGGTTATTTGGTCATTATCTAATTGCATAATCTTACACATCTACATATGAATAGGTGTTTGTATGTAATGTAGTGCAGTTTATCCGTCAAGAATAATCCTGTTATTCTATATTTTCCTCCTTACGTTCTTTACTGTGAAACAGCCGGTACAGGGCTGGCAGCACCAGCAAGGTCAGTGCGGTGGAGGAAATAATGCCGCCAATCACTACCGTGGCCAGTGGCCGTTGGACTTCTGAGCCCGCACCCACATTCAGTGCCATCGGCACAAAGCCGAGGCTGGCAACCAATGCGGTCATCAGGATCGGGCGCAGGCGCGTTAAGGCACCTTCAACAATGGCCTGATCAATCTTCATACCCTGATCGCGCAGGCCACGGATGAAGGACACCATCACCACACCATTGAGTACCGCCACACCAGACAGCGCAATAAAGCCCACACCTGCGGAAATGGACAGTGGGATATCACGCAACCATAATGCGGCAATGCCGCCGGTTAAAGCCAATGGCACGCCGGAGAAAATCAGCAAGGCGGCACGGCCTGAGCCGAAGGCCATAAACAGCAGGCCGAAGATCAGCAATAATGCCACCGGCACCACGATCATCAATCGCTGCTTGGCAGATATCAGCTGCTCAAAGGTACCGCCATATTCCGTCCAGTATCCAGCTGGCAGCTTGACCTGATTACGCACGGTTTGCTGCACATCTTCCACAAAACTGCCCAAATCACGGCCACGCACATTGGAGGTGACCACCACGCGGCGCTTGCCGTTTTCGCGGCTGATCTGGTTGGGGCCGTAGGATATCTCCAGCCGTGCCACTTCTTTTAAAGGCACATAGTCAGGCCGTGCATCCACACCTTCGGTTTCGGCTTGTTCTAATGGGATGGGCAAGCGTTCCAGCGTATCCATATCGGTACGCAAATGCTCCGGCAAGCGCACTACCAGATCAAAACGCCGATCCCCTTCAAACACCTGACCGGCTTCTTTGCCACCAAGGGTGACTTGTACCACCTCCTGCACATCGGCAATATTGAGGCCATAGCGATCCAGCGCAGCGCGATCCGGCAAAATGGATAGCACTGGCAGGCCAGTGACTTGCTCCACCTTCACATCGGCAGCACCTTCTACCGTTTGCACGGTGGTGGCGATAGTTTGCGCCGAGGCAAGCAGCTGATCCAAATCATCACCATAAACTTTCACGGCCAGATCACTCCGCACGCCGGAGATCAACTCGTTAAAGCGCATCTGGATTGGCTGAGTGAATTCATAATTATTACCCGGCAACTTCTCCAGCGCTTCTTCTATCTCCATCACCAGATCAGCTTTCGCTTTATCAGGATCAGGCCACTGGTCGCGTGGTTTTAGCATTACGAAAGTGTCAGCCACGTTAGGTGGCATCGGATCGGTGGCCACTTCTGGCGTACCGATTTTACTAAACACTTCCTTCACCTCGGCAAATTGCGTCACGGTTTTTTCGACAGCCGCCTGCATTTCCACCGACTGACTTAAACTGGTGCCGGGAATCCGCATAGCATGCAGCGCAATATCCCCTTCATCAAGGCTGGGTATGAATTCCGCGCCCATGCGCGATGCCATCAATAAGCTGATCAACACTAATGCCGTAGCTCCGGCGATGATCTGCTTGGGATGCACCAATGACCATTCCAGCATGGGTTTGTACCACTGCTTGGATTTGCGGATGACTGCATTTTCCTTTTCTTCCACTTTGCCGGTGACAAATAATGCCACGGCTGCGGGTACGAAGGTGATGGAAAGCACCAATGCGGCCAGTAATGCGGTGACCACGGTAAAGGCCATCGGATGGAACATTTTTCCCTCAATGCCGGTTAAGGCAAAGATCGGCAGATACACCACCGTGATAATAATCACCCCGAAAATACTCGGCTTAATCACCTCAGCGGTGGCCTCGGCGGTGAGCTTAAAGCGTTCCTCCTGCGACAGTAGCCGCCCCAGCTGATGCTGTGCCATGCCAAAGCGCCTGATACAGTTTTCAATAATGATCACCGCGCCATCGACAATCAGGCCAAAATCTAATGCGCCAAGGCTCATTAAATTACCTGAAACGCCACGCTCCACCATGCCAGTGATGGTCATGAGCATCGAAATCGGAATTACTACGGCAGTAATCAGGGCGGCACGAATATTACCCAGCAATAGGAATAGAATCACAATCACCAGCAACGCACCTTCGAGCAGGTTTTTTTCTACCGTCCAGATGGTGCGATCTACCAGTGAGGTACGATCATACACGGCACGCGCCGCAATGCCTTCGGGCAGGCTATCATTAATGATCTCAAGTTTCTCGGAAACACGCTGGGCGACCTCGCGGCTATTTTCACCCATCAGCATCATCGCGGTGCCAAGCACCACTTCTTCACCATTTTGGGTGGCTGCACCGGTTCTGAGCGGTGAGCCTAATTTGACATCGGAAATATCACGGATGCGGATGGTCAACTCATCGCGTTTGGCGACAATAATATGGCCGATATCATCTTCATTTTTCACCTGACCGGGAACACGGATTAAATATTGCTCGCCATTTTTCTCAATATAGCCTGCGCCAATATTGTCATTGTTTCTCTCCAGCGCTTCCATCACATCGGCAATGGTCAGGTCATAAGCCAGCAATCGCTCAGGATAAGGCATGACATGGAATTGTTTTTCATAGCCGCCGATGGAATTAACCTCGACCACGCCTTTAAGGTTTCTGAGCTGCGGCACGATGATCCATTCCTGCACGGTGAGTAAATCCATCGGCGTATAGGCCGAGCCATCTTCTTTTAATGCGCCTTCTTTGACTTCCACCACATAGGAAAATATCTCGCCAAGTCCGGTGGCGATTGGCCCCATGATCGGCTCCAGCCCATCGGGAATTTCGCTTTTGATTTGCGACAGGCGCTCATTTAATAGCTGCCGCGCAAAATAAATATCGGTACCATCTTCAAACACCACCGTCACTTGGCTTAGGCCATAGCGCGATAATGAGCGTGTGTAATCCAGCTTGGGGATGCCTGCCAGTACGGTTTCTATCGGGAAGGTCACGCGCTGCTCAACCTCTAATGGGGAGTAGCCTGCGGCTTCGGTGTTAATCTGCACCTGCACATTGGTGATATCCGGCACGGCATCAATCGATAGCCGACTAAAATTATAAATGCCCAGCGCCATAAAGCCGAGGACGATGATCATCACCAGCCAGCGCTGGCGGATCGAAAAATGGACGATTTGTTCTAACATAATATTTCCTGTTTTTAATGTTCGTGCTTGGCGGCTGCCTTGCCGATATCTGCTTTAACGATGAAGCTGCCGCCGCTTACATATTGCTCACCGGCTTTTAATCCCTCGTGCACTTCAATATATTTTCCATCCCCCTGGCCGAGCCTGACCGGGCGCATTTCATAGGCATTACCTTCTTTGACAAACACCACCGTTTTATCTTCCATACGCTGTACTGCCTCGGTGGTGACCGCTAATGGCACTTGCTTTTCAGAGATATGCACATCGCCTTCGACCGTCATGCCAGGTCGCCATTTACCTTCTTTGTTGGGAATCGATACCACCGCAATCACGGTTTGGCTTAATGGGTCGGCGGTGGGTAAAATTAGTTTGATCGGTGCTTCGATTTCTTTGCCGTTTTCAAGCGTATGCACGCGCACCTGCTGGCTTTCTTTCACCTTGCCAAGATCGCGGGGAAAGACATGAAACTCTGCCCACACCTCTGAAAGATCAGCGATGGTAAAGATGGCATCCTCACCGGCGACATTGCCCACATTGGTATTACGGGTCAGCACCACACCATCGGTGGGCGCGGTGATGCTATAAACTTTCAGGCTTTCATTGGCTTCAACCGAGGCCAGCGCTTGGCCTTTCTTTACCGCATCCCCCCAGTTTACTTTCACGCTTTTGACCACGCCAGGAAATCGCGCACGCACCTCGGCGGTGGTGTTGCGATTGAGCATGATGCGTCCGGTTAGGGTGAGCACATCCTGAATCTTGACCGGCCCCGCCTTGCTGATTTTAATGCCTGCAGCTTTGGCAGCATCGCCATCAATTTCGGTACGGCCTTCTTCATGCTCATCACCGTGGCCGTGGCCATCATCTTCACCGCCATGTCCACCTTCTTCTTTATGGCCATGCCCGTCATCTTCGCCATGTTCATCCCCATGATCATCATGCGATTCCTTTTCATGGCCGTGGGCATCATCATCCTTGTGATCATCACCATGTTCATCGTGACCGTGGCTATCATCATGCGCATGCCCATCATCGTGATCATGGCCTTTTTCCTGGTCATGCCCGTGATCGTCATGGTCATCATGGCCATGTCCATCTTCGGCAGCATGGGCTTGTGGTATCCATTTGCCTGGCGCGATGGCAACACTGCCAGCCCCCAGCAATATGGCTAATGTCATTATGTGTAGTATTTTCATTATTGATCTCCTGTTATTGCAGTTAAACGCTCCACATTGGCGC
Source organism: Rickettsiales bacterium (assembly GCA_964231325.1). Taxonomy (GTDB): domain Bacteria; phylum Pseudomonadota; class Alphaproteobacteria; order Rickettsiales; family SXRF01; genus JAJTHB01. Next base: position 9,926 of record CAXRIF010000001.1, on the reverse strand, counting down.
GTGCGCTGTGATAGCGTTTGAGTGAATCGTGATATTGCGCCCGTGCGTTAAATAATGTGCGCTGGGCATCGAGCACTTCCAGATACGGGAATTTACCTTTTTCATAACCGCTGCGTGCCAGTTTGAAGGCTTTCTCCGCTGCCGGTAGCAGCTTGGTTTGCATCTGATCAGCTTCTGAAAAAGCGGTGTTCCACTCTTGCCAGTTTTCGGTCAATTCCTGCTCCAGCATCAGCTCTGCCTGCCGCCCATCACTTTCGGCTTGGGTGACCTCGGCGCGTGCTTTGGCGACATTGCCACTATTTTGATTAAACACCGGAATGGGAAGCGACACGCCAAACAGCAATGCCTGATCGCCGCTATCGCGGAAATCACGCACGCCAAGGCTAAAACTTGGATCGGGGATGGCCTGCGCTCGCTCCAGCTCCAGCAACGATTCCTTTTGGGCTTTCATGTAGGTAAGGCGCTGCATATCGGGAATCTGATCCAGCTTTTCACGGTAACTATGAAATGCGCCGGGTGCCTGCAAATCAAAGAAATGACTGTGATCGAGCGATACATCGAGCTTCGATGCTCCCCATAAACGCGCCAGCTTTTCTTTGGCCACTTTCAGCTGGCGCTCTTCCTGCTGGCGAGCGATGACACTGGTGCTATAGGCCACCTCTGCCTTGCTGCGCTGTATCTCCGGCTCGGCGGCAGCATCCACCCGTTTGGATACGGTGGCCAGCACGCCCTTGGCCAGCTTCTCCTGATCGATGGCCAGCTTTAATGCCTCGGCCTCGGAGAGCACATTAGAGTATGCGATATGGATATCACGCTCCAAATTTAAGCGCTCGGCCAACACCCCGGTTTGTACGCCTTCACGCATGGCTTTGGCTGCATTCTGCCGTGCCGAGCGTTTGCCGCCAATCTCCACGGTTTGGCTGAGGCCGTAAGTATATTCCGCCGAATCAGTGCCACTAAATTGACCACCACCGGCAACATTTTCTGCTTCAAATCCCAGCTCAGGATTGAGCCAAGCGCCTGCCTGATCCTCTGCGCCCTTGGCGGCATCCAATCCGGCTTGTGCCGACTTTAAGCGTGGTGAGGCATCCAGCGCTTTTTTAACCGCATCCTGCAGCGTGACCACCGGGCCGTTATTATAAATTGAATCCTCATATTGGTGGGCATCCGAGCCATGTGGCTCCGCTGCCCATGATGGCTGCGATATAAGCACCGCACCCGCCATTAACAGAGTGTGTAATTTAATGTGTTTCATGTTTGGCTGCCTCTTTTTGGTTAAGCTCTTCCCGAACCTCACGCTTGCATTCAAGGCGTTTTTTCACCGAATGATAGCGAGATTTCGGGCATCGTAATTGCTCGATAGAAGAATACTGCTTCATCGGCTTTACACCGTTTTCAGCAGTTTCACTGTTGGTTAGAGAACAAGCCGAAAGGCCAATGAGAGCGATAGATAATGCGATAAATTTCATGGGTTTTTCCTTAGTTTCTGTTGATATGCAAAATGCAAATAGCAATACGGAAAGCGCGTACAAGACGCACTTCACCTATCACGCAGGATTAACCTGCGTCAGAAACTAAGCTTTGGGAGGTTTAGATGGGGGGTAGTGCAGCTGGGAGAAGTAATTCTCACCCTCCTGACTGTGCAGCGTTTGGCTGCTGGCTGCTAAATGTTCGGCCTTGCCAGTAGCAAAGGCCGCATGATTGTGGTGATGGCCACCACATGTTGCACAACAATCGCAAGCGGCATTTCGCTGCTCTTTATTGTGATCATCCGAATCATTACCGGCATCATCAATGGAAACGACTGCCTGAATGCCACCGCAGACCATGCCTTCGGCACAATCAGCATGGGCAGCACTGGCGATATTCATCGCCAGAAGCGCAATAACCATGATGTAAGCAGGTAATTTTTTCATAAGTGTAAGTATATCAGATAATTATTAATTTTCTACTCTCATATTCTGAAATCTTCTTCCTTCCCATAAATAATAGATCACCGGAATCACAATCAGTGTCAAAACGGTAACAGTCACCATACCACCGACCATTGGCAGAGCGATACGGCGCATCACATCCGAGCCTAAGCCTTCTGTAATGAAAATTGGCAGCAGGCCCACCATGGTGGTAAGCGCGGTCATCAGCAGTGGGCGCACACGTAATACTGCGCCATGCTGAATGGCATCGGACAGTTCGGCGAGTGATTTTGGTGGATGATGGCGCACTTGCTGGTCAATATAGATCAGCATCACCACCACGGTTTCAGCTGCGATACCGCCTGTAGCAATAAAGCCAACGCCCACCGCCACAGAAAAATTATAGCCTGCCAGATACAGCGCCCACATGCCGCCAATCAGTGCGAATGGCAGCGATAGCATGACGATGAGTGAGCGATCCAGCCTGCCAAAATGCAGCATCAACAGCATGAAGATAATCAAGATGGCCGATGGCACGGCAATCTGCATACGTGCTTTGGCTTCCAGCATTTGTTCAAACTGGCCTGACCATTCCACCGCATAGCCTGCAGGAAACTTCACTTTGTCTGCTACCACACGCTCGGCTTCGGCCACATAAGAGCCAATATCCCGATCTGCAATATCCACAAACACCCAGCCGGTAAGCCGCGCATTTTCTGATTTGATCATTGGTGGGCCTTCGACAAATTCAATCGCTGCCAGCTCACCTAGCGGAATATGCTGGCCCTGCGGCGTGGGTACTAAAATATCGGCTAAATCTTCTGGATGTTCACGGAATTGCCGCTCATAGCGCATCATAATGTTATAGCGCTCCCGCCCTTGTACGGACTCGGAGATCTTCATACCGCCCAGGGCTGTTTGAATGACACGCTGGAACATGCCCAAATCAATATTCTGGCGTGCCAGCTCATCACGGTCGGGAGTAATTTCTAAATATTTACCGCCAATCACCCGGTCGGCAAAGGCAGAGCGTGTGCCTTCCACATCTTTCACCGCCGCCTCGATATCGAGCGCAATGCGGCTGATTTCTTTGAGATCAGCACCGGAGATTTTAATGCCAACCGGCGTGCGGATGCCGGTGGAGATCATATCCATGCGGATTTTAATCGGGTAACCCCAGCTATTGACCACACCGGGCAGCTTTACCCGTTTATCCAAATCTTTAATCAGATCTTCGACCGTTAGCCCATCGCGCCACTCATCTTTGGGTTTGAGTTTGATCCAGCTTTCAATCATCGAAATCGGTGCCGGATCGGTAGCAGTATCGGCACGGCCTACCTTGCCAAAGACATGATGCACTTCGGGGACGGTTTTAATCAGTCGGTTGGTTTGTGAGAGAATTTCCTTGGCTTTGGTAATGGAAACACCAGGCAAGGTGGTGGGCATGTATAAAAGCTCACCCTCATACAAAGCTGGCATGAATTCCGAGCCGGTGCGCCATAGCGGGATGGACATACTGAGCACTAAAATACCGGCAACCAATATTGTCATCCATTTGCGTGCCAGGGCCAGCCTCAATAGTGGCTTATAAAATGAAATCAGCCAGCGATTGACCGGGTTTTCTTCCTCTTTACGGATTCTGCCGCGTATCAGCCATAGCATTAGCACCGGCACCACGGTGACCGATAAAATAGAGGCAAAAGCCATCGCGTAGGTTTTGGTAAATGCCAGCGGTGAAAACAGCCGGAACGATTGCCCGGTTAAGGCAAATACCGGCAGGAAGGAGACGGTGATAATCAGTAGCGAGAAAAACAGCCCTGGGCCGACTTCCTTGGTTGCAAGCAAGATGGCGGCGCGTTTATCTTCTGCACTGGCATCCTTGCCCATATCCGAGAGTTTTCGGTGGGCGTTTTCTACCATCACAATCGAGGCATCGACCATGGCACCAATGGCAATGGCAATCCCGCCAAGCGACATGATGTTGGCGGTAATGCCTTGCGCTGACATCACAATGAATGCGGCCAGCACACCCAGCGGCAAGGTGATGATTGCCACAAAGGCTGATCGGGCATGCAGCAGGAATATGATACTGATCAGCGCTACCACGATACCTTCTTCAATCAGCTTGGTACGCAAATATTCCACCGCGCCTTCAATCAGTGGTGCACGGTCATAAACCGTTTCAATCTCCACACCTTCGGGCAAGCCGGGTTTTAATTCCTCCAGCTTTTTCTTTACGCCTTCAATCACTGTCAGTGCATTTTCGCCGGAGCGCATGACTACCACGCCGCCAACCACTTCACCTTCGCCGTTTAACTCCACCACGCCACGGCGCAATTCCGGCCCTTCGATAATGCGAGCAACATCGGAGAGCAGCACCGGCGTGCCGCTTTTGGCATAAACCACCACTTTTTTTAGCTCTTCCAAATTGGTGATGTAACCTTTGGAGCGGATCATCAGCTCCATTTCGCCTTTTTCAATGACGCGTCCACCCACTTCTTTACTGGCAGCACCGACCGCAGCGGTAATGCGATGCAGCGGCACATCGTAGGCACGCAGGCGGTTGGGATCGACCAGCACTTGGTATTCTTTGACAAAACCACCCACGCTGGCGACTTCGGAAACACCTTCGACCGTGGCCAGCTCAAATTTCAAAAACCAATCCTGCAGGGTGCGTAGATAGGCCAGGTCATGATTGCCGCTTCTATCGACCACGGCATATTGATAGACCCAACCGACACCGGTGGCATCCGGGCCAATTTGCGGCACGGCATTGCCAGGCAGATCTCCTTGGATTTTGGATAAGGCTTCAATCACCCGGCTTCTGGCCCAATATTGATCGATGCCATCTTCAAAGATGATATAAACAAAGGAGGTGCCAAACATGGAAAAACCACGCACATCCTTGGTCTTTGGCAAGCCCAGCATGGTGGTGGAAAGTGGGTACGTCACCAGATCTTCGACAATTTGCGGAGATTGGCCGGGAAAATCGGTGCGGATGATCACTTGCGTATCGGATAGATCAGGGATGGCATCGAGCGGCATGTTTTTGACTGCAATCCACCCGGCTACCAGCAAGGCCACCATCGCCACCATCACCAACAGCTGGTTGCCCACCGACCATTCGATGATCTTGGCTACGCCGGATTTGGTGGGGTCATGGCTTAGATGATCATTAGTGTCCCGCATGTGCGCCTCCTACCGGTGCGGTTGGCGCATCAGGTATTTCGGCATCAGGTTTGTCTGGCCATTCCTGCAGCATCGGATGGCCTTCACCATAAGGATTCGCCGGTTCATCTTCGAGCTGCAGCCATAAATTGCTGGAGCCATGATCCATAAATAGTTTCAGACCTTTTTCTTTGTAATATTCCGGTTTGCCTTGCAATAGCCACGGTTTTAGCGCGGTCATTAAATCGGATAATCCTGCCCGGAGTTCTTCTTCGGTAATACTGTCCTTGGCAGAGATAATGGCACGTTCGGCGGCTTCTAAAATAAATTGCAGCTTGGTGCCGCGGAATTTTGGCATCAGATGATCATTGAGCTTCAATGCTGGCATTAGCATTTTGTCATCAAACTCGGCATTGCCGGTCAGGCTTTGCTGCATATAGATGGCGGCATCGACCAGATGGTTGATCATCGCCAGCTGATCCTGCTTCACCTCTAGCAATGATAGCGGCGTTTGCACTTTTTGCAGTTTGCGGAAGGATTCACGCAGCGCACTTTCTGAATCCAACAAAAACTGGCTGCTGACGACAATCTCATCGCCTTCCTTAATGCCGAAAAGCACTTCGGTGCGGCCTTTATTATGAATACCCACTTGAATATTGCGCGGCTGGAAGCGCCCGTTACCCTCGGCAACCACCACAAAATCGCCTTCTGAGCTTTTTAAGATAGACTCGGAAGGAATGGATAAGCGTTTGGCCACATCGGTTTCAAAATCCACATCCGCGTATGCACCGGGCTTTAGAGCACCATCGGCATTATCCAACACTAACCGTACCTGACCGGTGCGGCTGGCCGGATCAATGGTGGGGTAGATATAATCAATGCGCCCGGTACGTTCCACACCACCTAAATTGGGAAAGGTGACCGTGGCTTTGCTGTCTTTGGATAAAAAGCGTAAATCTTTCTCTGCCACGCTGATATTGATCCATACGCTGGAATAATCCTGAATCTCGGCGATTTGCATGCCGGATTTTACATAGGTACCGGCTCTTACATTGAGCTTGCTGACGATGCCATCGGTGGTGGCATAAAACGGTACATTTTGAAATTTCTTGCGGTTCTTTTTAAGCTGCCCCAGCGTCATCTTTTGCACGCCCAGTGATTCCAGGCGCTTGGCACTGGAGTTGATGCGCCCGGTAGCGCCGGTGGCAAGAGCGGCGATATAATCCTGCTGCGCCGATACCAGCTCAGGGCTATAGAGGGTAAAGAGTAAATCACCTTTTTTCACTTCATCACCCACGGCAGTGATTTTTAGATTTTCTACCCATCCGGCCACGCGGCTGGAGATATCCTGCTGCAGGCGAATATTTTCGCTAACCAACCCATAGCTTCTGACATCGGTGCCAAAGCGTGCCATGGTCGCATTCTCTGTGCGCACGCCGATATTTTGAATGGTTTCCGGTGCGATGGTGACCTTGGTGCGGCCATCACCTTCATGGGCGCTATGATCTTCTTCCTCAGCGTTATCGCCGCCTTCCATTGGCACCAAATCCATACCGCAAATGGGACAGCTGCCTGCCTCAGTGGCAATGTAATGCGGATGCATTGGGCAGGTATATTTCTCTGCCTGGGCAAGTGCCGGTGTGATGGTGAAAGCTATTAGTAGCAGCAATAATGCAGGTAATCTCATTACTTATCTCCGATAATATGGCTGTTAAATTCAGCGGCTAGCGTTAGATGTTGCGCACGCTTTTCAGCCAATTGTGATTTAATGGTGAGTTGGTTAATCTGGGCATCGAGCACGGTATCCAAATTGGTTTCACCGGCTTCATAAGTGCGCTCGGCTGCGGCAACCATTTCATCCAGTGCCTTATCTTTTTCGACAAACACCATCACATTATCCAAGGTGGCATCACGCTTGCTGGCCAGCGCATCTAATTTACGCTTCCACAGGCGGGTGGTATCATCATAAGCATTTTCGGCGCTGCGCTTGCTGGCTTCTGCCGCCCGTAATTTGGGCTTCTGATTCCATTCATACCACAGCGGGATGGAGATGGTGGCCTGTACGCTAAACCAATCATCACCACGGAAATTAGCGCCGGATTCACGCTGTTTATAAACCGCCTGCACGCCGTAATTAGGGCCGAAGGATGCATCGGCAGCATCCACATCTTTATCGGCAATATCGATATCTTCTCTGGCAATGAGCACCGGATAAACCGTTTCGCCAGTGCTGTCCCAGGTGATTTGCGGAATGCTTGGAAGTGGAATGGCAGGCACTTCACCGACTAGGCGAACCAGCTCCGCTTCAATATCATCACGCTCGGCTTTTAAATCATTGAGTTTACTTTCAACCAGTGAGCGCTCCACATCCACCTCGGAGAAACGCCAATACACACCGCTACCGGATTCCAGGCGGCCTTTAAAATATTCCTCCAGTGACTTGTAATGCTCCAGCTGTTTTTTGGCATAGGCTTCCTGCTGTTTCACCTTATCGAGCTTGGCCAGCATTGAGGCCAACATCGCTTCCAAACGTTTCATGGTATAATCGGCAATGAGCTGCTGCTTGGCGGATAGTTGCTCTTGCCTTTCGGATTTGGCTTTGCGCAGGGAATAGCTGGGGATTTGTTGTTTAAAGCCGATCACCTTAGAGCTGGGCAGGAATTGGTCAAAGGCAGGATCATTGACCGGCAAATTATCAACACCGAGGATAATGCTGGGATCAGGCAGGCCCATTTCGCCATCAGAAAGTTCTTTAAACCGTGTGCCTTGCTCTAATATCCGGGTAACTTGTGGGTGCTCGGCCAGGCGCTGCACATAATCGTCAAATGTCTCTGCTTTAGCGCTGGTGGCAGAAAACAGAATCAAAAAGGTTAGTATCAAAGAACGTATGGCCATAGGGTTTCCTCATTTTATTAGCACTGGTACGAAACATATGCGTCTATCCCTCAAAAATTCTTTGCTAATTTTTCAGCTAGAATTTTACGAGCGCGATAGACGCGGGTTTCCACCGTTTTGGGGGTTACATTTAATAATTCTGCGCAGATTTCCTGCGAATGTCCTTCCACCGCAAACAGGATCAGCGCGGTTTTGAGCTTATGCGGTAGTTTCTGAATTTCCTGATCGAGAATATGGAGCTGCTGGCGCGTATCGGCCAGATCTTCCACGTTATTGCCAGGATCAGCTATAACGTCATGGTAGGAGCTGCTGCTTTCTTCACCGCCAATGGCGGCATCAAGTGATAAAAACTGCCTAACTTTTTGCTTTCTGCCCCAATCACGGCACAGATTAATGGCGATTTGGTAGAGCCAGGTGGAAAATGTATAGGCGGGTTTGTAGGTGTCGGCTTTGAAATGCAGGCGGATAAAGGTTTCCTGCAAAATATCATAGGCAGCATCTTCATCTTTAACGTAGCGGGAAATAAAGGCGAACAGCTTGTGCTTATAACGACCCATCAGCACATTCAGTGCATCTTCACGACCTTCGCTTACCAGTAAAACGAGGTGTTTATCCTCTGTGGTATCATCAATCGTTTCATTATTTGTTCTCGTAAAGCGCATCGGTGACCATCTGCTCCAATTTTTGATTCTGCTCATCGGTTAGGATGGGGCGCATCTCAAACAGATGTTCCAATGTCGCCTTTTGCAGCTCACCCATGGCGTGGTGAATTTTATCGGTGGCAGCCTGTACGTTCGGGCTAAAAGATTTATCAGCTTTAATGGCTTCAGACAGCTCCATATTGGCCAGGCGCATTTGCTCTTCTAAATACATACGGCGCTGGCGGTAGCGCTTTTCAATATTGACCAGCTGATTGTCTTGCTCGGCAGTGATATTGAGACGATCATGCAATAGCTTATGCCAGCCTGCTGCATCCGTATGCTGGCCATGATCATGCCCTTGCATGTAATGGGTGCCTATATATTGACCACCAAAAGCAACTGCCAATAATATCAGTACAAAAATGGTGGCGTTGATATAGCGTTTCTTCATTTGATGCGCTCGATTAGATTGGAAGTTAAATATGGTGAATTGGTGCTAAATACACTCATGCCCAAGACATCACCACTGGAGGCAATAGCTGGGCCGGGATTCATCACCGGGCTGACGGTAATGCCGATCACCAAAGCCATGGCGATGGCCGCCATACGAAATTGCGGCACGGCAAATGCGAGTGCCATTTTATCATACCATGGCTGCACCATCTCGGCGCTAGCAGCATGGATTTTGCGCCATACATCTTGCTCTAACCTGTCCAATCGGTGATCGGCTGGAGCTTCATTGAAGTGTATATTTAGCAATCTGTTTAACATTTTATGTAACATTTGTTTGTTCCTTGTAGCCTGATTTATACCCCTTATACGCGGTAATGGCAGCCATCCCTCAATTTTTTTTGAGAATGCCAAACAGACTTGCTTCATATTACCCTATCTAACAAAAAAATCTATGTTTTCCAGCAAAATGAGTGTGTAAGCACGCTAACCTAATAAAACCGGGGGATGCTGAAATTCCGACTAAAAATGTTTACTTCTACCTTGAATAAACTATGCTAATTGCCGTGACGAGGCGTAGAAACCTCACAAAGATACATCGGACAGGTATTTACGAAATGTCCTCCCCTATGTTGGGAGGGCGGCGGAATACAACAACCGCTTGCGGTGAATACGCTGCGGGTCGCTTTGTGACTTTTCTAACCTCCCGGCACCATCGGGTGCCACATGAGGGATACCTCGTTACAGTAATGTAGCAATAATAAGGAGGTAACCTGATGAAAAAATCACTTACAATCATGACCATGGCGGCGCTTTCTGCCTGCACTACGTTGGGTAGTGTAGAAAAGGAAGCACTGCG